>NZ_CP136628.1:5524129-5827238 GCF_032918005.1 Bradyrhizobium sp. NDS-1
CCGCCGTGGGGGATGTGATAATCCGGCCCGGTGCCGCGCAGCTCGCGGCATCGAGCTGGATTGCGAATGACTGACCGTCCCAACGATATCGCCGACGAGAACGCCCGGCTGCGCAGCAAGCTCGCGATCGCGCGGGATCGTCAAAACGCCAGCGCCGAGATCCTGCGCACTATCGCGGCCTCGCCCTCCGATGCCCGGCCGGTCTTCGCGGCGATCGCGTCCAGTTCCAAGCGTTTGCTCGACGGCTTCTCCGCCACCGTGCTTCAATTCATCGGCGACGAGCTGCATCTCGTGGCGTTCACGCCGACCAGCCCGGAGGCGGATGACGGGCTCAAAGCCTCGTTCCCGCGCAAGATTGCGGACTTCCCGACCTTTGCCCTGGTGCGTGACGGAAAGACCATCCAGTTTCCGGACAGCGAAGCCGATGACGTCCCGGAGCTGAACCGCGAACTGGCGCGGCTGCGCGGTTTCCGCAGCGTGCTGTTCATGCCGCTGATGAACCGGGGCACGCCGGTCGGCATGATCAGCGTCACTCGCGCCGAGCCGGGCGCGTTCGCGCCCGATCTCGTGCAGCTGCTGCAGACCTTCGCCGACCAGGCCGTGATCGCGATCGAGAATGCACGGTTGTTCAACGAGACGCGCGAAGCGCTCGAGCGCCAGACCGCCACGGCGGACATCTTGAAAGTGATGGCGGCCTCGCCCTCCGACGTGCAGCCGGTGTTCGACGCCATCGCCGCCAACGCCAACCGGCTGATCGGCGGCTTTTCCACCGCGGTGCTGCGCTATGTCGACGGCGCCGCGCACCTCGCCGCATTCACGCCGACCGATCCGGCCGGCGACCGCGTGCTCCAGGCGTCCTTTCCGGTGCCGTTCGCGCAATTCCCGCCCTGCCAGCTCGTTGCCAATGGTGCCGCCGCGCAGCTGCCCGACACCGAGATCGAGCCCGCGGCGCGCGACATCGCGCGTGCGCGGGGCTATCGCAGCATGCTGTTCACGCCGCTAATGAGCGAGGGCGAGGCCATCGGCATCATCATCGCCACGCGCCGTGCGACGGGCTCGTTCGGCGATCATCACGTGCGGCTGCTGCAGACCTTCGCAGATCAGGCGGTGATCGCGATCAAGAATGTCAGCCTGTTCAACGCAACCAGGGAAGCGCTGGAACGCCAGACCGCGACCGCCGACATCCTCAAGGTGATCGCGGCCTCGCCCGCAGACGTCACCCCGGTATTCCAGGCGATCTCCGACAGCGCCAAGGCGCTGATCGGCGGGCACTCCTCCACCGTCACCCGCCTCATCGACGGTATGCTGCATCTGGCCGCCTTCACCACCGACAATGAGGCCGGCAACGCCGATCTGCTCGGCTCCTTCCCGGCGCCGCTATCGGCGTCAGGCATTCACAGCCGGGTGGCGGCGAGCGGAGAATATGCCTTCCGCAGCGACATGCAGAACGAACCCGACCTCACCGAGGCCATGAAGGAGCTGGCGCGGACGCGAGGCTATCGCAGCATCCTCGTGGTGCCGATGCTGCGCGACGGCGTTGCGATCGGCACCATTGCCGTGACGCGGCCGGAGCCCGGTCACTTTCCGGACAAGGCGATCAACCTGCTCAAGACCTTCGCCGACCAGGCCGTGATCGCGGTCGAGAACACGCGCCTGTTCAACGAGGTGCAGGACCGCACGCGGGAGCTTGGCCGATCGCTGGACGATCTGCGCGCCGCGCAAGATCGCCTGATCCAGACCGAGAAGCTGGCATCGCTCGGCCAGCTCACCGCCGGCATCGCGCACGAGATCAAGAACCCGCTCAACTTCGTCAACAATTTCGCCTCGCTCTCCGCCGAATTGACCGAGGAACTGAACGAGCTGCTCGCACCCGTCGCCCTCGCGGACGATATCCGCGGCGAAGTCGACGAGCTCACGGGGCTCCTGAAGGACAATCTCGGAAAGATCGTGCAGCACGGACGGCGCGCCGATTCCATCGTCAAGAACATGCTGCTGCATTCGCGCGAGGGCGGCGGCGAGCACGGGCTGAGCGACATCAACGGGCTGGTGGAAGAGAGCCTCAATCTCGCCTATCACGGCGCCCGGGCCGAGAAGCCGGGATTCGACGTGACGTTGCAGCGAGAGCTCGATCCGGCGGCCGGGCAAGCCGAGGTGTTTCCGCAGGAAATCACCCGGGTGCTGCTGAACCTGATCTCGAACGGCTTTCATGCGGTCACCAAGCGCAAGGCCGACGGCGGCGCCGGTTACGAGCCGGTGGTGACCGTAGCAACCCGCGACCGCGGCGGTAGCGTGGAGATCCGCATCCGCGACAACGGCACGGGCATTGCCGACGAGGTCAGGGAAAAGATGTTCAATCCGTTCTTCACCACCAAGCCGGCCGGCGAAGGCACCGGCCTCGGACTGTCGATGAGCCACGACATCGTGGTGAAGCAGCACGGCGGCGCGATCGACGTCGCGACGGTGCCCGGCAAGTTTACCGAATTCACGATCGTGCTGCCGCGCAAGAGCGGTCTGTCAGACAACAGCTGAGGTTAAATCGCGCAGTGGGTGCCTTCGGCAAACTGGCGTGGCTCATTCGGCGGCAATTGCTGTCGTTGTCCGGCGTCGGCCTCATGCTCGGTGCCCTGTTCTTCGCAGCCTCGCTGACGCCGACGCTGATTCCGCGGAGCTATCTCACGCAGGGCGCCATCGCCGGCGCGTGCTTTGGGATCGGCTATCTCGCCGGCAATGTCTGGCGCTGGCTGTGGCACTATCTCGAATTGCCCGAGCCGTCGGCGCGCCTGAGATCGACCGCAAACGCACTGGTCGCGGCCGCCTGCCTGCTCGTCGTCACTGTTTTTCTGTGGCGGGCGGCAGGATGGCAAGACTCGATACGCAGCGTGATGAAGATGGCGCCGGTCGAGACGGTCCATCCGCTCAAGGTCTGCGCCATCGCCGTGATGACGTTCGTCGTGCTGCTGGTGCTGGGGCGGCTGTTCGCGCTTGCCGTGCGCTTCATCGCCGCGCGTGCGAGGCGCGTCATTCCGCGGAGGATCGCGAACGTCATCGGCGTGCTCGCCGCGGGCCTGTTGTTCTGGTCCATCGCCAGCAATGTCCTGATCCGCACGGCGTTCAACGTGCTCGATTCGTCCTTTCGCGAAGTCGACGCCTTGCTCGAGCCCGAGCGGCCGCAGCCGACCGCGCCGGAACGGACAGGAAGTGCCGCCTCGCTGGTGAAGTGGGCGCAGCTCGGACGCATGGGGCGCCGGTTCATCGCCTCGGGGCCGACCGCACCGGAGATCAGCGCCGTTACGGGACGGCCCGCGCAGGAGCCCGTGCGGGTCTATGTCGGCCTAGGTGGCGCCGACACGGCGCAAGCGCGCGCCAGGCTCGCGCTCGACGAGCTCAAGCGCCAGCACGGCTTCGACCGCAAGATCCTGATCGTCGTCACGCCAACCGGAACCGGCTGGATCGACCCCGCCGCGATGGACACCGTCGAATATCTCCACCATGGCGACATCGCCAGTGTCGCGATGCAGTATTCCTATCTCAACAGTCCGCTGTCGCTGCTGTTTCAGCCAGAATACGGTGCAGAAGCGGCGCGCGCCCTGTTTTCGGAAATCTACGGCTACTGGACGACGCTGCCGAAGGACCGGCGGCCGAAGCTGTACCTGCATGGACTGAGCCTCGGCGCGATGAACTCGGAGAAATCCGCAGAGCTGTTCGAGATGATCGGCGATCCAATTGCGGGCGCACTTTTGAGCGGCGCGCCGTTCGAAAGTCGCATCTGGCGCTCGATCACGGCGGGCCGCAATCCGGGCACGCCGGCCTGGCTGCCGGAATTCCGCGACGGCCGCTTCGTACGCTTCATGAACCAGAATGGACCGACCGTGCCGGCAGATGCGCCCTGGGGTCCGATGCGCGTCGTCTATCTGCAATATGCGAGCGACGCGATCACCTTCTTCGCCTATCGCGACGCCTATCGGGCCCCCGACTGGATGACGGCGCCGCGCGGGCCGGATGTGTCACCGGAGTTGCGATGGTATCCCGTCGTGACCATGCTGCAGCTCGCCCTCGACATGGCGGTCGCGACCAATACGCCGATGGGCTTTGGCCATGTCTACGCGCCCGAACATTACGTCGATGCCTGGGTCGCCGTCACAGATGTCCGGGATTGGTCCACTGATGCGCTGGCGCAGCTCAAGACCCATCTCGCAGCGGCGGCGCGAAAGGCCGCCGAGGGCAACGTCGCAAACGAGCCTTACGCCGATCGAGGCGGCTAGCCTACTCCGCCATCTCGACGGGTTGCTTCGCCGAGGGACCGGCCAGCGGCCGCTCTTCCATCATGATCAGACAGAGCGCGGCAATCGTCATCAGCGCGGTGGCCGCGCCGAACACGTAGCGGAAGGCGTGCCGCATGTCTTCGGCGGGAATGGCGACGCTGCCTGCGGCATGATGCTCGCCGGCGAGCGGAACGTCGATGCCGAGCGCGATCAGCAGGATAGCCGCGAAAGCGGCGACCGTGAAGGACGACATCAGCGAGCGGAAGAAGTTCAAGGCGCCGGTGATGGTGCCGACCTGCGCCCGCGCGACCGAATTCTGCACCGAGACCACGCAGACCGGAAAGGTGGTGCCGAGGCCGAGCGCAAACGCCGCCATCAGCGTCAGCAGGCCCCATAGCGGCAGCGTCGTCAGCGTGAGGCCAAGGCCACACAGCACGGCCCAGGAGGTGCCGATGATGGCGACGCGCTTGTAGTGCTTGGCCCGCGCCATGGTGCGGCCGGCAACGGCCGCGCCAACGGTCGAGACGGCGGCGAGCGGAATGAGCGCAAGGCCCGCCTCGCTGGCGGTTAGGTGATAGACGGATTCGTAATAGAGCGGGAGCTGGACCGTGAGGCCGGTAATGGCGCCGAGAGCGCAACCGCCGGCCATGAGCCCGAACGGCACGACGCTTCCGCCGAGCAGCGGCAGCGGCAGGAACGGCTCGTCGGCGCGCCGGGCGTGCCACACGAAGCTGACCGCGAGCGCGACGGCGCCACCGACCATCGCCAGCACAGTCGGCGACAGCCACGGAAAACGCGTGCCGCCCCAGGTCAGCACCAGCATGAAGACGACGGCGGAGGCCATCAGCAGAACGCCACCAAGCCAGTCGACCTTGCGCTTGCGGTGGAACACCGGAATCTTCTTCATCTTCGGCAGCAGCAGCGCGAGCGCCGCGGCCGTCAGCGGCAGATTGATCCAGAAGATCATCGACCAGTGCAGATGCTCGGCGAACACGCCGCCGATGACCGGGCCCAGGATGCCGCCGACCATCCACACGCTGGAGAAATAAGCCTGATACTGGCCGCGCTCGCGCGGGGAGACGACGTCGGAGATCACGGTCTGCACCACAGGCATGATGCCGCCGCCGCCGAGACCCTGAAGGCCGCGCGACAGGATCAGCATCGGCATATTCGGCGCGATCGCGCACAGCACCGAGCCTGCCACGAACAGGCTGAGCGAGATGATGATCATGGCGCGCCGGCCGTAGATGTCGCTCAAGGTGCCGAACACCGGCGCGACCGCGGTCGAGGCGAGCAGATAGGCGGTGATGACCCAGGAGAGATTGGAGACGTCCTGGAACTGGCGCCCGATGGTCGGCAGCGCGGTCGCCACGATGGTCTGGTCGAGGGCGGCCAGGAACATCGTCAGCATCAGGCTGATGACAATGGTGCGGACCTCGTCCTGCGACAGCGGCGCCGGCGGCGCGATCGACGGGGCATCATCGACGCTGATGACTTCGCTCGGAAGCCGGGACAGCTCTTCGGCGATATCATCGGGCAAAGTCTGGGTATCGGCAGAACTGGTCTGCCGTTCGAACTTGTTCATTTCGATCGGGCATCGTGGGGCGGCGCAACGCCGCGATGGATTCGTTCTATGCAGCCAATGTAGACAGCAAAGTTCGTCCCAGGCAGGCACCGCGGCGCATGGGAGCATCCCGCCCGGGGGTCATCCCGAACAATTGAACGGCGGCGTGCGGCGGATCAGTCCTTCGGACGTCGCTTCAGGCGGGCCCGTTTCGGCAGCAGCGCCGGCCATTGCACGATGTGGTCTTCGAGCTCCTCGTCCGGAATCTGCTCCTCGCTGCCTTCGACCCGGCCGCGCACGGAGACGCCGGCGTCATGCACGGTGTTGGGATCACCGGAGACCAGCGGATGCCACCAATAGAGATCGCGGCCTTCGGCAACGAGCTTGTAGCCGCAGCTCGGCGGCAGCCAGTTCAGAGTGCGGACATTGGCCGGGGTCAGGCGGACGCAATCCGGAACCTTGTCGGAGCGATTCGGATAGTCCTTGCAGCCGCAGCTCGCGCCATCGAGCAGCTTGCAGCCGATATGGGTGAAATAGATCTGCCCGGTGTCCTCGTCCTCGAGCTTGTTCAGGCAGCAGCGCCCGCAGCCGTCGCACAGGCTTTCCCATTCGGGCCCCGACATCTCTTCCAACGTCTTGGTTTTCCAGAAGAATCCTTCCTGGCCTGAAGGTCGTTTGGGAACTGCGGTCATGCGCCTCAACAAAAGTTCAAAAGAGCTACGGCGAAACCATCTAGGGCGTGCGGCCGGGGTGGTGCAAGCAACGCGCTTTTGGGGCCCGTAGTGACCCGGGGTCAATTCAGCCTGTTGTTCAAAATCGCGAGCGTGACCATTGGTTTATGGGCTCCGCTCGGCTAGAAGGAACAGCAAGTCCCTCGGATGCTGGCCGGGCGCCTTGGGTTTGCCGCAACATTCCCCCAAGACGTCTCGACGCCGCCCCGGCCGGGTGCTTGAACGCTTTCGAAGCGAGCCTCAAGGGTTCTAGGTGCGCCAGATCATACCACCGCATTGGAAGCAGAGGATCCGGAATTTCTTCCTGGATCTGGACGCGCGCATCGACTCCTCGCTGTTCTCCTCGGCCAAGGGCATCCGCGAGCTCTACGAGCGCTACTCGACCTTCATGGACCGCTTCTATGTCGGGCGGTGGAAGCGCTGGGTATTCATAGAGCCGCTGTCGGAGGCCGCGACCCTCGGCCTCGGCGGCCTGGTCGTGATGCTCACCCTCGCCATTCCCGCCTTCCGCGAGACCGCGGACGAGGACTGGCTGAAGAAGTCCGATCTGGCGGTGAGCTTCCTCGACCGCTACGGCAACCCGATCGGCAGCCGCGGCATCAAGCACAACGACTCGATCCCGCTGGAAGATTTTCCTGACGTGCTGATCAAGGCGACGCTGGCGACCGAAGACCGCCGATTCTACGAGCATTTCGGCATCGACATCGCCGGCACCGCGCGCGCGCTCGTCACCAACGCGCAAGCTGGCGGCGTCCGCCAGGGCGGCTCCTCCATCACCCAGCAGCTCGCCAAGAACCTGTTCCTGAGCAACGAGCGCACCATCGAACGCAAGGTCAACGAGGCCTTCCTCGCGATCTGGCTTGAATGGCGCCTGACCAAGAACGAGATCCTCAAGCTGTATCTGGACCGCGCCTATATGGGCGGCGGCACCTTCGGCGTCGACGGCGCGGCGCATTTCTACTTCAACAAATCCGCGCGCGACGTGACGCTGGCGGAAGCGGCGATGCTCGCCGGCCTGTTCAAGGCGCCGACCAAATACGCGCCCCACATCAACCTGCCTGCGGCGCGCGCCCGCGCCAACGTCGTGCTCGACAATCTCGTCGATGCCGGCTTCATGACCGAGGGCCAGGTGTTCGGCGCCCGCCGCAACCCCGCCTTCGCGGTCGACCGCCGCGACGAGGCGTCGCCGAACTATTATCTCGACTACGCCTTCGACGAGATGCGCAAGCTGGTCGACACCTTCCCGAAATCCTACACCGAGCGCGTCTTCGTGGTCCGCACCGCGATCGACGCCAACGTGCAGAAGGCGGCCGAAGACGCGGTCGAGAACCAGCTTCGCCAGTTCGGCCGCGACTATCACGCGACGCAGGCGGCGACCGTGGTGGCTGATCTCGACGGCGGCATCCGCGCCATGGTCGGCGGCCGCGACTACGGCGCCAGCCAGTTCAACCGCGCCACCGACGCCTATCGCCAGCCCGGCTCCTCGTTCAAGCCTTACGTCTACACCACCGCGCTGCTGAACGGTTACACGCCGAACTCGATCGTGGTCGACGGCCCGGTCTGCATCGGCAATTGGTGCCCGCAGAATTATGGCCATTCCTATTCCGGCTCGGTGACGCTGACGCAGGCGATCACGCGCTCGATCAACGTCGTGCCGGTGAAGCTGTCGATCGAGATCGGCCGGAAGAACGAGCCGAAGACGCAGAACCCCGCCAAGGTCGGCCGCGCCAAGATCGTCGAGGTCGCGCGCCGGTTCGGGCTCAAGGCGCCGCTGCCCGACACGCCGTCGCTGCCGATCGGCTCGGACGAAGTCACCGTGCTCGAGCACGCCGTGGCCTACGCGACGTTTCCGAACCGCGGCAAGGCCGTGACGCCGCACGCCGTGCTGGAGGTGCGCACCGGCGCCGGCGATCCGGTCTGGCGCTGGGACCGCGACGGGCCGAAGCCGCGGCAGGCGATCCCCGCCTCCGTTGCCGCCGACATGGCCGGCATGATGAGCCACGTCGTCAGCGAAGGCACCGCGCGCCGCGCAGCCCTCGACGGCATTCCGACCGCGGGCAAGACCGGCACCACCAACGCGTATCGCGACGCCTGGTTCGTCGGCTACACCGGCAATTTCACCTGCGCGGTGTGGTACGGCAACGACGACTATTCGCCGACCAACCGCATGACCGGCGGCTCGCTGCCGGCGCAGACCTGGCACGACATCATGCTCGCGGCGCATCAGGGCATCGAGGTCCGGGAGATCCCCGGCATCGGCATGGGCCAGAAGCTGCCGCCGCAGCATGTCAGCAACGCGCAGGCCAATGCGGCGCCGAAGATCCTGGAGACCAAGCCGGGTCCGCCGCCGGTACTGACCAAGCGCGGCGCCGACATCCTGGTGCGCGTCGAGAAGCTGCTGGATGACGCAGCCAAGTCTGCAAGGAAATCGGCGGATGCCGACACCAAGCCGGCCGGGCCGTCCTCGGCGGCGAGCGCGCTCGCCTTCCCGCAGAATTATGCGGAAGAGAATGCCAACGTGTCCGTCCCGCGCAAGAACTGATCGAAACAAGTGCGGCTGATCCTGATCACATTGACGGCCCTCCTGCTCGCGACCGTGGTCGGCGTCGGCGCGACCTGGATGACGACGACGCGAGGCACCGAGATCGGCGCGCTGACGATCGGCGCCTGGACCGCGCGGCCGCGCACCGGCACCGCAGACGTCGATCCCTATTCGCGCGCCACCATCGTGCGCAACGGCGAGCTGCCGATCGGCACCGGCGACGGCGTCGCCTTCACCGCCACCACTGACGACAAGAAGAAGGCGCTCGACGGCCGCTGCGACGTCGTCGTTTCCGGCGTGACGCCGCCGGCGCGGTTCTGGACGCTGACGCTCTACGACCGCAAGGGCCACCTCGTCGCCAATTCACTCCAGCGCTACGGCTTCACCAGCCAGGAGATCGTGCGGCAGTCCGACGGTTCGTTCGAAATCCGCATCGCTTCGCGCTCGCGCGCCGGCAATTGGCTGCCGACCGGCGGCATCGAGCGCTACGCACTCATGCTGCGCCTCTACGACACCCCCGTTGGCGTTGCGACGCGCACCCAGCGCGATGCGCCGATGCCCAGCATCACGACGGCGGGCTGCTCATGATCCGCCTGCTGTTCACCATCATCGCCGGCATCGTTCTGGGCCTCGTCGTCCATCTCGTCAGCGTGCTGGCGCTGCCGCGGATCGCGACGCAGGATGCCTATTCGCGGTTGACGCCGATGACGAAGCTCAACGGCGTCAGCCAGCTTCCCCTCGCCGATCCCAACACCTCGCCAATGCCGTTCATGGATCCGGCCTTCGCGCTGGCGATCTGCCGCTATGATCTGACGAACGGGCCGATCAAGCTGACGGTGCCGGTGAGCCAGGCCTATACCTCGGTGTCGTTCTACACCCGCAACGAGATCGCCTATTACGCCATCAACGACCGCTCGGCGGGCCGCAAGGTGATCGAACTCGACCTGATGACGGAAGCGCAGCACAGCGAGCTGCCCGAGGACGAAGAGGTCACCGCGGCCGACCGACTGATCATCGATTCCCCCTCGACCACCGGCCTGATCGTGATGAAGGCGCTCGCCCCCGAGCCCGGCCTGATGCCGCAGGCGCAGGCGACGCTTGCAGCCGCGAGCTGCGGACCACAGACCGATCAGCCCGCCAAGGCCGAGGCGCCGCGTGGCCGGCGCTGAGGCGCGGCCGTTTCGCCAGCCTCATAACAAAAAGTGCGAAAACAACCCCATGCACAGTAGCGGGGCCATTGAAATCATTGGGGTCTTCAGTCGTCGGTGACGACACGATGGCTCGCAATGACGCTGCTTTGACAGGGCGGGCAAAACACCCGCAGAACGGCATCATCGCGAGGAACGGTCCTCCCCGGTCAATGAATGATCTGGCCGAGAAAATCCCTCGCCCGTTCCGTGCGTGGCGCGCGGAAGAAGGTTTCGGGATCGGCTTCCTCGACAATCGCCCCGCGGTCCATGAAAACCACGCGGTCCGCGACTTCGCGGGCGAAGCCCATCTCGTGCGTGACGCAGACCATGGTCATGCCGTCCCGCGCGAGCTCCACCATGATGTCGAGCACCTCCTTGACCATCTCGGGGTCGAGCGCGGACGTCGGCTCGTCGAACAGCATGATCTTCGGCTGCATGCAGAGGGCGCGCGCGATGGCGACACGCTGCTGCTGGCCGCCGGACAGCTGTCCCGGATATTTGTTCGCCTGATCGTGGATGCGCACCTTGCGCAGGAAACCCTGCGCGCGCTCGTGCGCCTGCGCGCGTGACAGGCCGCGCACCTTCATCGGCGCCAGCATGCAATTCTCGACGATCGAGAGATGCGGAAACAGGTTGAAGCTCTGGAACACCATGCCGACCTCGCGGCGGACGGTGTTGATGTCCCCCATCCGGTCCGTCAGCTCGACGCCGTCGACGACGATCCGGCCGGAATCATGCGTCTCGATATGGTTGATGCAGCGGATCAGCGTCGACTTGCCCGAACCCGACGGACCGCAAAGCACGATCTTCTCACCTGCCCTCACACTGAGATTGATGTCATTCAGGGCCGTGAAGCGGCCGAACCGCTTCACCACCCCCTCCACGGCGACGATGGCCTGCGGTCGGCCCGTCTCGCCCACGGCGGTCTGCTGAACCATTTTCGTCTCCCAGGGGACAGGATGTCTCGCAACGTTGCTCATTGGCGCGTTCCGGCAATCGCATAGCGCTTGCGCAGCAGCGCAACACCTTGCGAAGCCGCCGAGCTGATCGCGAGGTAGACCACGACGATCACGAGGTACATCTCGACGAGGCGGCCATTGAGCTGCGCCAGCTTCGAGGCTGCGCCGAGCAGATCGGTGAGCGAGAGCACGTAGACCAGCGACGTGTCCTGGAACAGGATGATGGTCTGGCTCAGGATGATCGGGCTCGCCACGCGGAGCACTTGCGGCATGATCACGCTGCGATAGGTCTCGAAGGTGGACAATGCGAGCGCCTGGCATGCCTCGAACTGCCCGCGGTTCACGGCGCGCAGGCCGACGCGGATGATCTCCGAATAATAGGCCGCCTCGAACAGGCCGAAGGTGATGAAGGCCGTCCAGGTCGCGCCGATCGGGACCGGCCGCCCGCTTCCGCTGAGATGGCCAAGCACGATCGGCACCAGGAAGAAGAACCAGAACAGGACGAGGATCAGCGGGATCGAGCGGACCAGGGCGATGTAGCCGCGCACGATCTTTGCGATCACCGGCACCTCGAAGTGCTGCAGCAGTGCAAAGCAGGTGCCCAGGACCATGCCGACCACGAAGGCGACTGCGGTCAGCGCCAACGAAAACAGCAATCCGGACCAGAGATAGGGCCACGCCTGCAGAACGATCGAGAAATCGAGACTGTTCATTTCGCGATCTCCATTTCCGCAGGCAACGAGCCGGCCTGTTGAATATCCTCGGCGAGGTTCGGCGCGATATCATCGTGTGTCCGCGCCGTGCCGGGGATGCGCACGGCCCGGTCGATCAGCGCCATCCCCTGATACGCAATCAGCGCCAGCGCGAGGTAGATCAGCGTCGCAGCGCCGAACGCCGTGAAGGTCTGGAACGTCGCTTCGCTGATCTGGCGCGCCTGGGCCGTGAGCTCCATCAGCCCGATCGTGAGCGCGACCGAGGTGTTCTTGTAGATGCCCATCACCTCGCTCGTCAGGCTCGGCACGATCAAGCGCAGTGCCTGCGGCACGATGATGTGGCGATAGGTCAGATATGAGCTGAGCCCGAGCGCGCTCGCCGCCTCGGTCTGTCCTTTCGGCAGGGCCTCGATCCCCGCACGGACCTGCTCGGCGATCCGGGCCGCGGTGTAGAGCCCGAGACAAATGAGCGCCGGAAAGAACGATCCCCAGGGCGGCGGAATCTGCTTGATCGCGTTTCCAAGCGTCGTGGGAAGGATCTCCGGCAGGACGAAGTACCAGAGGAACATCTGCACCAGGACCGGGATGTTGCGGAAGATCTCGACATAGAGCCGCGCAAGCGCCGCAACCGCTCGGTTCTGCACGGTGCGGCCGATGCCGACGACGATTCCGACCGCAAAGGCAATCCACCAGCCGAAGAACGCCAGTGCCAGGGTCCAGCCGAGGCCCGACAACAGCCAGTCGATGTAGCGCTGGCCATCTGCCGTCGGTTCAAAAAGCACTGCGAACATGGCCAACCTCGAAGCTTTCGGATGCGAGAGAGGGTCAGCGTGCGACGGACATTCCTGTTCTCCGGCTAATCGACCGCGTCGCTGGGATGGGCGATCCGCTGCTGCAGTTCGTCCGTCAGCGGGAAAGCGAGGTTCTCGCCCTTGGGCGGAATCGCCCGCGTGAACCATTTGGCGTAAGTCTTTTCAAACTGGCCAGAGGCCATCTGCTTCGACAGAACGTCGTCAACGAGCGCCTTGAAGGGCGCATCGCCCTTCGTGAACATCAGGCCATAATAGATCTTGGCGTAGCCCTCGGGGAGAAAGATCAGCGCATCCGGTTTCGGAGCCGCGGCCTTGAGGCCGGCGAGAAGGATATCGTCTTCCATGAAGGCGGCCGCGCGGCCGGTATTCAGCATCAGGAAGGATTCGGCGTGGTCTTTCGCCTGGACGATATTGAAGCCGAGCTGCTCCTTTGCGTTTACGCCTTGCGCGAAGCCGACGGCATTGGAGCCCTGGGTCACGACGATGGTCTTGCCCTTGAGATCGCCCGCCGTCTTCAGGCCGCTATCCGCCTTGACCAGCCAGCGCGGCTGGCTGACGAAGGTGGCGACCGAGAACGAGACCTGCTCCTGCCGCTTCCTGTCGTTCGCCGTGCCGCCGCACTCGATGTCGATAGTGCCGCTTTGAATGAGGGGGATCCGGTTGGACGAGTTCACCGGCGTATATTTGACGGCGAGATTGGGCAGGTTCAGCTCCGTCTTGACCCTCTCGACGATCGCGGCGCAGAGGTCCATCGAGAAGCCGATCGGCTTTTGATCGGGACCGAGATAGGAGAACGGAATGGACGCCTCGCGATGACCGATGGTGATGGCCCCGCTCGACTTGATCCTGGCGAGCGTGGGACTGTCGGCCGCGATCGACGGCGCAGCGAAGGTGGCGGCGGCCGCAAGGCCGGACAGAACGCCCCAGACACGTGCAAAACCAGTCATGTGCATCTCCCCTCTGAAATACAGTCTAGGCGGCCCTGAATGACGGCTTCACGCCGCGCCGCCTGATGACGTCGATCAGACGATCGACGTCGGCGAAATCATTGAACATCCCGAACGACACGCGAATGCCGTCGCGCTCCGGCGACACGCGAATGCCGTTCTCTTCGAAATGGCCGAGCCATTCGGCGGCAGGGAGCGCGATGACGTAGATGTGCGGCGCGCGGTGCCGCCGCTCGCGGGGACCGACGAGGCGAATATCCAGCGTGTCGAGGCCGGCGATGAGATGATCGCCGAGATCGAGACAATGGTTCTGAATGTTCCGCACGCCCAGGGCTTCGATCATGTCGAGTGAGGCGCCGAGCGCGTGGATCGCCGGAAGATTGAAGTTGCCGAGCTCGAAGCGACGCGCGCTGGCGGCAAGCTCCAGTTTGTCGGGCCGGGCGATCAGATCGGCCGGGACCTCGGCAAGCCCGGCGGCGGCGAGATAAGCGGGCGCGAGCTCGGTACTCGACTTGTCCCAGACCAGCAGGCCAAGCCCCTGCGGCACGAGCAGGCCCTTGTGACTGCCCGACCCGATGAAGGTCGCGCGCATCGCCCTCGCGTCGATCGGCGCGACGCCGATCGCCTGCATCACGTCGACGACGAAATAGAGCCCCTTCTCCGCGCAGAGCGCGCCGACGCTTTCGACGTCGAAACGATGACCGGCGTGGAAGGTCACCTGCGACATCGAGATCGCCCGGGTCTTCTCGCCAATATGCGGACGAAGGCTGTCTGCGTTCACGACCTCCGTCATCGGCGCAAAATCGACCGTCACGCCCTTGCGCCTGAGATTGAGGAACGCATAGGCGTTGTTGGGATGATCGCCGTGGATCATCAGCACCTTGTCGCCAGCGCGCAGAGGCAGCGCGTTGGCGGCGATGTTCATGCTTTCCGAGGTGTTCTTGGTGAAGGCGACCTCATCGCCCGTCACGCCGAGAAACCGCGCCAGCTTCTCGCGGGTCTGCTCGACACGGTCGAGCCAGACGCTTTTCGGGCCGGCCGTCTCAAGACCCTCGCGGAGGAAAAGATCGATCGCCGCCTTGACCGGCCGCGCGAGCGGGGCCTGGAAGCCGGAGTCGAGATAGGTGATACGCTCGACGGCCGGAAATTCCTTCCGCACGGCATCGACGTCGTAATGGCGAGACATCCCGTTCTCCCTATGAGCGCGCCCGGAGCCGTGGACGCACTGCACAAATCCCGATCACCTGTCGGCAACGCCAACGATATGAGCAATCCGGACGAACGGTCGAGATCAATTTTCATATTTCAATAGTATTTATTCCGAAAAATGATAATTATATGACTCCGAGGGAGGACGGATACAGATGCCGGAGATCAATGCCGATGGACCGCTCGACCGGGCATTCGCCATCGTGGGTCACGTCGCCGGCCAGGTCAGAGCGGTCTCGGTCGCGGAGATCGCCAGCGCGCTGGCCCTCCCTCTGCCGACCGCGCATCGCCTGATCGGCAATCTCGAGCAGCGCGGGCTTCTGCAGAAGGCGTTGGGAACCAAGCGCTACGTGGTCGGCAATCAACTGGTCACGCTGTCGGCCAAGGTCATCGGCGCGGCCTTCCGCACCGCGCGCCGGCACGCCGTGCTGCGCGCTGTCGCGGCCGAGATCGGCGAGCAATGCGAGATCGGCGTGGTGCGGGACAATGTCGTGGCCTATGTCGACAGTGTCCGCGTGTCGCAACCGCAGGGGCTGCAATTCAATCCGGGCCAGGCGGCGCCGCTGCACTGCACCTCGACCGGCAAGATCTATATGAGCCGGCTGCCGGAGCGGGCGCGCGAAAAGCTGTGCCGCGCACTTGTACTCACTAAGTACACGGAGACCACCATCGTCGACGTCGAAGGTCTGATGAAGGTCCTCGACGAGACCCGCAAGCGCGGCTGGGCCAAGACCAACGAGGAATATGTGCGAGGGGTGGTCGGCTGCGCCGTGCCCATCCTGTCTCAGGACCGCGAACTGATCGCCTGTCTCGGCGTCTCCGTTCCCCTGGCCCGCGTGAGCTTCGCCGAGCTGGACCGCTTCATCGCGCCTCTTCAGAAGGCCGCCGCGCTGCTGTCGGAAACCATCCTTCAGGCTGACGAGGACGGTGCGGGCGATGGATCTGAGAAGCTCTAGTCCTGCATCGCCCGCAGCCCAGATCGCACCCGACAAGTCGCAGCTTTCCGATTGGCCGTACTTCCCCTCGCACAAGGAGGCATCGCGTGGCGGCAACCAGAATCAATTCGACGTTGCGCAAGATCGTTCCTGCGAACCGCATAAGCCTTCGATGAATGTCATCAGGAACGTTTGCGCGCGGCTTTGATTGGCGTGTCATCGTCAACCGGAGTTTGAACAATGCGAAAGACAATCTTCTCAGTGGCCATGTGTGCGTTGCTTGCCGGCGCGTCGATCGGTTTCGCCCATGCGCAGGCAGGAGGCGGCGCGGGTGGAGCCGGCGGTGCAGGCGCTGGCGCTGGAACTGGAGGAGCCGCCGCCGGCTCGGATGGCGGAACGAGCGGCGCTGCGGCGGGAACAGGGTCGAGCGGGACGGGTGCGACGGGCGGCACGACCGGATCCGGCGCGAGCACCGGCGGGGGTGCCGCGGGTGCCGCTGGCCAGGGCGGTCCTCAGACTATCCGTCCCGGCGGCTCCAACGATCCGACCCGACGGTAACAACCTCCTCGCCTCGTGATGTGAGGAAGGGAGCTGCTGGTTTATACCAGCAGCTTCCCTCGGGGCCGTCGGCCATGCGGCGCGTCACGGGCCAACGCTACGGGCTGAACAGGCTACGGAGAAACCGCTCCTTTTCGCCAGGCGCGTAACCCTGAGAAGCGCCAAAATACGGCTCACTGAAGCCAGGGTAGACCGCGGCCCCGTGTTGCGTCGTCGGAGGTGAGTAGGCAAAGGCGGACGTGGGACCCGATCGGATCACGCCCTGACCGGAATGAACAATATCGTGGCGCCGCTGTGGATGATGCACCTTCGCCGCGTTGGCCACGCCGCCCAAGGTGATCAGAAGACTCAAGGCCAGAATGAACCGCATCGCTGTTTCTCCAAACCCCCGCCTGCTTAGTTGGCGTTCGGCCGGAGCGTTCCAACACATCGTGGCCTCACGATTGCTCACATCCCTGGCACCGGGAACGCCCTGCAGGCGTAATGTTTGTGCCTCCTCAGTCGCAACAGTTGGAGGGTTCCCTTTTCGCCCGCTTTCCTCCATAGTTCGGCATGGCAAAAGCAAAAGTGAGCTTCAAACCGGTTCGTAAATCTGAGGGCGACTGGGCTATCATCGCCGAGTACCCAGGCGCAGAACCCCGAGAGATAACGGGCTTCGCGAGCAAGGCCGATATTGACGATTGGATGAATGGAGAGCGTCGGATCGCATGGCTCCGATCACAGGGCTACGCGAAGTGACTCGATAACTCTTCCGCTTGTCGTCTGCGGCTTCTGGCTTGCGGTGAAGGTCTGCCGAGTTTGCGGCCAGCTGTTATGGCCATCAGCGCCAGATGGCGACGCGGCCCTGATCAATGGGTAAGGATCCAGCAATGACCAAGACCAAACGCTCCGCCGAGCAGCAGATCGCCGATGAGGCGGACCGACGGGCGCAGAACCCGAACGGAGCGCGGCAGACGATCGCGGACAGTCAAGCCGATCCAGAGTTTCACGAAAACCACAAACGTCTCAGGGCGGAGCGGTTGGCGCGAGATGCGGCGCACAAGTCGTCCAAATGAGTCACGTGGCCGGGTGCGCAACGAGTCGCCATTTGGGCTCGGATTGAGCTGGCTGCCTCCCGACGGTATGGGAGGCCAATGGACGCTTGCGCTTGCGGAATGGATCCGGGACGTCACTGAAAATACGAAAGCTGATCTTCCGTAACGACGCGCTCGATCTTCTCGGACTTGCACTTGATACGATACCTCACTCGCCCATCCGACTCGATGGGCATGTGTTGTACGATCGTGTAAATCATCGGCGGTTCAGTTGCGGCGCGCCCTTGTGGGCCTTGAGCTTGGTGGCGAACGTCTTCATTCAGCTTATAGGCATATGGCATGTTTTTACCTCACCGCTTACGGATTGTGTCCAGCCCCATGTGTTCCAGGCGAATCCTCTAATCCTCAAGAATGGATTTCGTAGCCTCGAATATCTGTTCCGCTGTGCCCTTGATCGTGCCCTTCGCCCAGGCCTGAAACACGGTCACGTAGGCATGCTTGTAAGCCACGTCGTCTGCAGAAAAATAGACCTCGTCCGTGGCAGTGTCCAAGACAAGCGCTCCTGTATCAATGCAAATCTCCTCGACCAGGACCAGGCGCTCTTCATGCTCGGCCAGATGACGTCTTACAATGCTCATTGAATCTCCTGCTTGGTACCGACCATATCACGTCCCGGACGCACTCACGCTTGGTGAATAGGCCGCCGTGCTCGGCAGACGGTCGAAAGCCTCTTACCGGGCAGCCTGTAGACGTCGCCCGGCTCTAGGTTTGCGCTTCGAGAAGCTCTCGTGCACTGAAATCAAAAACCCCGCTCCCGATGGCTCGGGGGCGGGGCAGGACCACAAGCTCCGCCAGTACATCCGTGGCTGGAGCGACAGGTCTGTCGTGCTCTTAACTAAGCAGCACGAAGGTTTTCGGCAGCGGACTTGCCCGTGCGACGGTCTGCGACGACGTCGTAAGACAGCGTCTGACCTTCGTTCAGTGTTCCCATACCGGCGCGTTCGACCGCGCTGATGTGAACAAAAACGTCGTTGCTGCCGTTTGATGGCTGGATAAAGCCGAAGCCCTTTTGGGTGTTAAACCACTTCACTGTACCTGTATTCATCAGGATTTCCTTTCGCATGCGCGCAGGACCTGGCGCGCAGAGGTGCGGCCAGCGGTCCGGTTAGTCGATGATGGAGAATGTCTGAAACGTGCGCGCCGTCAGGATATGAGGCGAAAGCGGAACAGTTGTTCGGCCAGTATCGATGCAACGGACAATATACCAGCAGTTGAGAGACTTCAAGGAGAAAAGCCGACGGTGCGTCACACGGACATTCGTTGCTGCTCGAATTCGCTGCAACGATGCCGACGAGGTGGCGTGCGGGTCGCGCCACCAGCTTTTTTTGCTGCTGGCCGGCTCTCGGTACGCCGACATTGCACAACAGCTCTCGCTCTCCGCAGTGTTGCCGCGACGCGTGCCGGCTTGATCGGACGTGGTTTGGCTGCGCGCGCTGCTAGCGCAGCCACTCCTTGATCTGCCGCGTCACTTCCGCGGTCGAGATACCGTAGCGATCGTGCAATGTCGGCAGCGCGCCAGCAGCCAGAAACTCGTCGGGGAGCCCGATCTGCCGGAATGCCGGATGCACGCCCGCGCGCATCAGCAGCGCGGAAACGGCTTCGCCGAGGCCGCCGATCACGGTGTGGTTCTCGGCCACGACGACGAGGCGGCCGGGCTTGCCGGCTTCGCGCAGGATTGCCTCGGCATCGAGCGGCTTGATCGTCGGCACGTGCAGGACAGCCGCATTGACGCGATCGTCCAACAGCGCCTTGGCCGCCTCCAGCGCGCGCATGGTCATGATGCCCGAGGAGACGATCAGAACATCGGCGCCGTCGCGCAGCAGCGCGGCCTTGCCGAGCTCGAACCGGTAATTGTACTCGTCGAGCACCAGCGGCACCTGGCCGCGCAGCAGCCGCATGTAAACGGGCCCGCGATGCGCGGCGATGGCAGGCACGATCTGCTCGATCTCGTGCGCGTCGCAGGGATCGATCACGGTCATGTTGGGCATCGCGCGGAACAGCGCGAGGTCTTCGGCGGCCTGGTGGCTCGGCCCGTAGCCCGAAGTCAGGCCGGGCAACGCGCAGGCGATCTTCACGCTGCGGTCTTCTTCCGCGATGGTCTGATGGATGAAGTCATAGGCCCGGCGCGAGGCGAACACCGCATAGGTGGTCGCGAACGGCATGAAGCCTTCGGCGGCAAGACCGGAAGCGGCGCCGAACAGAAGCTGCTCGGCCATGCCCATCTGATAGTAGCGATCGGGGAAGGCCTGCGCGAAGATGTGCAGATCAGTGTATTTGCCGAGATCGGCGGTCATGCCGAGGACGTCTTCGCGGCTGCGGGCGAGCTCGACCAGCGCGTGCCCAAACGGGGCCGGCCTGGTGCGCTGCCCTTCCGCCGCGATCGAGGCGATCATGGCCGACGTCGTCAGCCGCGGCTTTGCCGACGTGGTTGGCGCGGTGGACTTCATGGCTGCGCTCCCGCGTCCAGTGCCGACAGCGCGAGCTGCCATTCATGCGGCTCGACCCGAATGAAATGGTTCTTCTCGCGTTGCTCCAGGAAGGGAACGCCCTTGCCCATCAACGTATCAGCGACGATCATGCGTGGCTTCGGCTCGGAATGCGCCATCGCGGAATCGAAGGCGCCAACGACGGCGTCGAGATCATTGCCGTCGACGCGTTGCACGAACCAGCCGAACGCCGCGAGCTTGTCGACCAGCGGCTCGAAGCCGAGCACCTGCCTGGAGGGACCATCGGCCTGCTGATTGTTGACGTCGACGATCGCGATGAGATTGTCGAGCTTGTGGTGAGCCGCCGACATGATGGCCTCCCATTTAGACCCCTCGTCCAGCTCGCCATCGGAGAACAGCGTGAAGATCCGCGCGGCCGACCGCTTGCGCTTCAGCCCGAGCGCCATGCCGACTGCGATGCCGAGGCCAAGGCCGAGCGAGCCGCCCGACATCTCCATGCCCGGCGTATAGGACGCCATGCCGGACATCGGCAGCCGGCTGTCGTCGAAGCCGTAGGTTTCGAGCTCGGCTTCCGGAATGATGCCGGCCTCGATCAGGGCTGCATAGAGCGCGATCGCATAATGTCCGTTCGACAGCAGGAAGCGGTCGCGGCCTTCCCAGGCGGGCTCTTCCGCGCGAAAAAGCATGGCGTGGAAATAGGCCACCGCCAGAACGTCGGCGATGTCGAGTGCCTGGGCGATATAGCCCTGGCCCTGGACCTCGCCCATCAGCAGCGCGTTGCGGCGGATGTTGCGGGCGCGCTGCGCGAGCGTCGGCGCGTTTGCGAGCGTTAGTGCTGCCATGATCGTCTCTCCCCTGCTCCGCTCAGTGGATCAGCATGCCGCCGTTGACATCGATCACGGCGCCAGTGACATAGGCCGAGAGGTCGGAGGCGAGAAAGGTATAGATGCCGGCGACATCGGCGGCCTCGCCGAGCCGGCCGAGCGGGATGCCCTCCAGGATTTTCGCCCGCATCTTGTCGGTGAGCTTGCCCGCAGTGATGTCGGTTCCGATCAGGCCCGGCGTCACGCAGTTGACGCGGATGCCGTCAGGTCCGAACTCGCGCGCCATCGCCTTGGCAAGCCCGAGCACGCCGGCTTTCGCGGCCGAATAATGAGGTCCGCCGAAGATGCCGCCGCCGCGCTGCGCCGAGACCGAGGACATGCACGCGATCGAGCCGCGCCGACGCTTCTGCATGTGCGGGATCACCGCTTGCGACAGGAACAGGATGCCCTTGAGATTGACGTCGTGAATGCGGTCCCAATCTTCCGGCTTGATGTCGAGAAGCTTGACCGGCTGGGTCACGCCGGCGTTGTTGATGAGGATGTCGATCTGGCCGAATTTGGCGATGACCGCATCGACCGCGCTGATGCAGGCCTGCTTGTCGGAGACATCCAAGGCAAGGCCGTGATGCGGCTCGCCCATGGCCGGTTCGAGGCCGCGCGCGGCAGCTTCCGCCGCCGGGCCGTCGATGTCGAGAATGGCGACGCGGGCTCCCTCGGCCGCAAAGCGGCGAGCGGTCGCAAGGCCGATGCCGCGCGGAGACGCAGCTCCGGTGATGATGGCTGTCTTGCCGCGCAGCAGCATGATGGTCCTCCCTCGATGGCTTTGCCGGGCACCCGCCGGTGCCGCTGTCTTGCCCGTGATTATGCGGGCGTCCGGTCATCCGACAAACGCGCTGTTGTCTTGCATGGGTGAATTTGGTTCACTTATCGGATGTTGCTATCCAGCATCCCGATATCCGCGATCCGCGCCTTCGAGGCGGCCGCACGCACCGGCTCGTTCCGGGACGCCGCGAACGAGCTTCATCTCACGCCGAGCGCTGTCAGCCACGCCATCCGAAAGCTCGAAAGCGCGATGGGCACCGTCCTGTTCGAACGCAGCGCCCGGGCGGTCCGGCTGACGCCGGCGGGCGAGAACCTGATGCGCCATGCCGGCGCCGCGTTCGACAATCTGCGTCGCGGTATCGAGGAGGTCGCAGGCCGCGGGCCGCAATTGCTGCGGGTGCACTGCGCTCCGAGCTTCGCCGCGCAGTGGCTCGCCCCGCGCCTCGCCCGCTTCATGGCCGCCGAGCCCAGGCTCGAGGTGCGGCTCGCCGCCAACACCGAATATGCAAGGTTCAGCAACGACGATTTCGACATCGACATCGTCTACGGCCAGCCGCGGGCGGAGGGTGTCGAGGTGATTTCTCTGGGCGAAGAAACCGTGACGCCGCTGTGCACGCCCGGGCTCGCGAAGAAAATCCGCAAGCCGAAGGATCTGCTCGACCAAGTGCTGATCCGCTCGGATGTCAAGCAGGTGCAGTGGCATCAATGGTTCACCGCCAACGGCCTCGAAGCGCCGGCCATCCACGGCATGCGCTTCGACCGCAGCTTCCTGGCGATCGCGATGGCCTCGGGCGGCCTCGGCGTAACGCTGGAATCGACGCGGCTCGCCGAACGCGAGATCGCGACCAGGCGGCTGGTGGCGCCCCTTGCCGGACGTTCCACCGACATTCGCTATGTCGGCCATCATCTGGTCTTTCCCCGCGCAGGCCAGCAGCGCCGGGCCATCCGCGCCTTTACCGAGTGGATCACGCGCGAGCTTGCGGCCGGCCGCCCGGCTTGAGCGACGGCGCCCGCAATGGCAGCAGTTGTCAGGCGACAGTAGGACGCAATCGCAAATCGATTGCAGCGTTGAAGCAGCAGGCCTCGGGAGCTATCGATCTGCAAAACTTGCTCTCAAGCGGGAGGAACGCATGAGCACCATCACCGGCGGCTGTCATTGCGGCGCAATCCGATATCAGATCGACGGCGAACTGATCGTGCACGCACTGTGTCACTGCCGCGATTGCAGGCTGCAAGCCGGCGCCCCTGTCGTCGGCTGGACGATGTACGCAGAAGATGCCGTCAAGGTCACCAAGGGCGAGCCCAAGGTGTACCGGTCTTCGGAACACGTGCAGCGGCAGTTCTGCGCCGACTGCGGAACCGGCCTGTTCTACGTCAACGCCAGCATGCCCGGGATCATCGACGTGCAGAGCGCCACCAATGACGATCCGAATGCGATCCCGGCGACGATGCAGATCCAGGTCGCCGAGCGTCTGCGCTGGATGGAGCATGCACACGAGCTGCCGATGTTCGACCGTTTTCCTCCACAGCCTTGACGCAAGGCCCGCTCAGCTCACGCATTGCCTCGGCTCGGGAGCGGCTCCGATGTCGTCCGATCCGCACGCAACAGCAGAAGCGCGACAAGCGCGGAGATCGATGCCAGCGCGCTCACCCATAGCGCGCTGCTGCCGAAATGCTCCACCATCAGACCGAGCGCGAGCGGCGCAAGAGCCCCTGTTATCCTGGACGGAAGCGAGATCATGCCGACGCGCCTGCCGAATCCCGTTGGCCCGAACAGCGCCAGTGGGAGCGTGCCACGGGCAATGGTGATGATGCCGTTGCCCGCGCCGTACAGCACCGCGAAGGCCGGCGCGAGGACAGGTCCCCCCGCGACCAGCGCAACGACACCGATCGGATTCATGAGCATGGCGAGCCTCGCCGACAGCAGCGGATGAAACCGGCCGAGCCACCCGGCTTCGAGGAGACGGGCTCCGACCTGGGCAGGTCCGACCAACGCTCCCGCGAGCAAGGCCTCTCCCGGGCTCGCGCCGAACGCGACCAGCATGGTCGGCAGGATTGCCGAGACTCCCGAGCTGACGAAGCTTGCGGCGGCGAACATGTAGGCCAGCAGCACCATCGCGAACGGCTCGCTCTGGCGTCCTGAGCCATGCCCCGGTGCCGACCCCGGTCGCGCCTGATCCTGCGGCACGGCACGCGGCAGCAGGAGGTTGAGCGGCAGCGCCAGGAGGATGTGGATCAGCGCCCAGATCTGACAGGCCACTCGCCAACCGTACTCGGAATCCAGCCAGGACGTGAGCGGCCAACCGAGCGTGCTGGCGAAGCCGGCGATCAGGGTGATGCCCGTGATGGATTTTCGCGCGCCCGCGCCATAGATGCGGGCCAGTGTCGCAAAGGCCGCCTCGTAGAGGCCCATGCCCATGCCGATGCCGAGAAGCATCCACGCGGCGATCAGCACCGTCGCCCCCTGCGCAAAGGACAGCAGAAGCAAGCCGACAGCGAAGACGAGGTTCGAGACCGCAAGCAGACCGCGTCCCCCGAACGTATCGATGGCATGACCGACACGGGGACCGAGAAGGCCGGAGATGACGAGCGCGCCCGACAGCGCTCCGAACACGTAGGTCGGCGCAAGCCCCAGGTCTCGCGCGATCGGCGCAGCAAGAATGGCGGGAAGATAATAGCTCGACGCCCACGCAATGGTCTGCGTGGTGCCGAGTGCGATGATCAGGGCAAGCGGACCTGTCGCCCGACCGCCGACAATTTGCCTCATGAGCAGCCGCAGCCGGAAGCGCCCGCCTTCTTCGCCGTCTCGTCGGCGGCACAGCACGCCGAGACATCTTCCTTGGCCGGACCGCCGCAACATCCCGCCGCAGCCCCCGACTCCACCCCGCCGCGCGTGCAGACGCCGGTCTCCGGCAAGACCAGCTCGACGCGCGCTGCGGCCGCCTTGTCGCCGGCGATGTCGGCGGCGATGGAGCGGACCTGCTCGTAGCCGGTCGTCATCAGAAAGGTCGGGGCTCGGCCGTAGGATTTCATGCCGGCGATGTAGAAGCCCGGCTCGTCATGCGCGAGCTCGCGCGCGCCGTGAGGACGGACTGTGCCGCAGCTGTGCTCGTTGGGATCGATCAGCGGCGCGAGCGCGACCGGCGCTTCGATGGCCGGGTCGAGCCGAAGCCGAAGCTCGGACAGAAATGAAAGGTCCGGGCGAAAGCCGGTCGCGACGATCAGCTCATCTGCAATCACGCTGCGCGCGCCGCAGCAGGCGCCGGCCGAAATCCTGAGTCGGCCATCGGAGTCCGACACGTGCGTCACGCCGAATCCGGTCTCGACCGCGATCTTGCCCGCAGCGACGAGCGCGGCGAGGGTCGAGCCAAGCTCGCCGCGCGCGGCAAGCTGGTCGTTGCTGCCGCCGCCGAAGGCCTTCGCGGGTTCAGTGCCGCGCAGGAGCCAGACCGGCCTGGTACCGGGCACTTCGTCAGCGAGTTGCACGAGATCGATCAGCGTGCCCACGGCGGAATGGCCGGCACCGAGCACGGCGACGGTCTTCCCGGCATATCTGGCGCGCTTTGTGCCCCGCACGTCCGGCATGCCATGGGCGATGCGGTCCGTGCGCTCGTGTTCGCCGATCGCGGGCAGACCGTTGCTGCCGGCGGGATTGGGCGAGAACCACGTGCCTGACACGTCGATGACGGCGTCGGCGCGCAGCACCTCGGGACCTTTGCCGTTCTGATAACGGATTTCGAATGGCGCCTGCTCCCTGCCCTTCGTCTTCGCCTTGTCGTAGCCGGCCCGGCTGATCGCCGTGACGCGGCTCGAGGTCCGGATCGCCTCGCGCAGCGGCGTTCGCGTCGCGAGCGGCTCGAGGTAGCGCTCGATCAGCTCGCCGCCGGTCGGATAGGATTGCGGGTCCGGCGAATTCCATCCCGTCGGCGCCAGCAGGCGCGCAGCCGCCTTGTCGACATTGTATTCCCACGGCGAAAAGAGCTGCACGTGCTGCCACTGGCGGACCGCGTGGGCGGCCTCACCTCCGGCCTCGAGCACGATGGGCGACATGCCGCGTTCGAGCACATGCGCGGCCGCCGCAAGGCCAACCGGCCCTGCCCCGATGATCGCAACCGTCTTCTCGCTCATTCTACTTCTCCCATTTTTCTAGAATCATGGAATAAACGGACAAAAAACATCAAGCCGCGGTTTGCGTACCCTTGCATTCGGCCTCGTCGGCACAACATTCCGCCGCCATGAAATCGAGCAGGCCTCGCATCGTGTCATAGTTCGCGTGACAGACCAGGCTGGTGGATTCGCGCACCTGACTGACGAGCCCGACCGAAACCAGGCTCTTGATGTGGTGGGACAGCGTCGAGGCCGGGATCTTCAGCTTGTCTTGCAAGCGGCCGACGGGCATGCCGGCGTGCCCGGCCCGGACGAGGGCCCGATAGATCTGGAGCCGGGTCCGGTTACCCAGGGCTTCCAGCCGCGCTGCTGCGTCATCGATCTTCATGATCGACAACCTGCACCCATTTTCGGATTCATGTCAACTATACTTCTAGAATATTCGAAATATAAATTCCCCCGCCCTTCTCCAGTTGACGTGCATCCAATAATTCCATAAATCTGGATATATGGAAACCGAAGAAGCTGTTCTGGCGCTCGCTGCGCTGTCCCAATCGACCCGTCTTGAGGCCTTCCGGACGCTGGTCCGGCACGAGCCTGACGGACTTGCGGCAGGCGATCTCGCCCGCCTGCTGGAGGTCCCCCAGAACACGCTTTCGGCGCACCTGGCGATCCTGAGCCGCGCACGCCTCGTGTCGTCCGAGCGGCACAGCCGCTCGATCGTCTATCGCGCCAACCTCGACGAATTTCGCGACATCGCGGTCTTCCTGCTGCGCGATTGCTGCGGCGGGCGCCCCGAAGTTTGCGAGCCCGTCGTTCAAACCCTGCAATCCTGCTGCTCGCCGAAGCGAAAGGAGAGAAGCCGTGGCTGACCAGATCTACAACGTGCTGTTTCTGTGTACCGGCAATTCGGCGCGTTCGATCCTCGCCGAGTCGATCCTTCGCGAGGATGGCGCGGGCCGCTTTCGGGCGTTCTCAGCCGGGAGCACACCGAAGGGTATGGTGCATCCGCTGGCGCTGCGCACGCTTCAGACCATGGATTACCCGATCGACGGAATGCGCTCGAAGAGCTGGCTCGAGTTCGCCGCGGCAGATGCGCCGGTGATGGATTTCGTCTTCACCGTTTGCGACAACGCCGCCGGTGAATCCTGTCCGATCTGGCCGGGTCAGCCGATGACGGCGCACTGGGGCATCGAGGACCCTGCCGCCGCCGAAGGCTCCGACCTCGACAAGCAGATCGCGTTCATCACCGCATTCCGCCATTTGAAGAACCGGATCGACGCTTTTGCAAGCCTCCCGTTGAGGAGCATCGACAAGCTCTCGCTCGGCACCAGGCTGCGCGAGATTGGCCACAGCGAAGGGACGACTTCCAACAGGAACGATGTGGCGTGACCATGGGTACTTTCGAACGATATCTCACTCTGTGGGTTGCGCTTTGTATCGTCGTCGGCGTCGCGCTGGGACACGCCATGCCCGGTTTCTTCGGCGCGGTCGCAGGCGCCGAGATCGCCAAGGTCAACATTCCGGTGGCGTTGCTGATCTGGCTGATGATCGTGCCCATGTTGCTGAAGATCGACTTCGGCTCGCTGGGCCAGGTCCGGGAGCATTGGCGCGGTGTCGGCATCACCCTCTTCATCAACTGGGCGGTGAAGCCGTTCTCGATGGCGCTGCTGGGCTCCTTCTTCATCGGTCACCTCTTCGCACCGTGGCTGCCGGCCGGCCAGATTTCCTCCTATATCGCTGGGTTGATTCTGCTGGCAGCCGCGCCTTGCACCGCGATGGTATTCGTGTGGTCGAACCTCTGCGAGGGAGAGCCGCACTATACCCTCAGTCAGGTCGCACTGAACGACGTCATCATGGTGTTCCTGTTCGCTCCGCTCGTGGGGCTGCTGCTCGGAGTGGCGTCGATCACCGTCCCCTGGGGCACGTTGTTGCTGTCCGTTCTTCTCT
The DNA here is from genome assembly GCF_032918005.1 of Bradyrhizobium sp. NDS-1. Taxonomy (NCBI): domain Bacteria; kingdom Pseudomonadati; phylum Pseudomonadota; class Alphaproteobacteria; order Hyphomicrobiales; family Nitrobacteraceae; genus Bradyrhizobium; species Bradyrhizobium sp. NDS-1. Next base: position 5,551,796 of record NZ_CP136628.1, read on the forward strand.
ACATCGTGGTCCCGGTGATCGTCGCACAGCTCTGGCGCAAGGCACTGCTGCGAAATGGCGGCGACAGCTTCGGCCAGGCCATGCGAATACTGCAGCCTCTTTCTCTGGTCGCGCTGCTCGCGACGCTGGTGCTGCTTTTCGGCTTCCAGGGCGAGCAGATCGTCAGGCAGCCGGGAGTCATTGCCATTCTCGCAGTGCCGATTCTGGTCCAAGTCTATCTCAACGCCGGGTTGGCGTACTGGCTGAGCCGACGGTTCGGCGTAGCCTGGTGCGTAGCCGCTCCGGCCGCCCTGATCGGCGCGAGCAACTTCTTCGAGCTGGCGGTTGCCGCCGCAATCAGCCTGTTCGGCCTGGATTCCGGCGCTGCGCTGGCGACTGTGGTCGGAGTGCTCGTCGAGGTTCCGGTGATGCTGTCCGTCGTCCGCATCGTCAAGGCGACCCGGGGCTGGTACGAAGCGGGCGCTGGCAAAGCCACGGCAGCCTTGGAGGCGCGCCAATGACGTACCATATGCCGCTGATGGCGTAGGCCAGCCTACTGTCGTAGAGATCAGATCATGACCGTCACCATCTATCACAACCCCGCCTGCGGCACCTCGCGCAACACGCTCGCGATGATCCGGCAGAGCGGCGTCGAGCCTGACGTGATCGAGTATCTGAAGACGCCGCCATCGCGCGACAGACTGGTCGAGCTCGTCAAGGCCATGGGGATCTCCCCTCGGGCGCTGCTGCGGGAGAAAGGCACGCCCTTTCACGAGCTCGGTCTCGACGACCCGAAATGGACCGATGACGAGTTGATCGACCAGATGCTGGCCCATCCCATTCTGATCAACCGTCCGGTCGTCGTGACGCCAAAGGGCACGCGGTTGTGCCGCCCCTCGGAGGCCGTCATCGACCTGCTGGACAATCCCGTCGGCCGCTTCGTGAAGGAGGACGGCGAAGTGGTGGAAGGGCGATAGGTTTGCGGCTCCACGGCATCGCCGGCGCAACCCTGCTGACACCGGTACGCAATCGCAACCACTTCGCGGGCATGCGCCTTGCGATCCTATTCGGCCGCTTGCGAAGCTTGCATGCCGCGCGCCTCGTCCGCGGCATGTCCGGCGAGCGCCGGCTGCTCGTCATCAGGCAATCCCCGCCCCTTCACCAGGCCGAAGATCGCCGGAATCACGATCAGCGTCAGCAGCGTCGATGAGATCATCCCGCCGATCATCGGCAGGGCGATGCGCTGCATGATCTCCGACCCGGCACCGGTGCTCCACATGATCGGCAGCAGGCCCGCCATGATGGCGACCACCGTCATCATCTTGGGCCGGACGCGCTCGACGGCGCCCACCATGATGGCGTCGTGGAGATCCCTTCGGGTGAACAGGCTGCCCTCGGTGTTGCGCTTCGCCTTCATCTCCGCCAGCGCGTGATCGAGATAGATCAGCATCACGACGCCGGTCTCGGCGGCGACGCCCGCGAGCGCGATGAAGCCCACGGCGACCGCGACGGACAAATTGAAGCCGAACCACCACATCATCCAGATGCCGCCGACCAGCGCGAACGGCAACGACAGCATGACGATGAGGGTCTCGGTCATCGCCCTGAAGTTCAGGTACAGCAGCAGGAAGATGATCGTGAGCGTCACGGGGATCACGATCTTGAGGCGCGCTGCCGCGCGCTGCAGATACTCGTACTGGCCGCTCCAGACCACATAGGTGCCGGCTGGAAACTGGATGCTCTCCGTCACGGCGCGCTGCGCGTCAGCGACGTAACTTCCGATGTCGCGATCGCGGATGTCGACATAGATGTAGGTCGCGAGCTGACCGTTCTCCGTCCGGATCGACGTCGGCCCGCGCGCCGGCTCGACCTTCGCGACCTCGCCGAGCGGCACGGCGCCGCCCGACGGCATCGGCACCAGGATATCGCCAGCGATCGCCTTGGGATTGTCGCGGAGGTCACGGGGGTAGCGCATGTTCACCGTGAAGCGCTGACGTCCCTCCACCGTCGTCGTCACGGTCTGGCCGCCGAGCGCTGCCGCGATGGTGTCCTGAACGTCCTGGATCAAAATGCCGTAGCGGGCGAGCGCCTCGCGGTCCGGCACGATCTCGAGATAGTAGCCGCCGATGCCGCGTTCGGCGTAAGCGGACGACGTGCCCGGGACGGTCTTGATCACCCGTTCGACCTGCCGCGCCAGCCGGTCGATCTCGACGAGGTCGGTGCCCATGACCTTGACGCCGACAGGCGTACGGATGCCTGTCGACAGCATGTCGATGCGTGCCTTGATCGGCATCGTCCAGGCGTTCGAGACGCCGGGAAACTGCAGCGCCTTGTCCATCTCCGCAATGAGACCGTCGATGGTGACGCCGGGGCGCCAGGACTCCTTCGGCTTCAGGTTCACCACCGTCTCGAACATTTCGGTCGGTGCCGGATCGGTCGCGGTCGCCGCGCGCCCCGCCTTGCCGTAGACGGAGGCGACTTCGGGGAACGACTTGATGATGCGGTCCTGGGTCTGCATCAGCTCGGCCGCCTTGGTCACCGAGATGCCGGGCAGCGTCGTCGGCATGTAGAGCAGCGTGCCCTCGTTCAGGGTCGGCATGAACTCGGTCCCGAGCTGGCGGGCCGGCCATATCGTGACGGCAAGCACGACGAGCGAGGCCAGGATCACCAGCGTCTTGGCGCGAAGCACGCCCTTGATCACCGGCCGGTAGATCCAGATCAGGAAACGATTGATGACATTCCTGCCCTCCGGCACGATCCGGCCGCGGACGAAAATCACCATCAGCGCCGGCACCAGGGTGACGGACAAGAGGGCCGCAGCCGCCATCGAGAACGTCTTGGTAAACGCCAGCGGGCTGAACAGCCGCCCCTCCTGCGACTCCAGCGTGAAGATCGGCATGAACGACACGGTGATGATCAGCAGGCTGAAGAACAGCGCCGGGCCGACTTCGGATGCCGCGTCGATCAGGACCTGAACGCGGGACTGATCGGGCTTGGCGCGTTCGAGATGCTTGTGAGCGTTCTCGATCATGACGATCGCGGCATCCACCATGGCGCCGATCGCGATCGCGATGCCCCCGAGGCTCATGATGTTCGAGCCGAGGCCAAGCAACTTCATGGCACCGAACGCCATCAGCACGCCGACCGGCAGCATCAGGATGGCGACCAGCGCGCTGCGGACGTGCAGCAGGAACACGATGCAGACCAGCGCAACCACGACGCTCTCCTCGAACAGCGTGTGCTTGAGCGTGTCGATGGCCGCGTAGATCAGGTTGGAGCGGTCGTAGACCGGGACGATCTCCACCGATTTTGGCAGGCTGCTCGCGATCTCCTTGAAGCGCCTCTTGACGTTCTCGATGACGTCGAGGGCGTTGACGCCGAAGCGCTGCAGCACGATGCCGCTTGCGACCTCGCCCTCGCCGTTCAGCTCGGTGATGCCCCTGCGCTCGTCCGGTCCGAGCTCGACATTGGCGACGTCGCGGAGCAGCACCGGCGTGCCATTGCTCGTCTTCAGGACGATGTTGCCGAGATCGTTGATGCCCTTGATGTAACCCTTGCCGCGAATGACGTATTCGAACTCGGCGAGCTCGACCGTGCGTCCGCCGACGTCGGCATTGCTGGCGCGGATCGCGTCCCGAATCTTCTGCATGCTGATGCCGCGATCGCGCATCCGCTGGGGATCGAGCACCACGTTGTACTGCTTGACGAAGCCGCCGATGCTGGCGATCTCGGCGACGCCTTCGGCCTTGGCCAGCGCAAACTTCAAATTCCAGTCCTGGAGCGTGCGGGTATCCGCGAGGTTCAATTCTTTCGACAGAACAGCGTACTGATAGACCCAGCCGACGCCGGTCGCATCGGGCCCGATGGTCGGGCTGACGCCGGCGGGAAGCCGCGACGCAGCGCCATTCAGGAACTCCAGGACGCGCGAGCGCGCCCAATAGATGTCGGTGCCGTCCTCGAAGATCACGTAGACGAACGACACGCCGAAGAACGAGAAGCCGCGCACGACCTTCGATTTCGGCACGGTCAGCATCGCCGTCGTCAGGGGATAGGTGACTTGGTCCTCGATCACCTGCGGCGCCTGGCCGGGATACTCGGTATAGACGATGACCTGGGTGTCCGAGAGGTCGGGGATCGCATCCAGCGGAAGATGGATCAGCGCATAGAGACCGGCCGCGGCCGCAAAGCCGGTGCCGAACAGCACCAGCAGCAGGTTGCGCGCCGACCAGGCGATGATGCGGGCGATCATTTGTGATCTCCCGTCGCATGGCGAGGTTCGGACGCCGGAGGAGCCGCCTCGCCAAAACTCTTGAGCGCGGCCTTCAGATTGCTCTCCGCATCGATCAGGAAGTTTGCGGATGTGACCACCGCCTCGCCGACCGCAAGTCCGTCGCGCACCTCGATGTAACCGCCGCCGCGCCGGCCGAGCTTCACCTCGCGCGGCTCGAAGCGCCCCTCTCCCTTGTCGACGAGGACGGCCTGGCGCGTGCCGGTGTCGAGCACCGCGCTATCCTGTATCGCAAGAACCGGCGTGCCATCCGCGGTGTCGATGTCGGCATCGACGTACATGTCCGGCAGCAGCACCGCGTCGGGATTGGCGAGCTCGATCCGGACGCGGACCGTTCTTGTATCGCGGTTCACCTGCGGATAGACGACCGCGATCTTGCCGCTGAAGACCCGGCCGGGAAAACTCCGCGCGCGCACCGCCACGGACTGCCCCAGCGCGATACTGCCGAGATCGCGCTCGGCGACGTCGGCCAGCGCCCAGACCAGCGAGGTGTCCGCAATCCGGAACAGCACATCGCCGGGATTGGCGCGCATGCCTTCGATCGCGCCGCGCTCGAGCACGATGCCGTCGCGCGGGGCCGACCAATGCACGGTGACGGGCGCGACGCGCGTCCGCTCCATCTCGGCGATGACCTGCTCGGGGACGTCGAGATTGACCAGCCGTTGCCGCGAGCCGCGGCCGTACATCTCGACGCCGCCCACCGTCTTCGAGGTGATCGTCGCGAGATATTCGGCTGCGGCGGAGGCGACGGCCGAACTGTAGATCTCCATCAAGGGCTGCCCCGCCTTCACCCGCGTGCCGGTGGTGACGTCGGCGACCTTCTGCACGAAGCTCTCGGCGCGCATTGCGATCACGGAAATGCGGCGTTCGTCGAGCTGGATCGTGCCGGGCGCCTTGACCAAGACACGGATCGCGCGCCGCTCGACGGGTTCGGATTTCACGCCGGTGCGCTGGATCTTGCCCGGCGAGAGCTTCACCGTGCCGTCGTCGATCTCGTCGCCTTCGTAGACGGGGATGTAGTTCATCCCCATCGGATCCTTCTTCGGCACCGGCGAGGTGTCGGGCAAGCCCATGGGATTGCGGTAGTAGAGGATCTTTCGCGATGACGCCGCCTGCGGCGGCTTCGGTGGCGCTTCTGTCTGATTGTCCTCGTAGACCGGCAGATAGTCGCGCCCGCGGTCGTCCTTCTTCGGACCGGCGGACCAGAGCGGCGCGCCGCTGGGGTCGCGATAGTAGAGCGGAGCTCGATTCGCCTCGGCCGCAGCCGGGGTCACCTCCGCATGAACGGACCAATGCCCGTAGTTCGAGGACCAGTACGTCGCCAAGGCGAGGCCACCGCCGAGAGCGAGAGTCGTCAGGAGACGCAGCGTCTTCATGGTGTGTGTTCGCGCGCCCGGCACGCGTCCATGTGAATAAAAAAGGGAAGTTCGGACGCCGCGAGCGGCGTCCGCACGCTCACTTGGTCGCCGTGACGATCACCTTGCCGGTGACGGTCTCCGTCTCGCCCTGCACCTTTGCCGACAACGTGACCTGGTAGCGGCCGGCCATCGGCAGGTCCGTCTTGAAGGCGTAGACGCCCGGTTCCTTCGACGGCAGCGGCGCCACCGCCGATTCCATCTCGGCCATCCCGTCCGGGGCCATGTCGATGCGGGTCTTGAAGATGACGGCGTCCGCCACCGGCTTGCCGGTCTGCTTGTTGGTCAGGCGAACGGAAAGAGTGACGTCGTCACCCTTCTTCATTTGCGCATTGACAGGCTCGAAGGCGTAGTCGGCGGCGCCCGCCATCGCGGCGGAAGCGGCAAGCGAAAGGGTGGCGGCGAGCGCCGCGGTGCTGAATTTGAAAGGCATTGTCCTGTCCTCATGAATGATCTCTCGCCGTGGCGCATGGCGCGCACGTCAGTCGTCATCGCGAGCAGGCGTGCCGCTCGCGTCTCGGGCTCAGCGAGATCAGATTCGAGGAGGTCGGAAGGGAGGACTGCCGCCGCGGACGGACACGACCTGATCGGCAGGAAGGGCGATCCTGCTCGCCGCTACGACGACATGGCCGAAGGCGACGGGCCTGATGTCGTCGAGCGCAATGGTGCCGCCGACGCAGCAAAAACCCATCCCGCATTTGTAGGCGCCGGTCTCGGAGGACGTCCCCTTCATGTCGGGACAGCAATCGTCCATCGCCATCTCGGCGTCGCCGCCCATTTGCATGGTCGCCTGCATGTCATCCGACGACATTGCAAGGCTGGATGCGGACGCGCCAACGGGCAGCATCGCCAGGGATAGGGCGATTGCACATGCCAGGATGGTACGGACGAACCGCATCTCTATCGACTTGCCTTTCGGGGGCCGGAGCGCCTCCTTAGTAACATATCCCGGTCCCCGTGGCGCTTTTTGATCCGGATCAAGCATTCGTGACCGAGGTGCCGACCGGCACCGCCGCGCCCGCCCGGTTCAGATCTTCGGGATCTTCGCCCGCTCGACCACGCCGGTCCATTTGGCGATCTCGGTCTCGATCAGCCGCTTCATCTCCTCGGGCGAGCTGCCGCGGACCTCGCCGCCGACGGCCGTCTCCAGACGCTGCTTGATTTCCGAGTTTCCGAGTGCGTCCAGCGTCGCTGCATTGAGCGCGGCGACGATGGCGGGCGGCGTGCCCTTGGGCGCCAGCAGGCCTGCCCAGGTGCGCACGTCGTATCCCTTGATGCCGGCTTCCTGAACCGTGGGAACATCGGGGAGCAACGCGGTGCGCGTCGGCGAGGTCACCGCCAGGCCACGGATCGCGCCGCTCTGGATTTGCGGGGCCAACAGCACGGGCGTGCCGACGATGACGGGAACGTCTCCACCGAGCAGCGCGGTGGTGGATTGAGAATCGCCGCGATACGGCACGTGCACGATCTCGACACCGGCGGTGGCGTTGAGCAATTCGCCCGCGAGGTGGTGGGTGCTGCCGAAACCGACCGATCCGAAGCTGAGCGAGCCGGGCTTTGCCTTGGCGATGGTGATGAGCTCGCCCAGTGATTTTGCCGGATGGTCGTTACGCACCGCAATCACGAGTGCGTAGTACACCAGCGTCGAGATCATCTCGAAGCTGTCGGCGGGCTGGTAGGCGAGGCTCTTGTAGGTCGCCGCTGAAATCGCATGGGCGCCGGTGACGAGCCCGAGCGTGTAACCGTCGGGCGCCGCCTTTGCGATCGCATCCGCGGCGATGTTGCCTCCGGCGCCAGGCTTGGCCTCGACGATGACCGGCTGCCCCAGCTTCTTCGACAGCCCGTCGGCGATGATGCGCGACAGCGTGTCGGCCGCGCCGCCGGCGGCAAAGCCATGCAGCAGGCGGATCGGGCGCGACGGATAATTGTCCGCCGAAGCAGGGCCGGTCAGACAACAGGCAAGAAAAACGCCGAGCAGAAAAATGGCCGCAGCAAGCCGCTTCATCCCTCGCATGGATGCTTCTCCCTTTGATTGTTCTATCGTTGGCCGCAGCGCGTGCGGCGTCTTCCAGTCGTCATCGCGCTAGCGCGCGAACTCCGTGCATTCAGGCGATGGCGGCATGCCCCAGACGTCGCGCGGCAGCCCGACCCAGACCTTCGGGCGCTGCGGACGATCGCGATGCCAGGGACGCGGCTCGAAATAACCGAGCTCCTCGTCCACCATCCGATCGAGATCGCAGAACAGCTCGACCAGGTGCCCGTCGGGATTGCGGTGATAGATCGCGGTGTTGTGGCCGGGGCCGTGACGCACCGGGCCCCAGAGCACCGGAAGCTTGTGCCGCGCGAGATGATCGCAGGCCCGATGGATGTGGTCGGGGCCGCGCAGCTCGAAGGCAAGATGATGGAGACCGCGCGCCGGCGCGCGAGCGAAGTTCAGCGTGTGATGCTCGAAGCCGCTGCGCATGAACACGAAACGATCCTCGATCCAGTCGGAGACCCGCAGCCCCGTCACGTTGGAGTAGAACTCCGAAGCAGCCTTGGGATCGGGCGTGCGGAGGGCGACATGGCCAAGCTTGCCGACGGCGAGCCCGCCGATCCGCTCCTGTGCTGGCGTTGGCGTCCAGCCCTGTATCAGCTCGAAGCGTGTCCCTTCGGGGTCAGAGAACGACAGCAGCCTGGAGACACCCGGCAGGGAATCGCTCAGAAACTTCGGCCGCAGATCGGCCTGCTTCAGTGCGGCGCCCAGCGTTTCGATCTCGACATCGGGCGATATCTCGAAGGCGATGCTCTTCAGCGCGGCGTCTCCGGGCTCGATCACGAGAGAAAGCTGCTCGGACTCGCTGGCGAGGAAAATGCGGCTTCCATCGCGGCCGACCAGGCCAAGTCCGATCACGCCGCGATAATAGTCGAGCAGCCGCTCCGGATCGGGCGAGGCGAAGGTGGCGTGTCGCAGCCGGGTGAAGCGTGCAATGGGTGCTTGTGTGCTCATCGTGCGATCCATCCCCTCATGGAATCATGATGATCTTGCCGAGCGCCGAGCCCTGCTCCAGCAGCGTATGCGCTTTCCTGACCTCGTCGAGCCTCAGCGCGGCCGAGATTGCCGGCCTGATCGCGTTGCGGCCGAGCGCCTCGATCACGCTGCGCATCAGGGCGCGGCGTCCGTCGCGATCGTGGTCGTAGATGTGGAAGGAGAAACAGCGCACGGCCGGACAAATGTCGAGATGGTTGCGCATCGCCGCCATCAGATTCTCTTCCGGCAATCCGGCGAAGGCGTTGTACGACAGCAGCGTGCCCCATTTGCCGAGTGCGCCGAGATAGGAGGTGAACTCCGGACCGCAGACGTGATCGAGCACGAGGCCGACGCCCTCGCCCTTGGTCAACTCACGAGTGCGCGCCACCACATCCTCGTTCCGGTAGAAGATGACATGATCGGCGCCGTTCGCCTTCGCGAACGCGGCTTTCTCCTCGGTCGAGACCGTGCCGATGACGGTCATTCCGGCGAGCTTTGCCAGTTGCACCAGCGCGGTACCGACGCCGCCGGCCGCGCCGATCACCAGCGCACTCGCGGGCGCGCGCGGATGGCGGCACTCGTGCAACAGGGCGTAGGCGACCTGATAGTTCGACAGGCACACGGCGGCTTGCAGGTCGACATTGTCGGGCAGCGCGTGAACCGCGTCCGCGGGCGCGACCACGTAATCGGCATAGCAGCCGCCGCGCTGGGACAGGTCGCGGGCGCTGAGCAGCACCTTCTGGCCGATGGCGAAGCCTTCGACGCCGGGCCCGAGGGCGGAAATGCGCCCCGCAACGTCATTGCCGGGATTGGCCGGCAGCGGCGGCATCCATTTGTAGACGCCGCGCCGGATCAGTGCGTCGGGCTGACCGACCCCGAACGCCTCGGCCCGGATTTGCACCTGGCCAGGTCCGGGCGCAGGCACCGGTAGCTCGACCACCTCAAGTGCATCCGGCCCACCCGGCTGACGCACCAGCACTGCCCTCATGTTTCCGTACTCCCCCAGACCGCATTTTCGAAAATCATACCGTTTACGAAAATTATTGCAAGATGGTCGTTGGCGCGGCATGGTGGGGCATCGATTCAACGACAGACATCATGCCCGAGAGCGCCATCCGCCCCCGCAAGGAATTCGGCAAGACCATCGCCGCCGACATTACGCATCGGTTGCGGGAGGAGATCATCGCCTGTGCGCTTCCGCCGGGCGAGCCGCTGCGCTTCGACGTGCTGCGCGAGCGGTTCGGCGCCAGCTTCACGACATTGCGCGAGGCGCTGACTGCGCTTGCCGCGGAAGGGCTGGTCGATGCGCAGGAGCAGCGCGGCTTTCGCGTCGCGCCGGTCAGCCGCCAGGATCTAATCGAAGTCACCGACGCGCGGGTGCTGATCGAGATGGAGTTGATTCGCCGCTCGATTCAAAGGGGCGACGACGATTGGGAAATCGCGGTGATTTCAACGCTGCATCGCCTGAAGCGAATCGAGCAGCGCGATCCCGAACATCCCTTGCGCGACCCCGAATGGAAGATCGCGCATCGCCAGTTCCATCAGGCGCTGGTGTCCGCGTGCGGCTCGGCGACGCTGCTCGCCATTCGCGCCGAGCTGTTCGATCGCGCCGAGCGCTACCGGCACCTCTCCGCCAATTTCCGCCCGCGCCCGCGCGACAAGGCCGGCGAGCACCAGGCGATCATGCAGGCCGCCATTTCGCGCAATGCGGATCTCGCCGTGCAGCTGATCGAGACCCATATCCGCTCGACCGCCGACAACGTCGCCAAATACGCCGCCCACCTGCTCGACACCGAATAGGCGCCGGAATTTTCACGCGGCAGGCTTGCGCCGCGGCTAATTTTCGAAAATAATGTAACATATCGAAAATTGGAACCCTTGGGGCGAAACCATGAAGCTGCTGTCGTTCTTGGAAGGAAATCGGGAAAGCTGGGGCGCCGTCGTCGAAAACGGCGTGGTGGATCTCGGCCGTGCCCTGCCCCAATACCCGACGCTTGCGGACTTCCTCGGGAGCGATGATTACGCCAAGCGCGAAGCCATCGTCGCTGGCCACAGGCCCACGCTGGCGCTGAGCGACGTCAAATATCTGCCGGTGATCCCGCGCCCCGAGAAGATCGTCTGCGCCGTGCGCAACTATCTCGACCACCACAATGAGGCGGTGGCGTTCGGCATGAAGCGTGAGATCACCGAGTTTCCGCCGATCTTCCTGCGGGTCTGGCGCTCGCAGGTTGCGCACAACGCGCCGGTGATCCGACCAAAAGTCTCCGACAATTTCGACTGGGAGGGGGAGCTGGCGGTCGTCATCGGCAAGGGCGGCCGTCACATCAGCCAGGCCGACGCCTGGAGTCACGTCGCGGGCTACTCGATCTACAACGACGTCAGCGTGCGCGACTGGCAGCGTCATGCCCAGCAGATCGCCTCCGGCAAGAACTTCGTCGGCACCGGCCCGTTCGGGCCTTGGCTGGTCACGCCGGACGAGATCGGCGATCCCACCAAGCTGAAGCTTCAGACGCGCGTCAACGGCAAGGTGGAGCAGTCGTCCGACACCTCGATGCTGATCTTCTCGATCCCGCGGCTGATCGAATATTGCTCGACCATTTTCGATCTCGTCCCCGGCGACGTCATCGCCACCGGTACGCCGGCCGGCGTCGGCTTCACCCGCAAGCCGCCGGTCTTTCTCAAGCCAGGCGACGTGGTCGAAGTCGAGATCGAGAATATCGGCGTGCTCAGCAATCCCGTCGTGGACGAGGCGTAAGGCCGCTGATGTCCCACGATATTCGCAAGTCCGCGCTCGGCGTCGAGACCATCTGGCACGAGCGCGGCCCGCGGCTGGAGCAGCCGCTTCTGGTCGGCACCGCCATTGCCGTGATCCGCAACCCCTTCGCCGGCCGCTATGAGCCCGACCTGATGCCGTTCCAGGCCTCCTTGCGTGAGCTCGGGCGCGAGCTCGCGGGCGCCCAAATCGCGCAACTCGGCGGTGCGCCGCGCATCGAGGCCTATGGCAAGGGCATCATCGTCGGCGAGGACGGCGAGCTCGAGCATGGCGCCGTCTGGCACGAGGCCGGCGGCCAGGGCATGCGCGAGGTGCTGGGACAGCCAAAGGCGATCGTCCCGGCCGCGAAGACCATCGGCGGTCCCGGCACGCGCCTGATGGTGCCGCTCGGCCACATCCACGCCGCCTATGTCCGCAGCCATTTCGGCACCGCGGAGATGACGCTGTGGGATGCGCCAAGGCGCGACGAGATGGCCTTCGGCCTCGTGATGGCAACCGGCGGCCGCCCTCACGCGCGCATCGGGGGCCTCAAGGCATCCGATATTTCCGTGCATGACGGCCAGCGGTGACGGCTGGCTATCCAAGCAAGCCCTTCAATCCCGCGTAGATCGAGCCGACCGCGGTCGCGGCGACGCCGACCAGCGGCCCAACGGTCTGCATCAGGTCCTGGATCAAGCGGGCGCGTCGCCGCAGCTGTTCCTCGCCGACGTGCTGTCCGAGCAGGCGCGCCGAGCGGAAGGCGAACGCATTCGGTTTGCCGCCCTGTGTCAGCACGCGCGGCAGGACCTGGAAGACCACGACGCTCAAGATGTTTCCCGAGACGAAGGCGAGCAGGATGCTGGCACCGTATTCGAACACTTCCCGCCATTCGATCCAGGCTTGCGGCAGGATCGGGACATGATCGTGAATCCCGGTGACCGTCAGCATCGACAGCACGCTGACGGCCGCCGCCAAGAACGCCAGCAGAAAGGCCGTCAAGGCCGAAACCCGGTGCAGCGGGTAGGCCAGGAATCCGAACAGCAGCGGTATGGCGATGGAGGCAATCCGAAGCGGGATCGGAGACGCGTTGAAAGTGATGGTCACGAGCACGTGCGCGATCACCAGAAGAAGGGACGGTATCGCGACGTAGAGCACCGCATGCGTCGTGAAATAGCGCAGCGGATTCTTGGACCTCTCGAGCCGGACATTGACCCGGTCGAGATCGCGCCTGAGCTTGTCCAGATCGGCGACGATCTCCTCGATCTCGAGCAAGGTCGGCCGCACCACGCGCAGGTCGCGCGAGCAGTGCTTGCACGCGATGGCTTCGTCCTTGATCGTCTCGGCGCAGAACGGGCACTCCATCGCTAGCGCGAATGCCTCCGCCTGATGAAGGCTTCGGCCTCGTCTCTGGCCCGTTTCAACTCGTCGCGCAGCTCCTGCCGCTTGCGCAGGAGATCGTCACGCTCCGCGATCAGCGTCGCGGGAACGGCGATGTCGCGTCCGCAGGACGGGCAGACAAGCGCGCCTTCCCCGGTCCCTGCCTTGCAGTAGGGGCACGTCACTTCGGCGCGACCTTCAGCATGAAGATGGTCGTGCCCGAACGGCCGTCACTGTCCTTGATATCGACACGCACCGCGTATTCGCCGGGCGGCAGCTCCGCATCCTGCATGTCGATGCCGTCGGCCTTCACGAACGGCTTGACGCGCGAGGTCAAGTCGACATTCGGGGTCCGCAGGAAAATCATCTTGACGGACTCCAGATCGATCTTCGCCCCGCCATAGGACTGGAATTTCAATACCAGCGGCAGGGGCGAGCTCGCCGATGCGCCCGGCGAGACGAACTCGACCTTCGGGCCGCGCATGATGCCGCGCTGATCGACGGCAACCGCGCCTTTCGGCGGCGGCAGCTTGGCTTCCTCCTCCGTGATCAATGGCACCGCAAGCGATGGTCCGGACGACAACAAACCCGCGACCACGAGGCCCAGCAAAACAGTCCGCTTCATTTTCCGTGCACCCCTTTCCCAGTTCGTCAACGCAAGCCGCCATCGCCGATGATGGTGTAAGGCGCCCAGAACAGCGGATGGGCATAGGCAAACTCGGTCTTGCCTTCGCTGTTGAGATAGCCGGGACCATCGACGAGGGCCATCGTCGCCTGGCGCAGCGCTTCACCGCGCGACAGCTTGGGATCGTCGGCCTGCCGCTTGAACAGGTCCGTCACCAATTGCCGCGCGGACTGCGAATGCACCGACCAGTTCGTCACCAGCAGCGCGCGCGTGCCGGCGTAGAAGAACGCACGGCCGAGCCCGGATGCCGCCTCGGCGCCGGCGCCCGCGCCCGCACCGGTGTTGCAGGCGGACAGGACGACCCAGTCCGCGTCCAGCTTGAGGCCGAGGATCTCCTCCATGGTCAGGAGCCCGTCGCCGCCCTCGCCCGTCACCACCGGCGACGACAAAGCGAGCGCCGGTTGCGTCAATCCGTTCAGCTCGCCCGGGACCAGACCGTGGGTGGCAAAGGCCAGGATCTTGAAGCCCGAGAGGTTCATGGTCTTCACCGCGCTCTCGGTCGCCCTCTTGCCGAGGAACAGCACCTTCGAGGGGTCCGCCTGCAAGGCCAGCGCGATCGACTTCAACTCGTCGGCGGTATCGGGAAGCCTGGGCAGGAGGCCCAGCTCGGCGCTGTCGACGCCGTCGAGCTTGGGACTGTTGCGCCGCTTCAGCGGCCCGCCGCGCGTGATGTTGCCGCCGGCATCGGCGACCTGGATCTTCTCCCCGCTGCTTTCCGCCTCGGCGTGCTGATCGGCGTTGAAATAGGGATCGCCGAACGCGACGAGGTCGCCGCGGCCCGGCTTGCCGGGCGGCAATTGCCGCAACGTGCGCAACGCTGCCGCCGACGGCACCGTCGACACGGCATGGGTCCGCGCCAGCCACGGCACGTTGCGATAGCCGACGAAAAGGGGATCCTCGTCCGCAGCCACCTCTGCCGGTGCCGTCGGCAACAGGGACAGCGGCAGGAGTCCAAGCGCGCCGTTGGTCACGACGATCAGGTTCTTGGCCGGCTTCCAGCCGCTCTCGACCGGCTTGAGCAGCAGCTCGTAGAGCTCATGACCGAGCTTGAGGTCGAACGGCGGAATGTCCGAGATCATCGCAGCCTGCGGCTCGAGCGCTTCACGCAGCTTGCGGATCTTGCTCTCGATGTCGCCGATCTTGGCTTGCACGGCGGCGAACGCCACCGGCCCCGATTTCGGCACGGCCCAAACGAAGCTGCCGTTCTGGCCGAAATAGAACGACAGCATGGCCTCGTCGTCGGCCAGCGTCGCGCGGATCTCGGCGACGCTCGGCGGCTTGGGCGAGACGAGATCGGCGTAGATCGGGAACTTCTGCTTGATCTCCTGGCGCGCCTTGTCGCGCTGGCCGCGCAACGCCGCGATCGAGGCCTGAATTTGTGCAACGCCTTTCTCGTCGCGCTCCGCCGCCGGAAGCGTAAGCACGTTGTTGAGCGTGCCGAGCTGAGCGTTGACCTGCTTGGTCAGATCCTGCTCCTTGCGCACGAGCTCGGCGAGCGCGGGATCCTTGGCCGCCGCGCGCGCGCTCGAAGCTGCCAATGCCTGCTGCACCGAGCGGCCGCGGACGGCATCGGCGAGGCTGAACGTCTCATCACCGACGTTCTTGCCGGCTCCTTCCGCCCTGCCGAGCAGCAGCAGATAGCTCTCGACGATGGTCTGCAGCCGCTGGCTGCGCGCGGCCACTACGGTCGTGTTCTCGTCGTCGGCGTTCTCGTTGGCGCTCGCCATCATGACCGGAATGGCGGCCTTGAACTCCCTGATCGCGTCGGCATCGCGCCGCGCGCGCATCAATCCGACCGCCAGCGTGCCGCGCGCCGAGGCGGCGTCGAAGTGGTTTTCCCCGACCCGGGCGACCTGCTTCTTCACGAGCTGTTCGGCGGCGGCGATGCCGGCGTCCAGCTGCCCGGCACCATAGAGCGACAGGATCCGGGACGGATTGAGCTCGAACACCTGGCGACGCTGCGCATCCCAGCCGGCGACGGCCTTGTCGATCCGCGCGAACATCGCGTTCGCTTCGGCATTCTGGCGCCGCAGCGTCAGGATGCCGGCGAGCTGCGAAAGCAGTTGCACGGTGGTCTGCGCCTCCTCGGGCACACCGACGGTCTTGTTGATATCGAGGGCGACGCGGCCGAGCTTCTCGGCTTCTTCGTAACGGCCCTGGTCGACCAGAATGCCCGCCAAACCCATGACGTAGCGCGGCGTAACCGAGTTGTACTTGCCGGTGTCCTGCAGGCGCGAGAGCAGCGCACGGCGCGCGTCCACCTCGGCCTCGGCGAGCCGGCCCTGCTTCGCCTTCATGCGCGCCTGGCTCAAGACGGTGCCGTCGATCGCCTGCAGCAGAATCGTCTCGGCCGGCGCATTGTCGGACGCCATGATCGCCTTCGTGCTCGCGCGCTTGCGCACCTCCGCCATGCGGTACGCTGCCTCGGCGTCGGCATACTGCCCGCGCGCCTCGAAGACGAGTGCCCGAGAGATTTCAAGCTCGCCTTCCCAGCTCTGCCCGAACTTCGCATAGGCGGCTCGCCAATTGGGATGGCCGCTGGTGCGCGCCTCCTGGATAGCGCTCTGGCTGCGGCGGAGATAGGCCTCGGCTTGCGCGAGATCGCCCATCTGGACCAGAACGGCCGCGATCGCGCGGTTCGTGGTGAATATGAAGCCCTTGGCGCCCGGCATGCTGGCCGATTCGCGGAGAAGCCTTTGCATGATCTCGAGCGCGCGCTTCGGATCACCGGCGATAGAGTGCTGAAGCGACTGAAGCTGCAACATCCGCCCGAGCAGTTGCGGGCCGACAGCCCCGCGCCCGACCTCCACGGCCTTGTCGGCATCGGACATCGCTTCGGCGAGGCGTCCGAGCTGCGCGCGCGCATTGGCGCGATCGAAATAGAGCTGCGCGAGATCCTGGCGGGACTCCTTCCCGGTCGGTGCCGTGTCGGCGTCCGCCTTCAGTTCGGCGATCATCTTCTCGTCGGGCTTGTCGCCATCGAGGATCGCCGTGATGTCGGCGATGCTGCGCGGCGGCGCGACGAAATCCTTCGGCAGCGCCGTACCTGACTCGAGCTTGGGCGCCGCGTCCTTGGGAAGCTCCACCGCAACATTGGCACGCCCATTGGCGGCATTCAGCGCGGCCATCACACAGGCCCTGACCTGAGGCGCTGCCTTGGCGCGGCAGGCTTCGAGATTGGCGCCTCCGGCCGGCCCTCCGCCGGCGCGCATGCAAGCTTGCACGATCGGCCGGCCGGCCGTCATCCGGCAATTCTCGAGCGCTCCTTCCTTGCTCAGCGCGGCTGCGGAGCCGGTGGACCCGAGCAGAACGGCAAGTGCCAGCAGATGGCGGGGGAAAGCGTCCGGACGGCTCTTGAACGGACGCGGGGCGTCTAAGCTCATCTCTAAGGACCTTTGGAAAAATGACTTTGAAGAAACGTGACAATCCTATCTGGCCGGCCCGGAAGGACAAGGGCCTTCAATGCCGGTTCCCGTCTGCCTCAACAGGGTTGGGCGGCTAGGGCCGGCACGGTTCCATGGATACGGACAGGCGGCTCAGGCTGATCAGCCGCCGGGCCAAGATGGCCGCATTCGACAGACGGAGACCGCCCTCAGCCCTTCGAGACGACGGCGCGGCCGTAAGGCGGCTGCGCCGCGACCGGCGGGTTGGCGGTCTGGGCGGCGAGCTCGCCGATCAGGCGATCGGCATCGGCCGCCATGCCGTCGGGCGCCTGGATCACCAAGCGCTCGAGCGCCCAGCGGTAGGACGAAACGCGCTGCTCCAGGCACTGCTGCACCCACTGCACGATCAGCGAATTCTCCTGCATGCGTGCGACCGCGTCGGCCTTCTCCCGCGGCGAAAGGGCAGAGACGCGCGCCATGCTGGCGTCGCGCTTCCTGTCGAGATCGATGACGCGGATCGCAGAGGCGAAGAACGGCTCGAAACGGGTGATGTCGTTGCGCACGTCCTCGATCAGCTGCGCATAACGTGAGGAATGCGAGCGGTGCGGCTCGTCGATCAGCGTGCGTCCGTACATGGTTCGGTCGAACACGATCTTCTGACGCCAGGGCGAGGGTAGCGGCTTGTAGTCGCCGAACACGCTCTTCCAAGCGGGGCGCGACAGCGGCGGCTCGATCATGGGATAGGCGAGGTCGCGCAGCTGGCGCTCTTCGTCGGTGAGCTGGAATTGCGAAGGATTCAGGCCGACGCTGGAGGTGACCTCCGCGCCCAGCCAGCGATGCATGTCGTCACTGCGCATGTCGGCGCGGGTGCGGCCGAAATCACCACCGCTGCACGCGCCGAGCGTGGCAGCAAGCAGCGCGAGCAGGACGGCCGATAGGACGGGCCGGATCTGGCGGATGGTATCCGGCATTGCAGGTAACCGGATGTCAGCGACGGCGGCGTCGGCGCCCCGGCGCTGTGCCCTGCTCAGGCCCGCGATCGCCGCTGGTTTCATCTGCCTCGCGCTCGATACGGATGACGGGAAGGATCAGGATCGTTCCCATGTCCGCGCGCGGAGCGACATCCCCCGACGAGCCCACCCGGCGACCGGCCGGAAATTCTATGATGGTCCCCATGTCAGCTCTCTTCAATTGCCGCGCGACCGAACGCGCCCCTGCAACATGCAATTCATTAAGATCAGTTCATGGTTAACGGGGTGTAAACGCGGCGTTCGGACCGTATCCGCACGGGCCGGCCGCGGTGTCCCGCTGCGGCACGAAACCGCGGCAAGACGAGCGTTCCGCTTCACGCCTCGTTTTCCTTAACGAGCCTTTAAAGGAGCCCGCGATAGGCTGGCGACGAGTATCTCTTCCAGGTCGCGTATTTCTCCATGACCAAGTCGCTGTTTCCCGGATTCGACGGGCTGATGTCCCTCTCCCGTCGCGAAGGCGTCGATGTTCGGCCGACGCTGCTGCGCGTGCTGACCGACCTTTACGTCCAGACGCGCGTCCACAGCGAGGACGAGCAGCGTCAGTTTACCGAACTGGCAACACGGCTGATCGACCAGGTCGACGATGCGACGCGTGCGGCCATCAAGGCCAAGCTCGCGATTTATCCGCAGACGCCCGTCCCGGTGCTGCAGAAACTCGGGCTGGTCGCCGCGCAGGAAGGCCGCAGGGTTCCGCTCGCCCGCGAGATCCCAACTCCCGCACCCGCTCCAGCGCCGGTCCGCACGCCCTCGGACGCCGAGCTGCGCATGGCCTCGAACATGGCGATGCAGCCGAAAGACGCCGCCGAGATCCACGACATGTTCTTCCGCGCCGGCGCATCCGAGCGCGCGCTGATCCTGCACAATCTGGCTCAGACCCCGCTGAAGGCCGCGCCGCGGATTCCGACCGTGCGCGCCAAGCGCGCGATCCAGATCCTGGAGATGGCGGCGGTCGCGGGCGACGTCGAGAGCTTCACCCTGGAGCTCGGCGACAGCCTGATCCTGCCCTCGCGCGTCGCAGCGCAGATCGTCGACGATGCCGGCGGGGAGGCGCTCGCGGTCGCGGCGCGGGCGCTCGACATGCCGAGCCCGAACTTCCAGCGCATTCTGCTGTTCTTCAAGCCGGAGATCGGCACGTCGGTGACCGAGGTGTACCGGCTGTCGCGGCTCTACGACCGCCTCAGCGACCGCTCGGCGCTGGTGATGCTGGCGGCCTGGCGCGGCTCGACGCTCGCCGTCACCCGCGCGAAGTACCAGCCGTCACTTCACGACGGCGAACGCCAGCGCGTCCGCGCCGGCGCGAGCCAGACGCGGCCGGGCGTGCAGCCCGGCGCGATGCCGCCGCGCCGCACTGGCACCGACGGATCGTCGGAGCGGTGAGGCTGAACGCGACTTGATACGGTCGGTCGCTCCACAAACGCGTCATGCCCGCGCTTGTCCCGCGCATCCACGTCTTGGCTTCATACGAGAAGAACGTGGATGGCCGGGACAAGCCCGGCCATGACGCCGCGATAGCGTCCTAGTTACGCCTTCGCCAATTCCAGAAAATGCCGCCCGGCGCGATCCTCGGTCTCGACGATCCAGGCGTCCGGATCGAAGCGGACTTCCTTAGTGAGACGTTCCTCGATGGTGTGCTCCGGCAGCGGCTGCGGCGCGACCGGCACGAAGAAGCGATCGACGGGGCGGCCGTCGTCGTAAGAGGTCTGCGGCGCCGGCGCGTAGAGCATCGCATGGCCGTTGAGCAGCGACACCTTCACGAACACCGCGCCCGCCTCCTCGGCGCCGCGACGGCGGACCGCGCCGAACACGCCCTCGGTCTGGCACCGGCGCAGGTAAGCCGCGACCCATATGTTGGATTTCAAACGCATGAGTCGAACGATAGGCCAGCGCGGCGCACGCCGCCAGTGTCAGCGTCCGATTGTCACGCCTTGCCTACACCCTGCCCGCCGTTGATCTGGCGCGCAACGAGGTATGACAGCGGCATCGCAAGCGCAAATCCCACGGCGACCGCGTAGGGAATGTTCCTGATCGCGTCGGCGGCGAAGCTCGGCACCATCAGCACCACGATCAGGCTGACGCCCGCCAGCACCGTGCCGAGCATGATCCAGACCAGGACGGAGACCTTGAACATGACAACCTCTCTTCTTCGTTGAAGACGAGCGATCATGTTCCCGCATCTGTCGGCCGTCATTGATCCCAAGCAAATCGCGCCTGCAGGACGCGCCATGGTCTGCCGGCGCGTGACGGGCGGAATTGATCGGCGTCAATGACAGTGGAGTGCGCGTTATTCGACGGGATGGCCGATCGCGGCTCCGAGTTCGCGCAGCAGCCGATCGGACACCTGGCCGGTGACCTGCATCTTGTGCTCGCGCTCGAACTTCTGGATCGCGGACTGGGTCTCGCCGCTCATCGTGCCCGTGATCTTCAAGTTCCCGTAGCCATATTCGGACAGCGCACGCTGCACGCCGGCGATACGCCGTGCGGCCGGGCTCTGCGGCACGGGAATCGGCGCCGGCGGCCGCATCGCGGACGGCGGCGTCGACGTCGTTTGCTTGACCAGATTGGTCATCGGATCGTTCGAGCGCGTCGAGGCGGTCGCTTCGACCGGTTTTTCGGGCGCCTTCTCGGCGGCGCGCTCGGCAGGTCTGGGCTCGGCGCGGAATTCCGTTGCGCGCGGCTCGAGCGGCGATGTGTCGGCGCCGACCGGACGCGGACGCGGCAAGGGATTCGACAGCGACGCCGAGGACGGCGCGGGGAGATTGATCACCGTGCCGAACATCGGCGCGGGATGCCGGCCGGTCTGGAGGAACAGCGCATTGGCAACGATCGCACCGATCGCAGCGACGGCGACGAGGCCAGCCAGCGTGTCCTTGGGGCTGTGCAGCAGCACGCGCAAGACGAGATTGCGCTCGGTCTCGACATCGAC
Organism: Bradyrhizobium sp. NDS-1; assembly: GCF_032918005.1. NCBI lineage: Bacteria > Pseudomonadati > Pseudomonadota > Alphaproteobacteria > Hyphomicrobiales > Nitrobacteraceae > Bradyrhizobium > Bradyrhizobium sp. NDS-1. The sequence goes on from NZ_CP136628.1 coordinate 5,572,639, forward strand.
AACCGCGGCCTTGGCGCCGCGGCGGCGACGAGCGGATTCGTCCTTGGCAGACTTCTTAGGCACTTTTCTTCACCAGAGCGGGTTGGTCAGTTTGGTCATGAGACTCCTGGCGCAGCACCGGAGTCAGCGTGGCGATCTTGCTTTCGGCCGGCTTGACTTGCAGCGGGGTGTAGACGAGCGGCAGCCTGACGGTGACGGCGGTGCCCTCCCCCAGCTTGCTTTGTACCGTCAATTCGCCGAGATGCAACGCTATGAGACTCTTCACGATCGAAAGTCCGAGGCCGGTGCCTTCGTGACGGCGCTGATAGGTCTTGCCCGCCTGGAAGAACGGCGCGCCGATGCGCTTGAGATCATCGGGCGCAATGCCGACGCCGGTGTCACTGATGCGCAGCGTCAGCTGCGATCCGGTCACCGCAGCGGAAACGGAAACCTGGCCGCCGCGCTCGGTGAACTTGATGGCGTTGGCGACGAGATTGAGCACGATCTGCTTGAAGGCCCTGGGATCGCCGGTCATGACGGGCAGGTCCTGCGGCGCGTCGGTGACGAGATCGATGCCGTTCTCCCGCGCCTTCAGCGCCAGCAGATTGCAGCAATGCAGGAGCGAGGGACGCGGCGCGAACGGCTCGGACGCGATCTCGAAATTGCCCGACTCCATCTTCGACATGTCCAGGATGCCGTTGACGACCGACAGCAGATGCTGGCCGGAAGCGTTGATGAGTTGGGCATATTCCTTGCGCTGGGCCGCACCCAGCATCAAGGTCTGCTCCTGCGCGATCATCTCGGAGAAGCCGATGATGGCGTTGAGCGGCGTCCGCAGCTCGTGGCTCATGGTGGCGAGGAAACGCGACTTGGCGGCATCAGCCGCTTCGGCGGCGCTACGCGCCTGATCCAGCGCCTGCTCGGACAGCTTGTGGCCGGTGACGTCGCGCATCACGGCGACGACTTCGACCTCGCGCGTGGCGTCGCTATGGGGATTTTGGCCCATATCGTGGTCGAGGGGGCGGCAGCGCATCTCGACCCAGAGGAAATCGATCTGACCACGGTCCGAACCGTCCGGCTCACGCCGCAACCGGAACTCGACGCTTCGCACGTCGCCGCGCGCAGCATCGGACAACGCAGTGAGATAGGCCGGGCGATCGGCGACATGGACGCGGTCGAACAGGCCATGACCGAGCAGTTGCGCCGCCGATGTGCCGAGCATGGCCTCCGCCGCCGGTGAGATGAACTGCACCGCGCCGTTGCGCCGATGCCGCGAGACGACGTCGCTCATGTTGCTTGCGAGCAGGCGATAACGCTCCTCCTCGCGCGACAGCAGCGCCACGCCGGTGCGCGCGAGCGATTCCGCGCCGAAGGCGAGGCCCGCGGCGTAGAGCGTCGCCGAGGCGACGCCGAACGCCATCAGCACGCCGCGTTCTGCGCCGCTGGTGTCCGCTGGCGGCAGCCAGCCGAGCTGACTGAGGAGGATCAGGATCCCCGCACAGGACAGCGCGAGCAATGACGCGAAAGCGGTGACGCGGCGCGATGCCGACAGCGCAGCCTCGAGGGGAACCACGACCAGCCAGACCGCGGCGAATGATTCGATGCCGCCCGTCGTGCCAGCGACCGCCATGATCAGGCCCGCGAGCGCCAGCGACGACAGTACATGCGCACCTTCATAGCGGCCGGTGCGCGACAAGAACCAGGAGAGCAGGATAGGCGCGATCAACCATGCAAAAGCGGCGACCTCGATCGCGCTCGGCGCCCCCCGCATGGCGAGATAAACCGGAAATGCGGCAAAGGCCGCCAGGCTGCCGAGCAGCCGCGGCGCCATGAAGGCACGATGGCGCGCCCGCATCAGCGCATCGTAACGCGCGGAGGGATGCAGCAGCGCATCGAGACAATCGCGGATGATACTCAAAACTGTCACGGGTCTCGCGCTTCGGCTCAATCGTCCTGGAAGACGCGCCGGAACGCCTCCTTGTCGTTGAGCCACCGTGTCAGAGCGACCTTAAACGAGTGCTAAGGCGGCGCGGAGTGCGGCCGGAGGCCGGGACATCGCGGGGCTTTTTAGACGATTTGGCGACGTCTTCAGTGAGGATGGTGAACACAGGGTTTCACCGTGCGACGCATGGTTTCGAATTGGTGGATGCGCCCGCCGGCGGAATCACGGGCGCCGGCGTCAATCGAAAATTTACGACATCTTCGATCTCGAAGAATTTTGCGTAAATTTTCCGCGAATTAAGCTCAAGGCAATCACTTGCGATTTATCGAGAGTTGCTAGGTCCGACTTCCGCGGAGATCGCCGCGGGCGAGATCGAACGTACAGGTCGCAAGATGCGCTTTCTGCTTCGCATCACATTCTGGCTCGGGCTGGTGCTGGTGCTCCTGCCCAGGGACAAGACACCCGAATCGGAGAAGCTGCCGCAGATCGGCGCCGCCGACGCGGTGCAGGCTGCGACCGCGGCCGTCTCCGACATGACCCAATTCTGCAAGCGCCAGCCGGCGGCCTGCGAGGTCGGCGGACAGGCCGCGACCATCATCGGCCAGCGCGCACAGGACGGCGCGCGCAAGATCTACCAGATCATCAACGACAAGAAAGAGCAGATCTCCAACGACAAGAACGACAAGAACGAGAGGAACGACAAGAAGGCGCCCGACCATACCGGCTCGATCGCGATGGTCGGCGAAGGCGATGTCGTCGCGAGCGAAGCGCCGCGCGACACGCTGAGCCAGGACGACCTCGCGCTGGAATGGCGCGGCCCGCAGGCGGCGAATTAGAGAGCGTCCTCGCAAGCTCCGGCCATGTCCGCATGGCTCGCCGCTTTCCGCAGCGGCAGCTTCAGCCTTGTCTTTCCCGCGACAAGACCAGATCGACCTCCCCACGCATGGAGAGCTACCAGAGGGCCGGCCGTAAGCGTTCCGATCGACAATTCGTGCCCAAACCCTATCGATTTCGGCTTCTCGGACCCCTATATTGGCGGGAAGCGGGAACACGGGCAGCATGACCACCATCGACGAAATCAGGGACAATTTCGAGCTTCTGGACGAGTGGGACGACCGCTACCGGTATGTCATCGAGCTTGGGCGCACCCTGGAACCGATGCCCGAGGCGGAACATTCCGCCGAGAACAAGGTCAATGGCTGCGTCAGCCAGGTCTGGCTCCAGAAGCTGGTCGATCGTGACGGCGGCGCGCCGATCCTGAGATATCGCGGCGACAGCGACGCACATATCGTGCGCGGTCTGGTCGCGATCGTGCTGTCGCTCTATTCCGGACGCACGCCGCGGGAGATCCTCGATACCGACGCGATCTCCGTATTCAACGAGTTCGGCTTTCGCGATCATCTGACGCCGCAGCGCTCCAACGGCCTGCGCTCGATGGTCGAGCGCATCAAGACCGATGCGAAAGAGGCGCTGGCGGAAGCGTCGTAAAGAAGCTTCGTCGGGTAGGCAAAGCGACTTGTCCGCATCGCTCGAACAGCGACGGCGGGAGCGTGCCCACGTCTTCTTCCTTCGTATTTATTCACCGAGAGATGGTGGGCACGGCGTTCTGCGCCTTTGCCCACCCCCAGGCGCCTCGCCCTTATTTTACCTCTGCCAGAGCCGCGAGGATGCGGGCCCAGGAGCGTATGCCCTTCTGGAAGCTGCGGAGGTCGTATTTCTCGTTCGGCGAGTGGATGTTGTCGTCGTCGAGCCCGAAGCCGACCAGCAGCGAGTCGAGGCCGAGCGTGCGCTTGAAGTCGGCGACGATCGGGATCGAGGCGCCGGAGCCCATCAGCACGGTCTCCTTGCCCCATTCCTCCGTCAGCGCCTTGCTGGCGGCGGCGAGCGGCTTCATGTTCCAGTCGAGTGCGACCGCGGGCGCGGCGGAATGGTCGCCGAACTCGACCTTGCAGTCGCCCGGCAGCCGTGCCGTGACGTAATCGCGGAAGGCTTTGCGGATCTTCTGCGGGTCCTGCCCCTCGACCAGGCGGAACGAGACCTTTGCCGAGGCGTGCGATGGGATCACCGTCTTGGAGCCCTCCCCGATATAGCCGCCCCAGATGCCGTTGACGTCGCAGGTCGGGCGCGACGAGGCCTGCTCGATCAGGAGGCGCCCCTTCTCGCCGGCGGGGATCGACAGGCCGATCGGCTTCAGGAACATCTCCGGCGTCAGGTTGAGCTTCTTCCATTGCTCGAGGATGTCGGGCGGCAGATCCTTCACGCCGTCATAGAAGCCGGGAATGGTGATGCGATTGTCGTCGTCGAACAGGCCGCCGAGAATTTTCGTCAGCACCCGGATCGGATTCATCGCGCTGCCGCCGAACACGCCGGAATGCAGGTCGCGATTGGCGGCGGTGATCTTCAGTTCCTCATAGAGCAGGCCCCGCAGCGAGGTGGTGATCGCCGGCGTGTTGCGGTCCCACATGCCAGTGTCGCAGACCAGCACGTAATCGGCCTTGAACTCGTCCTTGTTGGCCTCGATGAAGGGCACGAAATTCTTCGATCCGACCTCCTCCTCGCCTTCGATCAGGAAGGTGACGTCGATCGGCAGCGAGCCCGTCACCTTCTTCCAGGCGCGACAGGCTTCGACGAAGGTCATCACCTGCCCCTTGTCGTCCTCGGCGCCGCGCGCGACGATGATCCTGCGGCCGTCGGCGTGATCGGTGACGACGGGCTCGAACGGCGGGCGGTGCCAGAGATCGAGCGGATCGACCGGCTGAACATCGTAGTGGCCGTAGAAGATCACATGGGGCCGTCCGCCGGCCCCGGTCTTGCCGACGATGGCGGGATGGCCGGCCGTCGGTCTCACCTCGGTGGCGACGCCCAGGCTCGCGATGTCCTTCGCAAGATGCTCCGCCGCCGCCTTGCAATCCCCGGCAAAGGCAGGATCCGCGGAGATCGACTTGATCCGGAGCACCGCGAACAGGCGCTCCAGGCTGTTGTCGAAATCCTTGTCGATGTGGTCGAGCACGGATTGAAGCTGCGCATTGGCCATGGTCGGAGTTCCTGACGTTTGAGTCTCAAGACGGCATTTTAAGATGCCTGGGTTTTAGACCCGTCGCAGGCTGCGAGCCAGCCGCAACCGGCGGATGGCGGATGTGCCATGCGAGCGTACCCGCAAGAACGGCGGCCGCGAGAAGGTTGTTGCCCCAGGCCTGGAGGGCATTGGGAAACCACGGCAGCGCCAGCAGCAGGAGAACGCCGGCAGCGCTGAGGGCGAGCCAGGTTCCCAGGCGTACCTTTGGCCGCATGTCGAAGGCGGCGCGATGCATCAACACCGCCATCGGGAAGAACAGCCACATGAAATAGTATTGGCGCGCAAGCGGCGAGGCCACCGTGATCAGGCAGAGCAGGATGCCGAGCTCCTCGGCATCCGAGCGCGCCGTTCGCCGCGCTTGCCGCGGCATGATCGCGACGAAGCCGAGCCCGAGCAATGCCGACAATGCCAGCACGATCCAGTTTGCCGTCCGGTAGTCGACGTCGATGATATTCATCGTGCGCGGCGGCTTGTTGGGACTGTCCTGATTGTAGTTGATCGGGCGGACGAGGCGGTGCGTGACGGCGATCAGCGACTGGTTGACCCACGACCAGTTCTGCTCGTCGCGCTGGCCAAAGCCCTTTTCCGAGCTCGTTCCGACCATGCCGTGATACCAGAGCGCAAGCTCGGCCGCGTTGCGTTCGAAGCCGCGGATCGGCGCCGGCACGACATAGAGAAGGATGCCGGTGAAGGCGACCGTAGCGGCGGCAGCGGCCCATTTCCGCCGCCAAAGCAGATAGGGCAGCACCGCGATGGGAAACACCTTGATGGCGGTGGCGAGCGCGAACATGAAGCCGGCGAGCCATGGCCGCTGATGCCGCAAGCTCCAGAAACCGTAGAGCATCATCGCGAGCAGGACGAGGTTGGGCTGGCCGAGGTCGAACATGTCGAACACGAAGGGCACGGTGACGAGAACAGGCAGCGCTTCCAGCCAGGGACCCGGCTTGCGGTCCGAGCCGGCCATGACGTGGGAGAACGTTCCGGTGTACCACCAAGCCAAGGCATTCAGGATCGACAGGACGACATAGAGCGGAATCTTGCCGAACCAGCTCGGGATCGCCAGCAGGATCGCCGGCAGCGGCGGATAGATGAAGTCGAAATACTCGATGGCCGTGGCGGGATAGAGCGACCCACCCTGCAAGACCTGCTGGCCGGCCCAGTACCAGAGCAGGTAATCCTTGGTCTTGCCGCGGCCGAAAATCTCGGGGACGAGCACGTCGGCGGTCAGCAGGAGGCAGCAGAACAGGAAAAGCAGGTCGAGCGGCGCGCGCAGCGACAGGCGTCTCGGCGTATCAGGCTTGGCTAACAGGGCGAGCGAGGTCACGGGTGCGGTCCAATCGGCGGCAGAGCAGCACGTAGCAGACGGCCGAACTCTTGAAGAGGCCTTCACCGGAATTTGTGCCGGTGGTGATCGGACCTCTACCCGCGCGGAGCGAGCTTCGCCAGCCGGTCGACGGCCTCGGTCCGGCCCTGCCTATCTTCGCAGCAATCCGCCGAGCGCGCCGCGGACCAGGGTGCGGCCGATCGAGCCACCGAGCTGACCGGCAACCGACTTGCCGATATTGGCCGCCATCCCGCCGATCACCTGGTTGGTGACCGATCGCGTCACGTCCCGCGCAATGACCTGACCGGTCGACAAGCGGCCCCGCTTGACGTTGGTGCCGAAGATGGAGCCGACGATCGAGCCGATCTGGCCGAGGACACCGCCACCGCTTGCGCCGGCCGGGCCGTCCACCGTTACCGCCGTGCCGGCGATGCGTTTCTGAAGGATCTCGTAGGCGGACTCGGCATCGACGGCGGTGTCGTATTTGCCCTTCACCGGGCTTGCAACCATGATCGCCTTGCGCTCATCCGCCGTGATCGGTCCGATGCGGGCCGATGGCGGCCGGATCATCACCCGCTCCACCATCGCCGGCGTGCCGTTGCCCTCGAGAAAGGAGACCAGCGCCTCGCCCTTGCCGAGCTCCATGATCACCTTGGTGGTGTCGAGCTTCGGGTTGGGACGGAAGGTCTGGGCCGCAGCGGCGACCGCCTTCTGGTCGCGCGGGGTAAAGGCGCGCAGCGCGTGCTGCACCCGGTTACCCAGCTGTCCGAGCACGCGATCGGGCACGTCGACCGGGTTCTGTGTCACGAAGTAGACGCCGACGCCCTTGGATCGGATCAGACGCACCACCTGCTCGATCTGGTCCAACAGCGCCTTGGGCGCGTCGTTGAACAGAAGATGCGCCTCGTCGAAGAAGAACACGAGCTTCGGCTTTGCCAGATCGCCGGCTTCGGGCAGCTCCTCGAACAGCTCCGACAGCATCCACAACAGGAATGTCGCATAAAGCCGCGGGCTCTGCAGCAGCTTGTCGGCGACGAGGATGTTGACCATGCCGCGGCCGTCGCGGTCGGTCTTCATGAAATCCTTCAGCGTCAATGCCGGCTCACCGAAGAATTTGGTACCGCCCTGGTTCTCCAGCACCAGGAGCTGCCGCTGGATCGTGCCGACGGTGGCCTTGGTGACGTTGCCGAACCCCTGCGCGGCCTTCTTGACGTCGGCCAGCGGGCTCTCTTCGGCATCTGCGCCCTTCTTGCCGGCATCCGGCACGATGGCATCGAGCAGCGCGCGCAGATCCTTCATATCGATGAGGGTCAGCCCGTTGTCGTCGGCGACACGGAAGGCGACGTTGAGCACGCCTTCCTGCACCTCGTTCAGATCGAGCATGCGTGCGAGCAGAAGCGGCCCCATTTCCGTGACGGTCGCCCGCACCGGATGGCCCTGCTCGCCGAACACGTCCCAGAACACCGTCGAGAACTGGTCGGGCTGGAAATTCAGTCCCATCGCGGTGGCGCGCTTGAGGATGAAGTCCGCGGGCACACCGATCTCGGAGATGCCGGAGAGGTCGCCCTTGATGTCGGCCGCGAAGACCGGAACACCGGCGCGTGCAAATCCTTCCGCCATCACTTGCAAAGTCACGGTCTTGCCGGTTCCGGTTGCGCCCGTGACGAGGCCGTGGCGATTGGCGAGCGCCAGCGTCAGCCAGGCCTGCTCGTCTCCCTTGCCGACGAAGAACTTGTCGTCGGTATCGCCGAGCTTGCTGTCCTGTGCGGTCATTGTTCTCTCTGATCTCTCTGCCGGGTTTCGCGTCTTGAAACTCAAAGGCGGTAGTTCCGTAGTTTAATGCATGTCGCACGTCGATTGAAACCGTTCAACGCGCCCGGCCTGCGACATTGTCGGATAGGTGGACGACATCAGCCGAAAGTAGGCACGAGCCGTTCGCAACGCGGCAATTTTTCGCCTATTCCATCTCCGCTCGTGCAGCGCTGCAACACCTTTCGCGCGTTCGAAGATGAATCGCGACGACGACCGCGTTCATCGCTTGTATTTCACATCACACCGGCTCAAGATCATTTTTGAGAGCATACAACCGGCTGAGGGGCGGGCCTTATGGACGAGCTGATCGGGCGGCTGGCGACAAACGCCAGCATAGATGGTGCTGTCGCTGAAAAGACCGTCGGCATCATCCTGGGCTTCCTCCGCAGCGAGGGTCCTTCCGACAGCGTGCAGGCCCTGATCGATCAGATCCCCGGAGCGGAAGCCGCAATCGAGGCCTCCAGGAGCGGCGGCGGACTGTCACGGCTGATGGGCGGCGGCCTGATGGCGGTCGGCACGCGCCTGATGGGCCTGGGACTTGGCATGTCGGAGATTCAAAACATCGCTCGTGAACTTTTCCGCTTCGGTCGAGACAAAATCGGAGCAGATCAGATGGGCAAGATCGTTGCGGGGACGCCGGGCCTCAGCCAGTTCGCCTGAAGCCTTGGCATTTCATATCGAGTATCATGACATATCCGATCTCCGAGATTGAGGGCCTGTCGGTCTTTGCCGCCAACAAGCTGAAGGCGCTGGGCATCCGCACCACCGATGCGCTGCTCGAGGCGGCCGGCACGGTAAAGGGCCGCAAGGCGCTTTCCGCCCAGACCGGCATCAGCGAGCAGTTGCTGCTGGAATGGGCCAACGTCTCCGACTACATGCGCATCCCCGGCATGGGCCGCGCCAAGGTCGGCCTGGTCCGCGCCGCCGGCGTCACCACCGTGCGCGAGCTCGCCTATCGAAATCCGGCCAGGCTCGCCCAGAGCATGCGCGACGCCAACGAGAAGAAGAAGCTGCTCCGCATCCTGCCGTCCGAGAAGTCGGTCGGCGACATCATCGCCAAGGCGAAGAAGCTGCAGCCGAAGATCACGTATTGATACCAGCTCCGTCATCCTGAGGTGCGAGACGTGCGACGCATAGCGTCGCACGCGGAGCCTCGAAGGATGGCCGGCCACCTTCACATCGGTACGGAGAAAGCCGGGCCGTCGCCCTTCGAGGGCCGCTGAAGAAGCGGCCACCTCAGGGTGACGGTTAGAGAGTGGCGTTCATTCAATCCCCTCCCCGCTTGACTCCCCCTCCCCGACCGCGCAAAGCCACGCGCATGAATGCCTCGCCCTCCCCATCCGTCCCGCCGGCCGGCTCGGCCGGGCTTGATCCGCTGCGGACGCTGCTGGAACGGCCCATTCCGGCGGTGATGGGCGTGCTCAATATCACCCCGGACTCCTTCTCCGATGGCGGCGAGTTCATCGCGCCCGAGCAGGCGCTCGCCCGGGCGCGGGCGATGATCGCCGATGGCGTCGACATCATCGATATCGGCGCCGAGTCCACCCGGCCCTACAAGGGCGCGAAGGCCGTCACGGCGGACGACGAGCTCGCCCGGCTGAAGCCGGTGCTGGCGGGCGTGGTCGCCCTCGGCGTGCCGGTCTCGATCGACAGCATGAAGGCGGAGGTGGTGGCCTTCGCGCTCGATCAGGGCGCGGCGATCGCCAACGACGTCTGGGGCCTGCAGCGCGACGCCGCGATGGCGCCCCTGGTGGCCGCGAAAGGCGTTCCGGTCATCGTCATGCACAACCGCGACGACGCCGATCCCGCCATCGACATCATCACGGACATGAAGACGTTCTTCCTGCGTTCGCTGGATATCGCCGCTAAGGCTGGCATCGCGCGCGACAAGATAGTGCTCGACCCCGGCATCGGCTTCGGCAAGACCGCCGAGCAGAGCATGACCGCGCTGGCGCGCTTGCGCGAATTCGAGATGTTCGGCCTGCCGATCCTCGTCGGTGCCTCGCGAAAACGCTTCATCGCCTCGGTGTCGCCGTCCGAGCCGAAGGAGCGGCTCGCCGGTTCGATCACCGCGCACCTGATCGCCGCGCAGCGCGGCGCAAAGATCATCCGGACCCATGACGTCGCCGAGACCCTGCAGGCCCTGCGGGTGGCGAACGCAATCGAGGGCAAGCAATGACCGATACGATCTTCGTCACCGGCCTGTCGATCCACGCCCGCCACGGCGTGATGGACCACGAGACCGAGGTCGGCCAGCGCTTCGTCATCGACCTCGAGCTCTACACCGATTTGTCGGAGCCCTCGCGCAGCGACAGGCTCGCCGACACCGTGTCCTACGCCGACGTCGTGGCGACGACGACGGCGGCGTTCAAGAACACCAATTACAGGCTGCTGGAGCGCGCAGCCGGCGCGGTGGCCGACGCCATCCTCTCGCACTTCCCGCGCATCCGCGCCGTGAAGATCACCGTGCACAAGCCGCATGCGCCGATTGCCGCGATCTTCGACGATGTCGGCATCATGCTGACGCGCTCGCGGCATCCATAAGATGGCAAGCGTGCTGATCGCGCTCGGCGGCAATGTCGGCGATGTCCGCGCGACATTCACCAAGGCGATCGCCCATATTTGCGGCGTGGCGCAGGGTGCGCTGATCGCGCGCTCCTCGGATTACGCGACGCCGCCCTGGGGCGACGAGGATCAGGCCCCCTTCATCAATGCCTGTATCGAGATCGAGACCAGTCTCGATCCGCACGCGCTGCTGTTCGTGCTGCAGAAGGTCGAGCAGAAGTTCGGCCGCACCCGGGACAAGGCGCGGCGTTGGGGACCGCGCACGCTCGATCTCGACATGATCGCCTACGACGATGTCTCCTTGCAGAAGCCCGATCTGACCCTGCCGCATCCGCGCCTGTTCGAGCGCGCCTTCGTGCTGGTGCCGCTGGCCGAAATCGCGCCCGACCGCGTGATCTCCGGCGTCCGTGTGCGCGACGGGCTCGCCAGCGTCTCGACGCAAGGCATTGAGCGGCTTCCGGATACCGGTTAACCAAAAACAACCGTTTGCAGGGACGGTCCGCCGTGGCAATTTCGCCTGCGAATAATGAGACGTTTGGGAGCCCCTCGCCGCATGACCTCCGTGACTGACGACCTGCCGCTGGCGGCGGATTTTCCCCAGGCAACCGTCGAAGACTGGCGCAAGCTGGTCGACGGCGTGCTGAAGGGCGCGCCGTTCGAGAAGCTGGTCGGCAAGACCTATGACGGGCTGAAGATCGAGCCGCTCTATCCGCGCGTGAAAGGCGTTGCCCCGGTGGTGGGGCGGCCGCTAGCGGCGCCCTGGCAGATCATCCAGCGGATCGACCATTCCGATGCGGCGCTCGCGAATGCGCAGGCGTTGCAGGATCTGGAGAACGGCGCGACCGGGCTCGCTCTGGTGTTCGCCGGCGGCAGCAGCGCTCATGGTTTCGGTCTGGAACCGTCGGCCGATGCGGTCGCAAAGGTTTTGAAGGACATCCATCTCGATGCCGGCATCGGCCTCGAGCTCCAGATCGGGCCACAGTCGCGGATGGCGGCGATCCATGTCGCGGAATATGTGAAGAGCCGGGGCCTCGACCCCGCCGCCTGCGACATCCGCTTCGGCCTCGATCCGCTCGCGGCCCTCGCGGTGTGGGGCCACAGCCCCTATACCTGGGAGGAAATCATTCCCGCCGTCGCCGGGGCCATCAAGGGCCTGGCCGGGCTCGGCTTCAAGGGCCCGTTCGTTTCTGCCGACGGCCGCGTGATCCACGATGCCGGTGGCTCCGAGGTGCAGGAGCTTGCCTTCGTGCTCTCCTGCGGCGTTGCTTATCTGCGCGCGATCGAAGGCGCCGGCATTCCTCTGGAACAGGCCCAAGGCATGGTCTATGCGCGGCTCGCCGCGGATGCCGATCAGTTCCTGACCATGGCGAAATTCCGCGCGCTGCGGCTGTTGTGGGCGCGTATCGAGACGGCCTGCGGACTGACGCCAAAGCCGCTGTTCATCGCCGCCGATACCGCCTGGCGCATGCTGACGCAGCGCGATCCATACGTGAACATGCTGCGGGCGACCATCGCGACGTTCGGGGCCGGGCTTGCCGGCGCCAACGCCATCACCGTCCTGCCGCACACACTGGCGCTCGGGCTGCCCGATCCGTTCGCCCGCCGCGTGGCGCGCAATACGCAGCTCCTGCTGCTGGAGGAAAGTAACCTTGGCAAGGTCAGCGATCCTGCGGCAGGCAGCGGCGGCATCGAGACGCTGACCGCGCAGCTTTGCGAGGCCGCGTGGGCGCTGTTCCAGGAAAGCGAGACAGCCGGCGGCGCGTTTGGCGCCCTTCAGCAAGGCCTGTTTCAGAGCAAGGTCGCGGCTGCGCGGAAGGCGCGTGACGCCAATATCGCAAAGCGCCGCGACGTGCTGACCGGCGCCAGCGAGTTTCCGAACCTGCACGAGAGCGAAACGAACGTGCTCAAGGCGACGGCGGTCGCGCTGGCACCTTATGGCGAGCAGAAATACAAGTTCGACGCGCTGCCGCCGATCCGGCTTGCGCAACCGTTCGAGGCGCTGCGCGACAAATCCGATGCGGCGTTGAAGGCCCGCGGCGCGCGGCCAAAAGTATTTCTGGCCAATCTCGGCACGCCCGCCGATTTCACGGCGCGTGCGACCTTTGCGAAAAGCTTCTTCGAGGCCGGCGGCATTCAAGCCGTCGACAGCGAGGGCTTTGCCGATCCGGCCAAGCTGGCCGCCGCCTTCAAGGCCTCCGGCGCCGAATTCGCCTGCCTTTGTTCCAGCGACAGGGTCTATGCGGAACACGCCGAAGCCGCGGCGAAGGCCCTGCAAACGGCCGGCGGGCGACATATCTATCTGGCAGGCCGCCCGACAGATGCCGAGGCCGCCCTGCGCGCGGCCGGCGTCACCGGTTTCGTCTTCGCCGGCGGCGATGCGCTTGCGACCCTGCAAGACGCCTATCGACGGATGGAGCAGGCATGACCGATATCAGCAAACCCGTTCTCACCGGCGGTTGCCAATGCGGGGCGGTGCGCTTCGGAGTCACGACGGCGCCGAACAGGGTCTCGATCTGTCACTGCCGGATGTGCCAGAAGGCGGCAGGTGCGCCGTTCGCCTCATTCGCCGACATCAACAAGACCGACTTTTCCTGGACCAGGGGACAGCCGTCGTTCTTCCGCTCCTCCACCATCGCCGAACGAGGCTTCTGCGCCTCCTGCGGCACGCCGCTGAGCTTCGGCCGCATTGACGGCGACCGGATCGAGATCATGACCGGCGCTTTCGACCGTCCCGACCGGGTGATCCCGACGCGGCAGTTCGGCACCGAATCCCGCCTCGGCTGGGTGGTCGGCATCGCCAATCTGCCGAGCCAGACCACGCAACAGAATTACGGACCGGAGAAGATGGCGACCATCGTCAGCCATCAGCATCCGGATCATGATTGAGGATATGGTTGAAGCCATGAGCCGCATTCCCAATTTCGCTGATGTTGCCTTCGAGCGAGCCGCCACCGCCGCACCATCAGGCAGTGCCGAACCGTGGCTGACGCCGGAGGGCATTCTGGTGCAGCCTGCTTATGGCGAGGCTGATCTTGCCGGGCTCGATTTCCTCGAGACCTATCCGGGCATCGCGCCTTACCTGCGCGGCCCCTACCCGACCATGTATGTCAACCAGCCCTGGACGGTCCGGCAATATGCCGGCTTCTCCACGGCGGAGGATTCCAACGCGTTCTACCGCCGCAACCTGGCGGCCGGACAGAAGGGCCTCTCGGTCGCCTTCGATCTCGCCACCCACCGCGGCTATGACTCAGACCATCCGCGTGTCGGCGGCGACGTCGGCATGGCCGGTGTTGCCATCGATTCCATCTACGACATGCGCACGCTTTTCGCGGGCATTCCGCTCGACCAGATGAGCGTGTCGATGACCATGAACGGCGCGGTGCTGCCGATCCTCGCGCTCTACGTCGCTGCCGCCGAGGAACAGGGCGTGCCGCCGGAGAAGCTGTCGGGCACCATTCAGAACGACATTCTGAAAGAGTTCATGGTGCGCAACACCTACATCTATCCGCCCGCGCCCTCGATGCGGATCATCTCGGACATTTTTGCTTACACCTCTCAGAAGATGCCGAAGTATAATTCGATCTCGATCTCCGGCTACCACATGCAGGAGGCCGGTGCGACGCAGGACCTCGAGCTCGCCTATACGCTCGCCGACGGCGTCGAATATCTGCGCGCCGGCCTTGCCGCAGGCCTCGACGTCGACCGCTTCGCGCCGCGCCTGTCGTTCTTCTGGGCGATCGGCATGAACTTCTTTATGGAAGTCGCCAAGCTGCGCGCCGCGCGCCTGCTGTGGGCGAAGCTGTTGAGGCCGTTCAACCCCAGGGATCCGCGTTCGCTCTCGCTGCGCACGCATTCCCAAACCTCTGGCTGGTCGCTCACGGCGCAGGACGTCTTCAACAACGTGATGCGCACCACCGTCGAGGCGATGGCGGCGACGCAAGGCCATACCCAATCGCTGCACACCAACGCGCTCGACGAAGCGCTGGCGCTGCCGACCGATTTCTCGGCGCGCATCGCCCGCAATACCCAGCTGTTCCTTCAGCAGGAGAGCGGCACCACCCGCATCATCGACCCCTGGGGCGGCTCATATTATGTCGAGCGGCTGACGCGCGACCTCGCGGCCAAGGCGTGGGGCCACATTCAGGAGGTCGAGGAGCTCGGCGGCATGGCCAAGGCGATCGAGGCCGGCCTGCCGAAGCTGCGTATCGAAGAGGCCTCGGCCAAGACGCAGGCCCGCATCGATGCCGGCAAGCAGGCGGTGATCGGCGTCAACAAGTACAAGCCGACCGACGAGGACAAGATCGAAATCCTCAAGGTCGACAACACCAACGTCCGCCGCTTGCAGATCGACAAGCTGACGCGGCTGAAGAGCGAGCGCAACCAGAAGGACGTCGATGCCGCGCTCGCCGCGATCACGCGGTCGGCCGGTGAAGGCAACGGCAATCTGCTGGCGCTCGCCATCGACGCGGCCCGCGCCAAGGCGACCGTCGGCGAAATTTCGGACGCGATGGAGAAGGTGTTCGGCCGTCACCGCGCCGAGATCAAATCCATCACCGGCGTCTACAAGCGGGAGGCGTCCAGCATGGGCAACCAGGTCGAGAAGGTTCAGGCGCTGATCGACGCGTTCGAGGAGGCGGAGGGCCGCCGCCCACGCATCCTGGTCGCCAAGATCGGCCAGGACGGCCACGACCGCGGCCAGAAGGTGATCGCGTCCGCGTTTGCCGATATCGGCTTCGACGTCGACATCGGGCCGCTGTTCGCGACCGCGGATGAGGCCGCGCGGCAGGCGGTCGAGAACGACGTGCACATCCTCGGCGTCTCCTCGCTCGCCGCCGCCCATCTCACCGCCGTGCCGGAGCTGAAGGCCGCGCTGAAGAAGCAGGGCCGCGACGACATCATGATCATCGTCGGCGGCGTGGTGCCGCCGCAGGATTACGACGCGCTCTACGCCGCCGGCGCCGAGGCGATCTTCCCGCCGGGCACGGTGATCGCAGAAGCCGCCGAGGAGCTGATCCGCAAGCTCAACGCGCGGCTGGGGCATAGCGAGGCGGCGGAGTAGCTTCGCCGTCGATCTTCCGATAAGAAGGATCCTGCGTGATGTTTTTCGCGCCAATGTTCATGCGCGCGCTCGCTGTCGTCACGGTTTGTAGCGCGCTGTTCGGTCCCGCCCTCGCCGCCGACCCCAAGCCCGACGCCGTCATCAACAACAAAAGTATCGAGGCGCGCGTGTTCCTCGACGATAGGATCAAGGCTGATGCGGCACTCGCGGCCGATTGCCTGGCCGAGGGCAAGAAATGGCTCGACAAGAACGCGGCCGAAGCTGCCGCCTCACGCAAAGCCGATCCGCAGTTCTTTAAAGAAGGCGGTTGGGATTTTGAGCGCAAATATGAAACGCGCTCCGTCGTCGCCGATCGCTATGTCAGCGTCCTCCGCAACGACTACATGAACACTCGCGGCGCGCATCCCAATTCGGACGTGAACACGATCCTGTGGGACAAGACCGACAACAAGCGCATCTCGATTCGGCCGTTCTTCACCGAGACCGCCGACAACGGCGCGACCATGAAGGCGATGGTGAAGGCCATCATCACCTCGCTGAAAGCCGAGAAGAAGAAGCGCGACGCCAGCGAGACCGCAACCGACGAATGGTTCAAGGAGTCGAAACCGACCCTGCTGAAGATCGGCGCGGTGACGCTCGCGCCGTCAACTGAAGCCGGAAAGAGCTCCGGCCTCACCTTCCACTACCCACCCTACGCCGTCGGTCCCTATGCCGAGGGCGAGTACGTCGCCTTCGTGTCCTGGGAGACGCTGAAGCCTTACCTTACAGCGGAAGGCAACCGCATCTTCGGCGGCGCGCGGCCCAAGGGCGATGCGGACGAGCCGTGAGCGATCGCTAACCGGCCCGAGCCAGCGTCCGCGCAAGCGAATCCGTCCAACTGGGAATCCAGGACGCAAACAACGCTTGCCAGCGATCGGCGTCCGCGGGCTCTGTTTCGAGGTCGACCGACCATTCGATGAGCGTGCGGTCGCCCTCGGTGATCGGGCGCAGATGCATGGTGCCTTGATAACGCGTCGGCGCCGGCATCCGGCTTCCGTCGTCTTCCGGGTACGGCAGCGCTTCAAGACCGGCATAGGTCAGGCTGTGCTGATGGTCCGAGTGATCGACCAGGCTCTGGCGAATCCAATTGCCGAGATAGCAGAAGCGCCTGATGGCGCCGACTTCGTCGCCGCGCTTGTCGTCTTCGATCACGCTCTCGCTGACGCCGTCGATATAAGCGGGATAATTGTTGAAATCGCGGATCAGCGACCAGATTTCGTCCAGCGGGCGGTCCAGCACGGCGCTGTAATAGGCTTGGGTCATGGATGGCTTGCCTTTGGCTTTCGTTGCGCGCGCAGATTGACGGCGCGTGCGGGCAAAACCCACCCGATTTCCGACTGCCCATCCGATGGGCATGCCATTTTCACACAGCATGGCGATCTCGTTGGTAGCGCTACCTTGCGGCGACGCTGCAAAGCCGACTAGAATGTCGCCATTGACAAGAGCGCCCGGCGTCACGGGCGCCGCTGGGAGGCATTCAATGTCCAAGATTTCGCGCCGCACCTTTGCGGCTTCGACGGCCGCAGTCGCCGCATCCGCCGCTTTCGGATTCAAGCCTGCACTCGCACAAGCCTATCCGGCCCGGCCGGTCACAGTGATCGTGCCCTGGGGCGCCGGCGGTGGAACCGATGCGACCGCGCGCATCGTCGCGGCGCTGCTGGAAAAGGACCTCGGCCAGCCCTTCAACGTGGTCAATCGCACCGGCGGCTCCGGCGTCGTCGGCCACAGTGCGATCGCGACCGCGCAGCCCGACGGCTACACCATCGGCATGCTCACCGTCGAAATCTCGATGATGCACTGGCAGGGCCTCACCGAGCTGACGCCGAAGAGCTACACGCCGCTGGCGCTGATGAACGAGGACCCGCCCGGCATCCAGGTCTCCTCGTCCTCGCCGTACAAGACGGTCAAGGAACTCGCCGACGCGATCAAGGCGGCGCCTCCCGGCAAGTTCAAGGCCTCGGGCACCGGCCAGGGCGGCATCTGGCATCTGGCGCTGGTCGGCTGGATGCAGGCGATGGGCCTGCCCGCCAACCAGGTCGCCTGGGTGCCCTCGAACGGCGCGGCGCCGGCGATGCAGGATCTCGCCGCCGGCGGTCTCGACCTCACCACCTGCTCGGTGCCGGAGGCGCGCGCGATCATCGAGGCGGGCAAGGCCAGGAGCCTCGCCATCATGGCGCCGGCGCGCAACCCGATCTTCAAGGACGTGCCGACGCTGAAGGAGGCGATGGGCATCGACTACGCCACCGGCGCCTGGCGCGGCATCGGCGCGCCGAAGAACCTGCCGCCGGAAATCGCAACGAAGCTCACCGCGGCCCTGAAGAAGGTCTACGACTCCGCCGAGTTCAAGGACTTCATGAGCAACCGCGGCTTCGGCACCGTGTGGGGCGATGCGGCCCATTTCGCCGGCTTCATGGACAAGGGGGACGCCCAGATGGGCGAGGCGATGAAGGCGGCGGGCCTGAGCAAGGCGTGATGTTTCACCTCGCCCCGCGCTTGTCCGCCGAAGCCTTGGCGAAGGAGGATGCGGACAGAGGTCGGAATTCAAGCTCAGCTTGAATTCCGGATGAGAGGAGCTCTCCACGAGTCCGACTCTCACTGTGCCCGCGGAGATTCCCCCTCACCCTGACCCTCTCCCCGCAAGCGGGGCGAGGGAGAAGAACACTGACAGGACTTGCTCTCATGCGTCTTCCCGACTCCGTCACGGGATCGTTTCTCGTCGCGCTCGGTGCGGCGGCCGCCTATGGGGGCTGGATCTTGCCGCCAGTGCCGGGGCAACCGGTCGGCCCCAACGTATTTCCGCTGGTGATCGGCTGCGGCCTTGCATTGTGCGGGCTCGCGATCGTGTTCGGCATCGGCCGCTCCTTCGAGGAGGAGGAAGCGCTCGTCCCGTTCGAGAACGGCCAGGCCGCAGCGCCGCCCCCGCAAGGCAAGCTCTACGGCCTGCGTGCGCTGCTGCCGCCGGCGCTGCTGCTGTTCTACGTCTTCGCGGCGGACCGGCTCGGCTTCATCATCACCGCGGCGATCATGGTCTACGTCACCTCGACCGCATTAGGGGCCAGGTGGAAGCTGGCGCTGCCGCTCGCGGCGCTTTCGCCGTTCGCCATCCACCTCATCTTCGGCAAGCTGCTCCGCGTACCGCTGCCCGCCGGCCTGTTACCGGCGCCCTGGTGATCCCATGCTGAAAACCCTGATTGATGCTTTCGCGCTGATCTCCACCTGGGAGGTCATCATCTCGATGTTCGCTGCGTCCGTGTATGGCCTCGTGATCGGCTCGCTGCCGGGCCTGTCGGCGACGATGGCGACCGCCCTGCTCGTCCCCGTCACTTTCTACCTGTCCCCGATCGCGGCGATCGCAACCATCGTCGCGGCCTCCTCGATGGCGATCTTCTCCGGCGACATTCCCGGCGCGCTGCTGCGCATTCCCGGCACGCCGGCGTCTGCCGCCTATGCCGACGAGGCCTACGCCATGACGCGCAAGGGTCAGGCCGAGCTCGCGCTCGGTGCCGGCGTGTGGTTCTCCGCAATCGGCGGCATCGCCGGGGTGCTGTCGCTGATGATCCTGGCGCCGCCGCTGGCCGAAATCGCGCTGTCGTTCTCGACCTTCGAATATTTCTGGCTGGCGCTGCTCGGCCTGATGTGCGCCACTTTGGTCGCGCGTTCCTCGCCGGTGAAGGCGATCGCGGGCATGTTCATCGGCCTCCTGGTGGCCTGCATCGGTATCGAGAATCCCGGCGGGGTGCCGCGCTTCACCTTCGGCCTCACCGATCTGTTCGGCGGCATCGAGCCGATTCCGGCGCTGGTCGGCGTGTTCGCGGTGGCGCAGGTGATGCGCGCGATGCTCACGCCCGAGCCGCCGCCGCTGCCGCGGCGAAAATTCGGAAGCATCCTGGCCGGCCAGTGGAAGCTGACCAAGCTGTATCGCTGGCAGATGACGCGCGGGAACATCGTCGGCATCATCATCGGCGTGCTGCCCGGCGCCGGCGCCGACATGGCCGCCTGGGTCTCCTATGCGATGTCGAAACGCTTCTCGAAGGAGCCGGAGAAGTTCGGCACCGGCCATGTCGAGGGCCTGGTCGAGGCCGGCGCCAGCAACAATGCCAGCATCGCCTCCGGCTGGGTGCCGTCGCTGCTGTTCGGCATCCCCGGCGACACCATCGCCGCGATCGCGATCGGCGTGCTCTACATGAAGGGCCTCAATCCCGGCCCGACGCTCTTCACCGAAAAGGCGTCGAGCATGTACGCGATCTATCTGATGTTCATCATCGCGAACATCATGATGATTCCGCTCGGCATCGCCATGATCCGCGTCGCGGCCTACATCCTGCTGGCGCCGCGCTCCGCCATCATGCCGATCATCATGCTGTGCTGTGCGGTCGGCTCGTTCGCGATCGGCAACAACATGTTCGGCGTCGTCACCGTCGCCGCCTTCGGCGTGATCGGCTACGTCATGGAAGCGAACGGCTATCCCGTCGCCGCCATGGTGCTCGGCATCGTCATGGGCACCATGGTCGAGCAGGCCTTCGTCACCTCGCTGATCAAGTCCGACGGCAGCATCTTGCCGTTCTTCGAACGCCCGGTCGCCGCGATCCTCGCCGCCATGGCCATCGGCGCCCTGCTGTGGCCGGTGATGGTGTGGGTGTGGCGTAAGGTGAAACAGCCGCAGACGGCGGCGGCAGCATCCCGGTGATATCGGGCGGGCGGGCCTCGCCTGCCTCGCCTCGGCGTTGTAAAGCAGGGCATGATCGAGAAGAAAGCCCCGCCGGACATCAAGACCATCGCCAGGGAGCTGCGCGCCGGCAGCCGCGCCGCCCTTGCGCGCGCCATCACGCTGGTGGAGAGCCGGCGCCCTGACCACCAGGCGCTGGCGCGGGAGCTGGTGCAGATGCTGCTGCCCGACACCGGCAAGGCGTTCCGCGTCGGCATCACGGGATCGCCGGGCGTCGGAAAATCCACCACCATCGACGCGCTCGGCACCTATCTCATCGAGCAGGGCCACAAGGTCGCGGTGCTCGCGGTCGATCCGTCCTCGGCGCGCAGCGGCGGCTCGATCCTCGGCGACAAGACGCGGATGGCGCGGCTGTCCGCCTCGGACGATGCGTTCATCCGGCCTTCGCCGTCCTCGGGCACGCTCGGCGGCGTTGCGGCCAAGACGCGCGAGGCCATGCTCTTGTGCGAGGCGGCGGGCTTCGGTGTCGTGCTGGTCGAGACCGTCGGCATCGGCCAGTCCGAGACCGCCGTTTGCGACATGACCGACTTCTTTCTCGCGCTGATGCTGCCGGGCGGCGGCGACGAGTTGCAGGGCATCAAGAAGGGCCTGGTCGAGCTCGCCGACATGATCGCCATCAACAAGGCCGACGGCGACAATCTCAAGCGTGCCAGGATCACGGCGGCCGACTACCGCGGCGCGCTTCATATTCTCAGCCCGCGGTCCGAGCATTGGCATCCGCCGGTCGAGACCTATTCGGCGCTCACCGGTGATGGCATCGCAGAAATCTGGCAGAAAATCTTGGATCATCGCAAGGCGATGAACGCATCCGGCGATTTCGCCGCGCGGCGGCGCGACCAGCAGGTGAAATGGATGTGGTCGATGCTGGAGCAGCGGATGCTGGCGCGGCTGCGCAGCGAGGCCTCGGTGCGGACCAAGGTGAAGAAGATCGAAGCTGAGGTCGCCGAGGGCCATCTCACGCCGGCACTCGCCGCCGAGCGTATCCTGGAGTTGCTGAAATGAGCGAAAGGCTTCGCATTCTCCTCACCGGCTTCGGGCCGTTTCCCGGAGCGCCCTATAATCCAACGAAGCCGCTAGTGACGAGGCTGACGCAATTGCGCCGGCCGGCGCTCGACGATGTCGAGCTCTCGAGCCACATTTTTCCGGTGACTTATGCGGCAGTCGACCGCCAATTGCCCGAGGTGCTTGCAAAGCAGAAGCCGGACGCGCTGTTGATGTTCGGCCTCGCTGCACGCACACCTTACCTGCGCATCGAGACCCGCGCGCGCAATGCCGTCACCATGCTCTGGCCCGATGCCGCCAACACCCGGTCGAGCAAACGTGGCATCGCAGGCCACGCGGACGCGATGAATTTCGGCCCGCACACGGCAAGACTGCTGCGCGCCGCACGCCTCACCGGCATCGATGCACGGCCCTCGCGCGATGCCGGCGCCTATCTCTGCAATTACTTGAGCTGGCGCGCGATCGAGCGCGTCAGGGCCGGCGGGCCGAGGCTCGCCGCGTTCATCCACATTCCGCTGCTCGCGCGCAGCGGCGCGGTACGCCGCAAGGGCGCGCCGCGCATCACGCTGGAGGAGCTTGTGGATGCGGGAGAAGCCATGCTGATGGAGATGGTGGGGCTGGCAAGGAAGACGCGGAACACGCAGGTTTCGTAGGGCGGGCAAAGGCGCGCTTGCGCCGTGCCCACCATCTCGCCCTGATCTGCCGCGAAATCGTGGGCACGCTTGGCTTTGTCCACCCTACGGCATCGTCGCCGCGGTAAACATTTAACCCTACCGCGAACAATCCTCACGGCCCCTGCCGGGCTGCGCTACCTACGTCGCGCGGACGCCCGCGTCCGCCGGAGGACGCGTCATGGACCTCAATCGCCGTCATCTCATCGGGGCTTCGACGGCCGGCATCGCCGGTGCCCTCGCCATGCCCGCCGACGCGGCGCGGGCGGCGCCGCTGACGTCCCTGCTCGGCCGCGACGCCACGCAATACGGCGTGCGGCCAGGGAGCAGCGAAGATCAGACCCGAGCCCTTCAACGCGCCATCGACGAGTCCGCGCGGGCGCAAATGCCGCTCGCCCTGCCGCCCGGCATCTACCGGACCGGCCTGCTGCGACTGCCGAACGGCGCACAACTCATTGGCGTCCGCGGCGCGACCAAGCTCCTCTTCACGGGCGGAGCGTCGGCAATTCAGAGCGACGGTTCCGATGCGATCGGGCTGACCGGCATCAGCTTTGACGGCGGCAAGTTTCCGCTGCCAACCCGGCGCGGCCTGATCCACATCCTGGGCGGACGCGACGTCCGCATCACCGATTGCGAGGTCACCGGTTCCGGCGGCAGCGGCATCTGGCTCGAACAGGTGTCGGGCGACATCTCCGGCAATATCCTCACAAGTATCGCGCTGACGGCGGTGGTCTCGTTCGACGCCAAGGGTCTCAGCGTGTGCCGCAACACCATCACCGGCACCAACGACAACGGCATCGAGATCCTGCGCACCGCCATCGGCGACGACGGCACGCTGGTCGCGGATAACCGCATCGAGGACATCAAGGCCGGCCCGGGCGGCTCCGGGCAGTACGGCAATGCCATCAACGCCTTCCGTGCCGGCAACGTGATCGTGCGCGGCAACCGGATCAAAAATTGCGACTATTCGGCCGTGCGCGGCAACTCCGCCTCGAACATCCACATATCAGGCAATAGCGTCAGCGACGTGCGCGAGGTTGCGCTTTACTCCGAGTTCGCGTTCGAGGCCGCGGTGATTGCCAACAACACCGTGGATGGCGCCGCCGTCGGCGTCTCCGTCTGCAATTTCAACGAGGGCGGCCGCATCGCCGTGGTCCAGGGCAACATCATCCGCAATCTGATCCCGAAGCGCCCGATCGGCACCGCGCCGGACGACGACGCCGGCGTCGGCATCTACATCGAGGCTGATTCATCGGTGACCGGCAACGTGATCGAGAATGCGCCGTCCTATGGCATCGTCGCCGGCTGGGGCAAATATCTGCGCGACGTCGCGATCACCGGCAACGTGATCCGCAAGGCCCTCGCGGGTGTCGGCGTCTCCGTGGTGCCGGGAGCCGGCACCGCGCTCGTCAACAACAACATGATCTCGGAGACCCCGCGCGGCGCCGTGGTCGGCCTCGATCACGCGCGCGCGGTGACCTCGGATCTGTCAGCGGACGGCGCGCAGCGGTTTGCGCAGGTGGTGCTCGGCGGGAATGCAGTGCGAAAGTAGGCCTCTCAAGTCGGCGGACGGGCCGTGCATGCTTCGAAGCTCCCGATGGGGCGCGACGCGCCCCGTCACTCGCGCCTCAGGATGACGGGGGCAAGAGGTGCAGTTGCATCCCCTTTGCCCATATTCAGAACCTTAGAACGCGTTCCGCAGTAGCGGGTACTTGGCTTCCAGGCCGTCGAGGCTGAGGGTGAATTCGACGACGCGCTCGGGGGCTGCGACGATCTCGGCCGCGGGCGGAGTGAACTGCGGCAGGAGCGCTGCCATTGCAGCAGGCGCGGCGACCGGCGGCCTCACGACTGGCGCGGTGAGTGGCGCCATCGTGGCGGGCGAGGCGAGCGGCGACCTCACGGCAGGTGCGGTGAACGGTGCCTTCGCTGCTGGGGCTCTCAGCGGTGGCATCTCGGCAGGCGCGGTGAACGAGGCCATCGCGGCAGGCGCCGCAAGCGGTGCGGGCGTTGCGAGCGGTGCAATCGGGGTTTCGGCGATCTCGGCCAGAGCGTCCGGCTTCGGATCGAGCCTGACCGGCACCGCGGTCTCGGGGACGATGAGGACGGCCTTCGGCTGCACGGTCTGCGCCGGCTGCTCGCGCGGAAACACGCGGGGCATCGTCGCCGGCGACCAACCGAATGCAGGCGTCACGCTCGCAGCCGCCTCGGCGACGTCTCCGCCGGTCGCCAGCGCGCGCCAAGTCTCGACGGCACGCTTGGCCTCCTGGATGTTTTCGAGGAATGCGATTTCGGAATGATAACGGCGCCAGCGCCCGGTCTCGAACATTTCGGAGAGATGCTGCAATCGCTGCTCGGCAAGAGCGCACCAGCGTGCCGCGACGTCGCGGCCAACGGCTACGGCGCGAACAGACGCGCCGTTGGATTCTTGGCGATGTGTCATAGTCCAGCCCGTCAGGAGAAAAACACGGACGCGAAGACGCAACGCACACGAATCAATTTAGACGCGACATGAATATTTTGTGGAAAAGTTTTGTCTTGTCCAGCAACGACACCGCGCTCGTCGCCAATCACCGTAGTCGTGCGGAGATTTGCCGTGTTTTCGAGTCAAGCTTCACACAAGCATAAGGGGCTTGCGGCGCCCCGAACGACCGATTGCGACGAACACAGGGCGCCCTTCAACCGCAAGCTGAGCGCGCACGAGGCTTCAAAAAATCGGATGTCCAAAAAGAAAAGACCCGTCCGGGGGGACAACCGGACGGGTCGAGCCATATGGGCGCTTGGGGTGGATGGGCGCTCGCGCCTAATATGACTGATGGGGAGGGATGACCGCTCCCACATAATTTGGTCGTGGCAGCTTGGCTGAACGTTCAACGCGACGTTTGCTTTTTTGACCTCCGGTCCGCGCGCATCTTTGTCGCAGCTGGCATCGCGCCGCCGGCCTATCCGCCTGAGAAATCGTGGATTTATCGGTCAGCGCTCGACAGCGAGGGCTGTTCGATCGCGCGGCTGCCGGGCGCGTCACGGCGCGTCCCGGCATCTTCACGTTTTGTTGTACCGGACGCCGCCGCAACCGGCGTCGCGCTCTCGACGGGAACAGCCATGACCGCAGCGAACGCATCGGTCTGGCCGTCACCGAAAAGCTCGTCACGTCCGGGGGAGCCGAGATCGCGCGCGGTCTTCACCAGCGTCATGCGCAGCGCCTCCGGTTTCAAGGCGTAATTGCGCTCCAGCAGCAACGCCGCGACGCCGGAAACATAGGCGGCCGAGAACGAAGTTCCCGACGTTATCTGGTACTTGCCGTCCGGCGCCGGCAGGAAGATGTCGACCCCGGGCGCGGCGACGGCAATGTAGTTGCCGCGGTTGGACGCGGTGAACAGCCGGTCCTGCTGGTCGGTCGCGCTGACCGCGATCACGTTGGGATTGGCGGCCGGGTAGAGCGGCGGCGATTTCGCGCCGGCATTGCCGGCGGCCGCAATCAGCACGAGGCCGCGCGCAGCGGTCGCCGCGATGGCGCGCTCGATCACCGCGTCCTTCGGACCGGCAAAGCTCATATTGACGATCTGCGCGCCGTGCTCGGCGGCGTAATTCAGCGAGCGCAGAATGATGTAGGACGAGCTCTCGGCGCCGCCGTTGGTGCCGCCGAAGGCACGGATCGCGATGATGCGCGCCTCGGGCGCGCTGCCCATCAGCCGGGCATGCGCCACGATCGCACCGGCGATGCCGGTGCCGTGGATGTGCGGTCCCTCGGTGCTGCCGAGCGCGTCGAAATTGTCGGAGACGGAATTGGCAAGCTCGGGATGCTTGGCGTCGATGCCGGAGTCGATCACCGCAACCGTGACGTTGGCACCATGCGCGAGCGTATGCGCCTGCGGCAGGCGGAGCTTGGCCAATGCATATTGCGCGGGATCGCCCTCGCGCGGGGGCGCCGATTTCTGGTCCTGGAGCACGTAACGGAAGTTCGGCTGGACCGAGCGCACGCTGCTGTCGGCCGCGAATTCGCGCCGCACCGTCTCGTAGGGCCGGCCATCGGCGATGCGGAACAGACCGAACGTGGCCCCGATCAGCGGGAAGCTCTCCGAAGCGATGCGCGTCAAGCCGTGGCGGCGGGCAAGCTCGTCGGCATCGCCGGGCGACAGCGCCCCATCGATCTCCGCCACGAATTCGTTGGCGAAGCTGCGCGAGGCGACCGCAACCGGCGTGTTGTTGCCAGGCGCCTTGCCGGCGTTTTTCTTGCCTGATTTTCCGGTGCCCTGGCCACCTGCGTTCGGCTGCCCCGTACACTCGCCGTCAGCATCACGATAGGGTGCGGAGCAGGCCGGATAGAGATTTGGCGAATAGCGCGCATGGGGCAGCACCGGCGTCGTCGGCCGGATGCGCGACGTCGTGGTGTGGGGAATGGTCGCCATCGTCCGCGGCGCACGGTCGACGCTGACCGCTCGGGCGGCAATGCCGGGGGTGACGCGGGGGGCGATGTTCGGAGAGATGGTCGGCGTTCGCGAGGGCACGCTGATCGTGGGCGTGCGCATGATCGCCTGCGCCTCTGCGACCTCGACGCCGAAACAGGCGGCGATCAGAAGCACGGCGCCGACCGATGAAGCGTAGACCCCGGCGCGCAATCTGCTTTCGGACTTGCCCGTCATCGGTTCAGCGGCGCGCCTAGGGCGCCGCGACGGCGAGGTTGACGAACTTCTCGCGCTGCATCTTGCCGAGCAGCGAAGCGAGCTCGTCCTGGCTCATGGCCCTGTCGAACTGGAGGCGGAACATGCCGCCCTTGGCCCCGTCGACGATCGAGGCGTGGTAGCTGTCGAGCAGCCCGGTGATGTCGGCGATGCGCGCCTCGGGCGTGAAGCGCACCAGCGCGCGCGCCGGCGCAGCTGCACTGCCAAGCTCGCGTGTGATCGGAGCGCTGGTCGAGAGCGAAGCGGTCTGGAAGGTCGCCGGCTGGTTCTTCATCAGCACGGCGCCGATCACACCGGCCTGCAGCACGAGCGCGACGGCGCCAAGGCTCGCCGACCAGGCCAGCGTGCGCGGCGACAGGCTCGCGAAGAAGGTCGAGAGCCGCGCCGACAGCGGCAGCGAACCGCTCGCCCGCGCCGGCTCGGTGTCGATCGCGGCGAACAGCTTCTGCATCGCGCGCGTCGACGGAGCCCCTAAGCTCTCGTTCAGATGAATGGTCTCTTCGTACTCGCCGCGGATCACGGCATATTGCCTGGCAAGCTCGGGATCGCGCGCCAGCGCCTCTTCGACACGGCGCGCATCGCGCGCGTTCAGCGTGCCGGCGGCGTGCCACGGCAGCAGCAGTTCAATTTCACTGGGCTCTTGCTCCAGCATCTTCTTGCTCAAAGCCATCATGGCCAGCCTCGCTCAATGCCGGCTGCCTTCAGCAGTTCGGCCAGTTTCTTGCGCGCGTAGAACAAGCGCGTCTTCACGGTGTTCTCCGGTATCCCGACGATTTCGGCCACCTCTTCCACGGACTTCTCGTGGTAGTAGACGAGATCGACGATTTCCCGATGGTCGGGCGAGAGGCCCGTCAGACACTCCCGCAACGCCTCACTGGTATCCTTTTTCTGCACCACCGTTTCCGGATCGTCGGATGTATCCTCGATCGCGTTGGCGGCCTCTTCGTCGAGCTCGAAATCCTTCCTGCGCCGGAGCGCAGACAGGGCCTTGAAACGGGTGATCGCCAGCAGCCAGGTGGAAACGGCGGATCGACCCTCGAACTTGCCGGCTTGACGCCAGACGTCCAGAAACACCTCGCTGATGAGGTCTTCCGCCGCCTGCTCGTTCCGCACGAGCCTGAGACCGAACCTGTAAACCCTGACATGATGCCGCCCGTACAGCACCTGCATGGCGAGCCGGTCACCCTGAGCGATCCTGGCGATCAGGACCTCGTCCGAAGCCGCCTGTGTCACGCTCAAAGGCCGTCTCGCAAAGTTGGTCGGGTCGATGCAACGGAGGGTTCGACGCGGGGGGCAAAATTGTTCAATTTACCGCAGTCGTACGGATGCCTGTGTGATCCGCCCCACATACGCGCCTTTTTCTTATCCCACCCGCGGCCGTCGGCCGCCACGATCCAGATCGGTAACATAATACTGAGATACTTCCCTGCGGAATGCCTGTCCGGCACAGGCGGCCCGGCCTCGTCCGGTTCCATAGCAGCCCTGCACGACGTATGTCTCTCCAGGCCGGCCTTTGGCTCGATTGCACCGCAAACGGATGCCTGGTCACCGGTAAATTTCTTCCGCCGGCCTATCACCTTGCACCGTTCGGATTCGGTTTCCGAGGATACCAAACCTAAAGGCTTGCCACGTAGATTTTTACGCTGACATCCACCATTGGCGGGACCATGAGCACGGCCGCGACGTCCTTTCCCGAGAGGAGTGCCGCTGAGGTCGCGGAGCTCGCCCTCACGCCGGAGGCGGCGGCCCCCGACGTCCTGGCGCGCCGGGTCCGCCAACGCCGCCAGATGTATGTCGGCCAGGTGGCGAGCTATTCGCTGGGCGCCTCGGTCCTGCTGCTCTACGCCTATGGCGGGACGGTCTCCATGGCCGTCCCATCGTTGTTCTGGCTCGGCGGCCTCCTGATCATCGGCACCTTCACCGTGCTGTCGGAAGCCGGCTTCGGCGACCGGTTCGAGGATCATTATCTCACCGTCTTCCAGATCTCGGCGCATATGGCGCTCCAACTGGTGTTCCTGCTCGCAGTGCCGACGGTCGGGGTCGCGTTTCTCGCCGTGCTGTTTCTGATCTTCGCGTTTGGCTCGCTGCGGATGACTACGAACCAGGCGATGGTCACCTGGGGCCTTGCCACCTGCGGGCTTGGCTTGGTCTTCCTGGGCTCGGACCTGCCCATCGGACTGCCGGTTGCGACCCGTCTGGAGCGAGCCGCCTCGATGCTCTGCTTCGTGCTGGTGATCGGCCAGTGCGCCTTCCTCGGCCTGTTCGGCGCCACCCTGCGCAAGATTCTGTACCGGCGCAGCATCGAACTGAAGGCCGCCTATCAGCGCATCGAGGAACTGGCCGAGCTCGACGAACTCACCGGCTCTTACAACCGCCGCTGCATCATGCGCCTTCTCGACGTCGAGATCGAAAAGTCGCGGCAGACGTCGGCGCCTTGCGCGATCGCGCTGATCGATCTCGACTGGTTCAAGCGGATCAACGACGCCCACGGCCATCCCGTCGGTGACGAGGTGCTGCGCACCTTCGCGATCACCATTTTCGCCAATATCCGCCCGGCCGACTGCTTCGGCCGCTACGGCGGAGAGGAATTCCTGCTCCTGCTGCCGGAGACCACGGGCGACGCCGCGCAGCGCATGCTCGAGCGCTTGCGCAGCATCGTCGCCGATCTCGACTGGAGCGCGTTCTCCCCGGGCATGCACGTGACCATTTCAGCGGGCGTCGTGACGCTGCGCGACCTTGATACTGCCGACACATTTCTCGCGCGCGCCGACCGAGCGCTCTATTCTGCCAAGGCGCAAGGGCGCAATCGCATTGCAACGAGCTGACCAATCCATTTCCTCCCGGCGCGGCAGAAGCCGACGCCGGACCAAACGCTTCAGGACCGCCCAATGAGATCCAAATCCGCGAGATCATCCGAGAATTTGCTCAATGAGTTGCAGGCTGCGCTCTCGCACGGCACCGTCGCGCGCCGGGTCGAGACACTGCGCCGCGTGACCGATCTCTTCGTAGGCAACGCGGTGAATTATTCCGACGACCACATCCGCGTGTTCGACGACGTGTTCCAGTGCCTGATCGAGCAAATCGAGAGTTCGGCCAGGGCGTTGCTCGCCGACCGCCTCGCACCGATCGCGGTCGCGCCGCCGAACATCATCCGCACGCTCGCGCTCGACGAGGTCATCGAGGTCTCCGGCCCCGTGCTGTCGAAATCGGAACGGCTGGACGAGACGACCTTGATCGAGATCGCGCGCACGAGAGGCCAGGCGCATCTCAAGGCGATCTCGCTTCGGCGCGTGCTGTCGGAGGCTCTGACCGACGTGCTGGTGACGCGCGGCAACGGGGATGTGGTGCAGTCAACCGTCAGCAATCCGGGAGCGCGGCTCTCCGAGGGATGCCTCACCGACCTCATCACCCGCGCCGAACGCGACGACGACCTCGCCACCTGCATCGGCCTGCGGCCGGACTTGCCGCGTCATCACTATTTGAACCTGGTCGCCAAGGCGTCCTCGAGCGTGCGGAAAAAACTCGAGGCCGCGCATCCGGAGCTTGTGGAAGAGGTGTCGAGCGTGGTCCAGGAAGTGGCCCAGCGGATTCGCGCCGCCGCCATGACGAGGCAAACCGAGATGGCCCGAGCGCTGGTGAAATCGCTGCACGAAGACGGCCGTCTCAACGAATTGCAGGTCACCACCTTCGCCGAGCAGGGCAAGTTCGACGAAACCAATGCGGGGCTCGCCGCGCTGGCGGGCGTTGCGGTCGAGACTGCCGAGACCATGATGATCGAAAGCCGAACCGAGGGCGTGATGATCCTCGCCAAGGTCGCGGGCATGTCCTGGCCGAGCGTGCGAGCCATCATCGCCATGCGCGAGAAGCTTTCAGGCGGATCGCCGACCGACATGCTGATGCTGCGCGACGCTTACGAGGCGCTCCGCAGCTCGACCGCGCAGCAGGTGCTGCGCTTCCACCGCATGCAGCAGAGCACGATTCCGGCTGCGTGATGGCGGCTCGCTAGTAGCGCAGGACTTTGGATCCCACCACTGCGCCGATCACGGTCACCACCGCGGTCGCGATCGTGTACCAGGTCGCGACGAACAGCGGGGAATCGTCGGTGCAGTGCGAGGCGTAGAGCGTCGCGGCAAGGCCGGCCGATACCAGGCCAGCGAGCGCGCCGGCCAGCGCGGGATGCGAGGGCGCACCGTGGCGCAGGCCAAATAGCGCGCCCGCGAGCAGCGGTAGCGACATCGCGGGGATCGCGACCAGGCACACCCTGGAGTTCTTGCCCATCAAGCGCATCGTCATCGGCATGGCCGGCGCCATCATCGCCTCGCTGCCGATCCCAACCGCAAGCAGCCCGACCGGAAGCAGCAACAGCCAGCCCCAGCCGCGCATCAAGGCTTCGGGACGCGACAGATGCAGGCTGATGATGATCGCAGGGATCGCAAGCGACAGCGTGACCGCGAACTTCATGTCGAAGAACGGGTTGCGCATCGCGCTCATCACGTCGTGACGCACACCGAAGAACGTCGCGAAGATCAGGATCGACAAGGGCGCGGCCACCAGCAGGGCCATGGTCAGCATGGCGCCGACGCGCGGCGCGCGATGGGCGTTGTCGGCCGCGAGCGAGCGAATGAGTTGATCGGTGTCCATGACTAGTGGTCCCGCAGTTTGGCAGTCAGTGCTGCAAGTCCGCGATGCAGTGCGACCCGCACGGCGCCTTCGCTCATCGAAAACTTCGCCGCCGTATCCTTGATCGAGGCGCTCTCGACCGCGATCGACTGCAGCACGTCGCGCTGGCGCTGCGGCAGCGCATTGAGCTGGGCTGCGACCTCGCCCGCGGAGGCCGTCTCCTGCAGTGCCTCGCCCGGCAGCGTCTCGGCAAAATCGTCGATGTTGACGAAGACGCGCCTGCCGCGCCGCCGCAAGGCATCGATCAGCTTGTTGCGGGCGATCGCGAACAGCCAGGGCGCGAAGGGGGCCTCGCTGTCCCAAGTGTGCCGCTTCAGATGCACCGCCAACAGAATCTCCTGCACGATATCCTCGGCCTGGTCCGGAGGTTGCCCGGCCCGCGCCAAGCCGCGCCTCGCCGCGGCGCGCAGCACTGGCGTGACCACCCTCAACAGGCGATGATACGCCGCATCATCTCCTGCCATGGCCGACCGCATCAGGCCGGTC
This sequence comes from Bradyrhizobium sp. NDS-1, assembly GCF_032918005.1. NCBI lineage: Bacteria > Pseudomonadati > Pseudomonadota > Alphaproteobacteria > Hyphomicrobiales > Nitrobacteraceae > Bradyrhizobium > Bradyrhizobium sp. NDS-1. The sequence continues at coordinate 5,604,679 of NZ_CP136628.1, forward strand.
CATTCGTCCTCACGTCCGCGCACGCGCGCCCCTCACCATGCAATTCGGCCGTTCGTTCAATTTGTTACGCGCGATGCCCGCGATCACGAATTCGTGATCGCAACCAGGACCCCACGCTCGATACGGCCGGAAACGTCTGCGACGGCTCATAACACCGATCGGCTCGCCCCGCACCCGGCGCCGGCGACATCGCCCGGCTGCCCCGTTTTCGCCCGCTGTGGCCCGAAGATTCCCATTTTCTGCCCCGCTGTCGTCACGCCCCAGGGTCTCTGTTCGTTCCGGGACGGGCGGAATTGGGGAGATCGTCAACATGATCAAAGCCAGCGGGCGCGCGGCCCTGATCCTTGTGGCCGGCATTTTCTTGCTGTGGGGCGGCATGGCACAGGCCGCGCCGGACCAGGCCACAGGCGGCAAATCGGACAGCGCGGGCAAACAGGCTGACGCGGCAAAGCCGACCAAGCACCGGCGCCAGGAGTCGCGCCGCACCAACAGCGGCAAGACGGCACAAAAAACCGACGAAAAAGCCGACAAGAACGACACCTCGGCAAAGGCCGAGGAGCCGAAGGCCGATAACAAGGCCGACAATGACATGCCGGCTTCGAGCCAGATGCCGCCGGCGGTCGCCAATGCCAATGCGCAGCTCGCCGCCGATGCACCGACCGCGGCTGCGGCCTCCGCGATGACGGATCGCGCCAACGACAATGTCCAGGCGGCGGCCGATAATGCCAACGCCGCGGCTGCGGAGGGCCAGGTTGTCGCGCCCGATCAGCTCAACGACATCGATCGCGCCGTGCAACAGGACAGCCCGCCGCCGCAGAAAACGGTGATCGCCGCAACCGAGGCGCAGCCGCGGCCGGCACCGGTGATGGCGAGCAGCCAGCAGAGCTCGGCCTGGGACCAGAGCTCCCTGATCGGCAAGATCTTCATCGGCGTCGGCACGCTGCTGACGCTGGCCTCGGCCGCGCGCATGTTCATGGCCTGATGCCGGTTCCGCCGGGACGCGCGGACCGCGCGTCCTGCGTCCCGGCCCCCTTGAAGCCCACCGCGCCAGCGGGCACATTGCCCGCCCAATCAAAAGCGTGGGTGGAGCATGAGCACGTTCGAACACATCATCGTCGAAAGCAGAGGCGCGGTCGGCATCATCAAGCTGAACCGGCCGAAGATGCTCAACGCGCTCTCCTTCGGCGTCTTCCGCGAAATCGCAGCCGCCGTCGACGATCTCGAGGCCGATGAGGCCATCGGCTGCATCGTCGTGACCGGCAGCGAGAAGGCCTTTGCCGCCGGCGCCGACATCAAGGAGATGCAGCCGAAAGGCTTCATCGACATGTTCTCCGAGGATTTTGCCGCGATCGGCGGCGATCGCGTCGCGCGCTGCCGCAAGCCGACCATCGCGGCGGTCGCGGGTTATGCGCTCGGCGGCGGCTGCGAACTCGCCATGATGTGCGATGTCATCATCGCCGCCGACACCGCAAAGTTCGGCCAGCCCGAGATCACCCTCGGCACCATTCCCGGCATCGGCGGCACCCAGCGCCTGACGCGCGCGATCGGCAAGTCCAAGGCGATGGACCTGTGCCTCACCGGTCGCATGATGGATGCGGCGGAAGCCGAGCGTTCAGGCCTCGTCAGCCGCATCGTACCCGCTGACAAGCTAATGGACGAAGTGATGACGGCGGCCGAGAAGATCGCCGCGATGTCGCGCCCCGCGGTCGCGATGGCCAAGGAAGCGGTGAACCGCGCCTTCGAGACCACGCTCGCCGAGGGCATGAGCGTCGAGCGCAACCTGTTCCACTCGACCTTCGCGCTGGAGGACCGCTCCGAGGGCATGGCGGCGTTCATCGAAAAGCGCAAGCCGGTGAACAAGAACCGGTAAGGCCGGAGAGCGGTCAGGCTGGTGTCAGGCTCTGCCGCGTTCCTGCGGCCCCCTGTGACGAAGCTGCAACAAGCACGGATTACATGGGGGTTTTCCCCGCGGCAGTTTGCCTGCGGGACCTCGGCTGGTTAAACAGTTAAGAGGCCACCGTCGGCGGGGGCGGACAGCCGGGTTAAGCGGGATTACATGATTGGACTTACCGCCAGAGCTGGTCGCGTGATGACGCGGCATCAATCGGGCGTGGGTCCTGCGCTTGCGACATGGACCACGCTGGCGCTCTGTTGCGCCCTGCCCTCCGCTGCCTGGGCCGAAGCCTTGCCGGAAGCGCTGGCCAAGGCCTACCAGACCAATCCGCAGCTCAATGCCGAACGCGCGCGACAACGCGCCACGGACGAGAACGTGCCGCAGGCTCTCGCCGGTTACCGGCCGCAGATCGTGGCAAGCCTCAGCGCCGGCCTGCAATCGGTACGCAATCTGCTGCCCGACAACACGGTCCAGACCGGCAACTTGAAGCCATGGATCATCGGCGTCACCGTGACGCAGACCCTATTCAACGGCTTCCGCACCGCCAACAACGTCCGTGCCGCCGAACTGCAGGTCCAGTCGGGCCGCGAGGCGCTGCGCAATGTCGGCCAGGGCGTCCTGCTCGACGCGGTCACCGCCTACACCAACGTGCTCGCCAACCAGTCGCTGGTCGAAGCGCAGCGTTCCAACGTCGCCTTCCTGCGCGAGACGCTTTCGGTCACCCAGCGCCGCCTCAACGCCGGCGACGTCACGCCGACCGACAGTGCGCAGGCCGAAGCGCGCCTCAATCGCGGCCTTGCCGATCTCAACGCCGCCGAGGTCGCGCTCGCCATCAGCCAGGCGACCTATGCGCAGGTGATCGGCAATTCACCGTCCCAGCTTCGGCCCGCCGAGGTCGTCGACCGTTATCTGCCGAAGAACCGCGAAGACGCCATGACGATGGCGATCCGCCAGCATCCGGCGGTGATGGCCGCCAGCTTCGACGTCGATGTCGCCTCCACCAACATCCGCATCGCCGAAGGCGTGCTGCTGCCGAGCGCCACCATCCAGGGCAGCGCCAGCAAGAGCCGCAACAACGACCCGACGCTCGGCACCTTCGCCGAGGACCAGGCCTCGATCGTCGCCAACGTCACCGCGCCGATCTATGACGGCGGCCAGGCCGCCGCGCAGACCCGGCAGGCCAAGGAGATCACGGCGCAGAGCCGGCTCGTGCTCGACCAGGTGCGCAACCAGGCGCGCACGGCGGCAATCAGCGCCTGGGTTGCCAATGAGGGCGCCAAGATCGCCGTCTCGGCCTCCGAGTCCGAGGTGAAGGCCGCGACCGTCGCGCTCCAGGGTGTGCAGCGCGAGGCCGCCGGCGGTCAGCGCACGACGGTGGACGTCTTAAACTCGCAGGCCGATCTGATCCAGGCCAAGGCCCGCCTGATCGGCGCCAACCGCGACCGCGTCATAGCCTCCTACACGCTGCTCAGCGCCGTCGGCCATCTCGACGTCAAGACCTTGAGCCTGAACACGCCGGACTATCTGCCCGAGGTGCATTACCATCAGGTCCGCGACGCCTGGCACGGCCTGCGCACGCCGTCGGGGCAGTAGCTTCAATCATCTGGGCGGAGCCGATGAAAAGCCGCCGCATCCACCTGACCGGCGCTTCGGGCGCCGGCGTCACGACGCTCGGTCGGGCGCTCGCGGGCCGGCTTGCACTGCCGCATCACGACAGCGACGATTATTTCTGGCTGCCGACCGTGCCGCCCTACCAGACGACGCGCCCGCCATCCGAGCGCCTGCGCCTGATGCGCGAGATGTTCCTGCCGCGTCGCGACTGGGTGCTCAGCGGGTCCGTCACCGGCTGGGGCGAGGAGCTCGTCTCCTATTTCGATCTCGTCATCTTCGTGACCACACCGCGCGAGATCCGGATGAAGCGATTGCGTGCCCGCGAGACCACCCATTTTGGCGCCGACGCCGTCGCGCCGGGAGGCTGGCGCCACGATGAGACCGAGTCTTTTCTCGATTGGGCCTCCCACTACGAAGCCGGGGATCGCGAAGGGCGCAATCTCGCCAAGCATGAGGCGTGGCTCGCGAGCCTGTCCTGCCCGGTCGCGCGCGTCGACGGCTCACGCCTGCTTGCGGACCTTGTCGAGCAGCTATGCAACGAGGCACAGCGGCTGCCGGGCTGATGTGATACTCTCGCGGCTCCACTGCAAAACAACAAGAACAGGGAGTGAAACCGTGCTCAACCGACGCAGCGTCCTGCTTGCCTCCCTCGCCGCCGGAGTAGCCATGACGAACAGAGCCCGCGCCCGGGCCGCACAGCCTGCGACGCCGGTCAATTTCGACGTTCCACCGCACGCCTGCGACTGCCACACCCATATCCACGGCGATGTCGAAAAGTTTCCGTTCTTCGCCGGACGCGTCTACACGCCCGAGCCGGCCTCTCCGGAGGAGATGGCCGCTTTGCACAAGGCGCTGCATGTCGAACGCGTGGTGATCGTCACCCCCAGCGTCTACGGCACCGACAATTCGTCGACCCTGTTCGGCATGAAAGCCCGGGGCGCGACTGCACGCGGTGTCGCCGTGATCGACGACAAGACGCCGGAGAGCGCGCTCGATGCGATGCATCAGGACGGCTTCCGCGGCATCCGCCTCAATCTCGCGACCGGCGGCGTCAACGATCCCAATGTCGGACGACCGCGTTTCACCGCCGCAACCGAGCGCATGAAGGCGCGCGGCTGGCACGTGCAGCTCTACACCACGCTTGCCATGATCTCGGCGATCAAGGACCTCGTCGAGACCGCGCCGGTGCCCGTCGTGTTCGACCATTTCGGCGGCCTCGAAGCTTCAAAGGGCGTGGAGCAGCCGGGCTTCTCCGATCTCGTCGCCCTGGTGAAGTCCGGCAAGGCCTATGTCAAGATTTCGGGCGCCTACCGGTCGTCGAAGCTCGCGCCGGACTATCAGGACATGGTGCCGTTCGCGCAGGCCCTGATCGCGGCCAACCCGGATCGCATCGTCTGGGGCACCGACTGGCCGCATCCGGATTCGAGCCGCGTCGAGGGACGCAAGGCAACCGACATCGCGCCGCTCTACCAGATCGACGACGGGCGACTGCTCAATCAGCTTCCGGTATGGGCTCCGGATGCGGGTGTGCGCAAGAAGATCCTGGTCGACAATCCGGCGCGGCTCTACGGATTTTGATTCGCGACGCAGCAATCGCGTCATCGCAGCTCATTGCAGGTGGAACTCGACTCCACATCGCGCGGCGGAACCGCCGTAGCGAGAGCACGACATTGCAATGAGCGCAAAGCCGCCGTCGCATCACACGAACGTGTCTGCATTCAAGTTCCGTTTTCACCCTTTCGGTTGAGGCGACGATTTCGGTTCGCCGGTACGTACACGCACAGATTCATTTGTTTGTGCGGACGCATGTCTTTATCGCATTATCTTGCCGCGCTCGTCTCCGGCATTGCAATCGGGTTCACCGTCGCCGCTCCCATCGGGCCGATGGGCATGTTGTGCATTCAGCGCACCCTGACATCGGGGATGGCAACAGGGCTCGCAACCGGCTTCGGTGCGGCGACCGTCCATCTCACCTACAGCGCCTTTGCGGTATTGGGACTTGGTTCGCTTGCGCGGCCTTGGGTCGAGGCCAACGCGGCGGGATTCGGAATCGTCTCGGCGCTCACGCTGCTATGGTTCGCGATCCGGACACATCGATGTTCCATCGTGCCCCAGGATGTCGGTGAGATCGACAGAGTACATCTGACGCGTGCCTATCTCAGCGCGGTCGCGCTCGGACTGACCAATCCCCTGACGGTCATCCTGTTCCTGGCGGCGCTGCATGCGTTCTCCACGCAAGCCGCGGCGGCGCCGCTGATCGCAGGCGTCTTCGTGGGCTCGGCGGTCTGGTGGATGATGCTCAGCACGATCGTTGCAACCGCGCGGTCGCGGCTCACGCCTCGGATGCTGTCGCTGAGCAGCCGGTTCGCCAGCCTGATGTTGCTCGCGCTCGGCACCGCGATGCTGCTGCGGACCGCGCAAAGGATGCTGTAACGGGCGGCACTCAGCGCACGCGGCGCGAGAAGAATGAAATGAGGACCGGCAAGGTCACGAGGATCACGACGGGCGCCAGCATCATGCCGGTGACGACCACGACCGCGAGCGGCTTCTGGACCTGGGAGCCGATGCCCTCCGACAGCGCCGCCGGCAGAAGGCCGACCCCGGCGACGACGCACGTCATCAGCACCGGACGGAGCTGCAACTCACCGGTACGTACAACCGCACTCATGCGCTCCATACCCGCTTCGATGAGCTGGTTGAACTGCGACAGGATGATGATGCCGTCCATCACGGCGATGCCGAACAGTGCGATGAAGCCGATCGCTGCGGAGACGCTGAACGGGGTGCCCGTGATCAAGAGGCCCAGCACGCCGCCGAAGATCGCCATCGGGATCACGCTCATGGCCAGCAGCGTGTCGGTCATCGTGCCGAAATTGAACCAGAGCAGCACGCCGATCAGCGCCAGCGAGATCGGCACCACGATCGACAGCCGACGAATCGCGTCCTGGAGGTTGCCGAACTCGCCGACCCAGTCCATGTGCGAGCCGGGCGGCAGCTGCACCTGCTCGGCGATCTTCTGCTGCGCCTCGCGGATCGCACTGCCGAGGTCGCGCTCGCGCACCGAAAACTTGATCGGCAGATAGCGCTCCTGCTGCTCGCGATAGATGTAGGCGGCGCCGGAGACGAGACTGATGTCCGCGACCTCGCTCAGGGGAATCTGCGTGACGGTGCCGTTCGGCCCGGGCGCGCCGATCCGCAAATTGTGGATCGCCTCCGCGCTCCTGCGGTATTCCGGCGCGAGGCGAACGATGATCGGGAAGTGGCGGTCGCTGCCCGGCTCATAGAGATCGCCCGCGGTGTCGCCGCCAACCGCGACCTTGATCGTGGCGTTGATGTCGCCCGGCGCAAGGCCATAGCGCGCGGCCCTGGCGCGGTCGATGTCGATCTGGACGGTCGGCTGCCCGAGCGAGGTGAACACGGCAAGGTCGGTGACGCCCTGCACGGTCGACAGCACCTGCTTGATCTTGTTGGCGGTATCGGTCAGGGCCTGAAGATCGCTGCCGAACAGCTTGATCGAATTCTCGCCCTTCACGCCGGAGACGGCCTCGGAGACGTTGTCCTGGAGATATTGCGAGAAGTTGAACTCGACGCCGGGGAAGCGGTCGTCGAGCTGCTTCAGCAGCTCCGCGGTCAGCACTTCCTTGTCGCGCGTACCGGGCCACTGGCCCACGGGCTTCAGCGGCGCGAAGAACTCGGCATTGAAGAAGCCGGCGGCATCCGTACCATCGTCGGGACGGCCGTGCTGCGACACCACGGATTCCACCTCGGGCCGGGCGCCGATCAGCTTGCGCATCTCGTTGACGTAGGAATTGCCCTCCTGGAGCGAGATGGTTGGCGGCAGCGTGGCGCGGATCCAGAGATTGCCCTCTTCCAGCTTCGGCAGGAATTCGAGGCCTAGCAGCCGGGCGAGCGCGACCGTCATCATCACCAGGCCGACCGCGGCGCCGAGAACGATCCCGCGGTTGGCCACCGCCCAATTCAGCACAGGCATGTAGAGCCGGTGCAGGATCAGCATCACCCTGGTCTCCGTCTCATGGACATGCGCCGGCAGGATGATCGCGGACAGCGCCGGGGTCACGGTGAACGTCGCCAGCAGGCCGCCGGCCAACGCATAGGCATACGTGCGGGCCATCGGCCCGAAAATGTTGCCCTCGACACCCGACAGCGTGAACAGCGGCAGGAAGGCCGCGATGATGATCGCCGCGGCAAAGAAGATCGAGCGCGAGACGTCGGCAGCCGCGCTGAGGATGGCGTGGCTCTTCATGCCGAACATCGTCTCGGGCGACATATGCCCGGTTTCCGACGGCGGCGTCGTCTGCGTCAGGCGGCGGAAGATCGCTTCCACCATGATGACGGTGGCGTCGACGATCAAGCCGAAATCGATCGCACCGACCGACAGCAGATTGGCCGATTCCCCGCGCAGCACCAGGATGATGACGGCAAAGAACAGCGCGAACGGAATGGTCGCGCCGACGATCAGCGCACTGCGCAGGTCACCGAGGAAGATCCACTGCAACAGCACGATCAGCAGAATGCCGACCACCATGTTGTGAAGCACGGTATGGGTGGTGAGGTCGATCAAATCCTTGCGGTCGTAGATTCGCTCGATGCGTACGCCCGGCGGCAGGATGGTCGAATTGTTGATCTGCTGGACGAGTTGCTCGACGCGCTTGATGGTCGGCGTGCTCTGCTCGCCACGTCGCATCAGGACGATGCCCTGCACGATGTCGTCGGCCTCGTCGAGGCCGGCAATGCCGAGACGGGGCCTCTGCCCGACGGTGACGGTGGCGACGTCCTTGACCAGCACCGGATTGCCGCCTGTCTGCGCCACCATGGTATTGGCGAGATCGTCGATCGAGCGGATCAGGCCGACGCCGCGCACGACGGCCGATTGCTGGCCGATGTCGACGGTGTTGCCGCCGACATTGACGTTGGAATTGCCGACCGCCTGGAGCAATTGCGGCAGCGTCAGACCGTTGGCGACGAGCTTGTTGAAGTCGACCTGAATCTCATAGGTCTTGCTCTTGCCGCCCCACCCGGTGACGTCGATGACCCCGGGCACGGCGCGAAAGCGGCGCTGCAGAATCCAGTCCTGAATGGTCTTGAGATCGAGCACGCTGTAATTCGGCGGCCCCACGAGACGGTAGCGGAAGATCTCGCCGATCGGACTGAGCGGCGAGATCTGCGGCTGCACGTTGCCGGGCAGCGGTGCGAGCTGCGCCAGGCGGTTCAACACCTGCTGCAGCGCCTCGTCATAGGTATAGGCGAAGGAGAACTGAATCTTGACGTCGGAGAGACCGTAGAGCGAAATGGTGCGGATGGTCGTGATGTTCTTCAGGCCCGCAACCTGCGTCTCGATCGGGATCGTGATATAGCGCTCGATCTCCTCCGCCGACAGCCCCGGGCTCTGCGTCACGATGTCGACCATCGGCGGGGTCGGATCGGGATAAGCCTCGATGTTGAGCCGGTCGAACGCGATCAGGCCGCCGATCAGGACGGCGACGAACATGCCGACCATCAGGAAACGCCGGTTGACGGCAAGAGCGACGAGACGATCCATTCAGGTCTTCAATTTTCTTGGGTCGTCGATCAGCTGCCGGACGCCGCGCGGTCGATGAACAGGCTGCCTTTGGTGACGATCTGCTCGCCGGGCTTCAGATTGCTGGTGACCTCGACGAGATTGCCGTTGATGAGTCCGGTCTTGATCTGTCGCAGCTCGACCGACTTGTCCTCGCGCGCGACCCAGATGCGAACCTTGTCGGCTTCGTAGATCAACGCCTGTTTCGGCACCGCCGGCGCGGCGCGGTCGCCGGCCGAGTAGATCGTGACGTTGGCGAACATCTCCGGCTTGAGCAGGCCGTCCTTGTTGTCGATGGTGGCACGAACCAGCAGGCGGCGGGTGCCGGGATCGATCGCGGCGGCGACGTAGTTGATCCTGGCGGTCAGCGGCCGCCCCGGCAGCGCCATCACGTTCACGGTGATGTCCTGGCCGGTGCACACCGCAGCCGCGTCGGTCTCGCGCACGAAGGCGGTGAGCCAGACGGTGGAGAGGTCGCCGATCACGAAGACCGGATCGCTGGCGCCGGAATTGACGTATTGGCCGGGGCCGATCTTGCGCTGCACGACGGTGCCCGCGATCGGCGAATAGATCGTGATTTCCCGGTTGATGACGCCTTTCTCCTGGAACGCAGAGATGGTCTCGTCGGTGAACCCGAGGATGCGCAGCTTGTTGCGCGCGGCTTCCAGCGCCGTTCCCGAAGAGCGCATGTCGTTTCGCGCCTGGACCTGGGTCGCTTCCGCCTGCTGATAGTCCTTCAGCGGAATGGCATGGCCCTCATAGAGATCCTTGGCGCGCTTGAACTGGATGTCGGCGAGCTCGAGCGCCGACCTCGCCTTGTTCTGCGAGGTCATCGCCACGATGAAATCGTTTTGGGCCTGCACGGTGTCGGCGGCTTCGATCGTGAACAGCGGTTGTCCCTGTTTCAGCATCTCGCCCGGCTTGGCAAGCAGCTTGGTGACTCGTCCTGCATAGGGGGAGAACACCGGCGTCGAACGGTCCTCGTCGACCGCGACCTTGCCTTCGGTGACATATTCGGCCCGGAAGCTCTTGGCCTTGACCGGCTCGATCATCAGCGTCGCCCATTCGGACGGTGTCGGCGTGAAGGTCTGCGCATTCTTGCGCGACTGGCTCGAGATCTCGGAGTGTTTCTTTTGCTTAGGCGCCGCATAGGAGAAGCCGTAGCCCCCAGCACAGGCGAGAGCTAGTAAAACCACGAATGTGACCACCCGTCGTTTGGTAAGAACCTGCGATCGCTTGGTATCTTCAACCACCATGGAGCCCGGTCGTGTCTGCGACGATCTCGGCAAATGACTGCCTCATCGTCGCGCTAATAGTGCCGAATTCTGATTTCAGACAACCTAAAAAGCGCAGAACATCTCGCGGTCGACGTTAAAATCTCGCGACATGTCAGCTTCGTGTCAGCTTCGCACCGGCCACCGTGCCGGATGGCCGCCGAGCGGCATCGCCGGACGGCGCCATTGCGCCGGCGTTTTCGACAGCAATGCCGAATGACGCACGGCTTTCAACACACCGAAGCCGGATGGCATGCTCTCGATGAACCCAGCATGTACAGCCTCGCCCGTAAGATCCCGGGGGCTCAGTCCGCCCTCTAGCCGGCCGAGATCCCACAGCCATCGCCCGCTCTGCGCCAGCCCCACGCGCACGTGCCCGGCGGGGCTTTGCATGGCCGCTTCTCTCCCCTTAGTTTTCAGGACGATCCCACGTTCACAGAAAGGATTGCAATGACCGCCATCGATCCCCTCACCGCGGGCGCCGTGTTCGTCGCAACGGCGGCCACCGACGCGGTCTATGTGATGTTCACTTCGGCCGTGATCGCGCGCAAGCGAATGTCAGCGGCGAACTGGAGCGCGGTCTGGTACATGCTCTCTTCCTACGCCGTGATCAGCTACACCGAGAACGCCTTCTACGTCGCCTTCGCCGCGATCGGCTCCTGGGCCGGCGCCTACGCCTCGCTGACCTTCCTGCACCGACCGCCCGGCGGCCCGCCGGTGGGCGCGGCGCCGGAGTGAGGAGGCGGCGGCTCTCTCCACGTCATTGCGGGCACATCGAAGCAATCCAGGCTGTCTCCGCGGATGCGTTTCTGGCTTGGCTGCGCTCGCAACGACGAATTGGACAGTTCAGCATGTCTGCCGAAGCAGCTACATTCTCGGCACCAACAAGAAGGAGTTAAACAATGGATCTCGGTCTCAATGGAAAGAACGCCATCGTCCTCGGCGGCACACGCGGCATCGGGCGGGCGATCGCGGCAACGTTGGCCGGTGAAGGTACCAATGTCGCGGTGTGTGCGCGCAATGCGGAGCAGGTTGCGGCAACGGTCGCGGAGTTGAAGACGGGCGGAGTTAACGCCACCGGCAGCCCGGTCGACGTCACCGACGGCGCGGCGCTGAAATCCTGGATCGAGGGCGCAGCGAAGGAGCTCGGCGGCATCGACATGCTGTTCTCCAATGCCGGCGCGATGGCGCAGGGCCACGATCCCGCATCTTGGGAGCAGAACTTCCGGCTCGACCTGCTCGGCGCCGTGCATGCGTTTGATGCCGCGCGGCCGTTCCTTGAAGCCAGCGGCGACAGAAGCGGCGATGCCGCCTTCGTCATCATCTCGTCGATCTCGGCAGCGCAGGCGGACACGGCCAGCTCCTACGGCCCGATCAAGGCGGCGCTGATCCACATGGCCAAGGGGCTGGCGCGGCAATATGCGAAGAAGAAGATCCGCGTCAACGTGGTGTCGCCCGGCACCGTCTATTTCAAGGGCGGCGTCTGGGAGATGATCGAGAAGAACATGCCCGAACGTTACAAGGACGCGATGAAGCGTAACCCAACCGGCCGCATGGCGACGCCGCAGGAAATCGCTAGCGCGGCGGTGTTCTTGGCGAGCCCTGTGTCGGGGTTCACCACGGGATCGAATCTCGTCGTGGATGGGGCAATCTCGAACCGGGTGAATTTCTAGACACGGCCGGCTCCCGCCAGCTCCCTCATCCTGAGGTGCGAGTGGCGCGATGCAACAGCATCGCGCCGGGAGCCTCGAAGGATGAACGGCCAGGCTGGCAGCCGGGCCGTCGCCCTTCGAGGGCCGCTGAAGAAGCGGCCGGGGTGACGGTCAAAGATAGACTGCCGCCACGTCCCTCAATGAAAATCCCGTGACGGCGGCAGGATGCGGACGTTGCGGGGATGGCGGATCTTTTGAGCCGGCATATCCGTGAGCGCGCGCGGGTCTTCGTTGAGCGGCTCGACCACGGTCGCGCCTGCCGGCACCGGGTGATTGCGGCTCAGCGCATCGTTGGCGAGGCCGACCAGATCGTGCGAACGGTCGACCATGCGCTGGGCGATGAGATGGGTCACCTTCTCGGGGCTGCTCTGGATATAGCCTTCGACCAGGATGAGGCGCGCGCCCATCACTTCTTTCCGGTACTGCTCCATGATCTTGGGCCACACCACGACATTGGCGATGCCGGTTTCGTCCTCCAGCGTCATGAACACGACGCCGCTGGCGCTGCCGGGCCGTTGCCGCACCAGAACCACACCGGCGCAGCGGACGCGGCGCCGCTCGTTCTCATGGCTGATGGCCTTGCAGGCCACCACCCGCTCGCGCGAAAACATCTCGCGCAAGAATTCCATCGGATGGCCCTTGAGCGATAGCCGGATGGTCTGGTAATCGGCGACCACCTGTTCGGAACGCGGCATCAGCGGCAGCGGCTTTGCATGCTCGTCCGGCTGCTCGCGGGCGGTCGCCGCCTCGAACAGCGGCAGCGGCACGTCGTCGGGCAGCCGCCGCACCTGCCACAGCGCCTCGCGGCGATCGAGCCCCAGTGAGCGGAACGCGTCGGCATCCGCCAGCAGGATCAGCGCGCGCTTGGGCAGGCCGGTATCGCGGGCAAAATCCTCGAGCGAGGTGAAGGGCCGGCGCTTGCGCGCGGCAACGATGCGGTCGGCCCAGTCCAGCACTTCCTCCACATTGTCATTCCGGGGCGACGCGTCAGCGTCGAACTCTGATGCGCAATTGCGCATCTGAGAATCCATTCCTCCAGACGTATGCGGCCCGATGGATTCCGGGCTCGTGCCAAGTGGCGCGCCCCGGAATGACAGCTGAGAGCGCTTCAGTCTCTCCTCATCCTCGTCCAGCCAGTGGAATCCGTCGATCTGACGGAAGCCGAGACGCACCGCGCAATATTTGCCGCTTCCCTCCTCCAGCGTGTTTTGCGCGAAACTATAGGACACGTCGATGTCGCGGACCTCGACGTCGTTCTTGCGGGCATCGCCGACGATCTGCGCCGGCGCGTAGAAGCCCATGGGCTGCGAGTTAAGGAGCCCGCAGCAGAATGCGTCGGGGTGATGATATTTCAGCCACGACGAGATGTAGACGAGCTGCGCGAAGCTCGCGGCATGGCTCTCGGGGAAACCATAGGAGCCGAAACCCTTGATCTGGTCGAAGCAGCTTTTGGCAAAGTTGGCATCGTAGCCGCGCGCCACCATGTTGCCGATCAGCTTTTCCTCGTATTGGCCGATGGTGCCGACATTGCGGAAGGTCGCCATCGAACGGCGCAGGCCGTTGGCTTCCTCCGAAGTGAATTTGGCTGCCTCGATCGCGATGCGCATCGCCTGCTCCTGGAAGAGAGGCACGCCCTTGGTCTTGTGCAACACCTTGTAGAGCTCGTCCGTAGGACCATGCTCGGGCGCTGGCGAGGGATAGGTCACCTTCTCCTCACCGTTCCGCCGCCGCAAGTAGGGGTGCACCATATCGCCCTGGATGGGACCTGGCCGCACGATCGCGACCTCGATGACGAGATCGTAGAAGGTCCGCGGCTTCAGACGCGGCAGCATGTTCATCTGCGCGCGGCTCTCGACCTGGAACACGCCGAGCGACTCTCCATCGCACAGCATGTCATAGACCTCAGGATCGTCCTGCGGAACGCTCGCCAGCACCCAACGCTTACCCTTGTGCTGATCGATCAAGTCAAAACATTTCCTGATGCAGGTCAGCATGCCCAGCGCGAGCACATCGACCTTCATCATGCTGAGCGCATCGACGTCGTCCTTGTCCCATTCGATGAAGGTGCGGTCATCCATCGCGGCGTTGCCGATCGGCACATAGGTGTCGAGCCGGTCCTGCGTCAGCACGTAGCCGCCGACATGCTGGGAGAGATGGCGCGGGAAATCGATCAGCTCGGTCGCAAGCTCGACCGCGAGGTTGATCATGGGATTTTGCGGATCGAGCCCGGCCTGCCTGACCTGCATGTCGTTGAGGCCCTTGCCCCAGCTCCCCCAGACGGTGTCGGCAAGCGCGGCGGTGACGTCCTCGGTCAGGCCCAGCGCCTTGCCGACGTCGCGAATGGCGCTGCGCGGGCGATAATGGATGACGGTGGCGATGATCGCGGCGCGGTGGCGGCCGTAGCGACGATAGACATATTGCATCACCTCCTCGCGGCGAGAATGTTCGAAATCGACGTCGATGTCGGGCGGCTCCAGCCGCTCCTTGGAGATGAAGCGCTCGAACAACAGATCGACCTTGGTCGGATCGACCGAGGTGATGCCGAGCACGTAGCACACGGCCGAATTCGCCGCCGATCCCCGCCCCTGGCACAGAATGTTCTGGCTGCGCGCATAGTGCACGATGTCATGCACGGTGAGAAAATAATGCGCGTATTTCAGCTCGGCGATCAGCGCGAGCTCCTTCTTCAGGGTCGCGCGCAACTTGTCGTCGATCTTACCGCCGAAATATTTGTCGACGCCCGCCCATGTCAGATCCTCCAGATGCCCTTGCGCGGTCTTTCCCGGCGGCACCGGCTCATCAGGATATTGGTATTTGAGCTGGTCGAGCGAGAAATCGATCCTGTCCGCAAAGCGCATGGTCTCCGCGATCGCCTCGGGGAAATCGCGGAACAGCCGCGCCATCTCCCGCGGCGTCTTCAAGAACCGCTCGGCATTGGCTTCCAGCTTCCGCCCGACCGCCTCGATCGTGGTCTTTTCCCGGATGCAGGTCAGCACGTCCTGGAGAGGACGGCGTGCGGGATCGTGATAAAGCACCTCGTTGGTCGCGAGCAGCGTAACCTTTGCCTTCGTGGCGAGATCATCGAGCCGCGACAGCCGGCGCCGGTCATCGCCGCGATAGACCAGGCTCGCCGCCAGCCACACGCCCTCGGCGCGGCTGTCCCTGAGCTTTGCGAGAACATCCAGCGCCGGAGCCGGCTCGAAGCGATGTGGCAGCGTCAGGACCAGGAGCTGGCCTTCCGAAAACTCCAGCAGATCAGCAAAGGTAAGACGGCATTCCCCCTTCTCGATCCGCGTGACGTCGTCGCCGCGCTTGCCCCGAGTGAGGAGCCGGCACAGCCGACCATAGGCGGCGCGGTCGCGCGGATAGGCAAGAATGTCTGGCGTGCCGTCGACGAAGACGATACGCGCGCCGATCAGGAGCTTCGGCTTGTGCAGCACCTTGTCGTTGTCGAGCTCCTTGTAGGCCCGCACCACGCCGGCAAGCGTGTTGTGGTCGGCGATGCCGATCACAGGAATTCCCAAAGCGCTGGCCTGATGCACATAGGATCGCGGGTCCGAACCGCCGCGCAGGAAAGAAAAATTCGTGGTGATGCCGATCTCGGCATAAGCAGGCGTATTCATGCGAAGAGACCGTGCACATACCATTTCGCAGGAATGGACTTGCCTTCCTTGTTAATCAGCTCGTCGTAGAGACCGTCGCGAAAGATCCAGAAGCGCAAGCCTTCGGCGTTCTCGATACGGAAATAATCCCGCGTCAGCTGCTTGCCGCCCCGCCACCATTCCATGGCGATGCGCTCGGGCCCTTCCACCCGCACCACGGCATGCTGGGCGCGCCGCCAGGTGAATCGATGCGGCGGACCGTCAGGCACGGTTGCGAACGGCACCGTGACCAGTTCCGGCTTGTCGAACAGCCGCAAGGGGCGCAGCGGCGGTTCGCTCTCGACCCGTACAGGCCATTCGGCTTGCATGGCAGCGGCGAGATGATGCTGCGCCGGCGCGGCCAGCGCCGCACATTCGGGGATATGCGTATCCTGCGGCAGGTGCACGACGACGCGCTTTCCCCCGATGCGGGCGGCGATGCGATCGATCAGCGCGGCGAGCTCGTCATTGTCGTGGACATGGGCGTCGAGATCGCGCTGCTCCTGCACCACGATCTCGGTGCGGCTCGCCGACAGCCGCACCATGTCGAAGCCGAAGCCGGGATCGAGGGGATCGGCGAGCGCATCAAGGCGCTCGCGAAACAGACGGTCGATGACGGCGCTTTTCGTCACCGGACGGCCGGTTTCGACCGTGATCGCGCATACCACGCCGTCGGTGCGGAAGAACGCCGCCTCCAGGCGCCGCGCGCCCTTGCCCTGCTTCTCCATGGAGGCGATCAACGTGTCCGCAAGCCGCGACAGCGTCATCGCGATCATGGTGTCGGTCGCGATCGGCTCGGCAAAGCGCTTCTCCACGATGTAATCGGGCAGCGGTTTGCGCGGACTGATCGGCGCATCGCCCTGCCCCAGCGCATGCGCGAGCAGCGTGGAGAACCGCGCGCCGAACCGTGCCGTGATTTCGCCCGGCGCGCGCGCGGCGACGTCGCCGATGGTCTTCAGGCCGGCGCGGCGCAGGCCGGTGGTGACGGCCTCGCCCGCCCCGAGCGCGGACACCGGAAACCGATCGATCGCCGCCGCCTCTCCGCCATCGGGAACGACGCTGCCCGATGCCTGCCGCGTCAGCGTACGCGCACAGACCGACGTGCCGGCGATCGCCGCACCGACGGCAAAGCCCTGCCGGGCAAGCGCACGGACCAGCGTCGTTAGCAGCGCAGCCTCGCCGCCGAACAGATGGGCGCAGCCCGTAATATCCAGGAACAGCCCGTGCGGCGGATCGAGCGCGACCAACGGCGTGAAGCGGTCGCACCAGTCGGCGATGTCGCTGAGCGTCTTCGCATCGGCGGCAATATCGGCGTCGAACACACGCAAATCCGGGCACATCGCCCGCGCATTGGCCAGCGGCTGGCCGATATACAAGCCGAGGCGCTCGGCGGCCTCGTCCAGCGCATGGATCACCAGCGCGTTGTTGTCCTTGATGACGACGATGCTGGGTTCATCCGGCGCGCCGCTGCTCAACTGCAAAAACCGCTGGATCCGGTCGATGGGCAGGCGCGGCAGCCACAGGCTGAGAATACGTCGACGGCTCACTGAACTGGCACTCATCACATTTCCATTCCATGATCCACCGGCCGCACGGGCCATGACGATTGCGTAACAACTCGGCATCGAAGCGCGGCGCGCCCCAGGCACTCCACACCGAGCCCGGCGGCGAATGCGCCGCGCGCAGCATCCATCGCGTCTCCGCGGTCGACGGCAAAGGCTGCGCGGCCATGCGCAGCATCAGGCCGGTGACGCCGGAAGATTGCGCCGCCAGCGTCAGCTTGCGGCTCGCCACCAGATCGAACTGCCTGATATCGCCCCAGAGCTCGAGCACGACGGCGCCCAGCGCATCGCAGGCGAGCGCGTCGGCCGAGGTGCGCAGCGCGCTCTCGACATCGGCGGCGCGCACCATCACCATGCGGCGCGGATCAAGGCCGAGCTCGGCGAGGCCGCTCATCGACAGCGCGCCTGTCTCGATGTCCGAAAAATCCTGCCGCACCCACAGCAGCGGCTTACGCGCCGTCACGCGGCCCGCGAGCCCGGTGACAAAACCCGTCGCGGCGGCGCCCTGACGCCCCTCGCAAAACACCTCATGGATCGCCGCGCGCGCCAGCCCGCCCTTCAGCGCGCCGTCGGCCTCGTGATGGCCGAGCGCGACGCGGTCATGCTGATGCACGACCTCCGCCGTCTCGATGCGCTCGATCTGGCCACGCAAGATCGCAAGCGCGCTGCTACGTGCGCCGCTCATGCTCGCCGCTCCTCGGAAATTTGGTGCCGTGGTCTTCAAAAGAAGAACCAGCGGCTGGCTCATTTGTTCATGATATGTTCTAATATAAAGCTAACGGCGCCCGAAGAGTCAATCGAATTGGCGCGCCTAGGGATTCATGAGCGGAATCAAAGGGATTCTTGATGGACGTACAACGCAAGCTGGAAATCCTGGCGGATGCCGCCAAGTACGACGCGTCCTGTGCCTCCAGCGGCACCGAGAAGCGGGATTCCCGCGACGGCAAGGGCATGGGCTCGACCGCGCCCGGCATGGGCATCTGTCATTCCTACGCGCCGGACGGACGCTGCATCTCCCTGCTCAAGGTGCTGCTGACCAATGCCTGCAATTTCGATTGCCTCTATTGCGTCAACCGCGCCTCCTCCAACGTGGCGCGCGCCCGCTTCACCATCGACGAACTGGTCAAACTCACACTCGACTTCTACCGGCGCAATTACATCGAAGGGCTGTTCCTCTCCTCCGGCATCATCCGCAGTCCCGACTACACCATGGAGCAGGTGGTCAGCGTCGCGCGCAAATTGCGCGAGGAGCATCACTTCCGCGGCTACATTCATCTGAAGACCATCCCCGAAGCCGACGACGCGCTGATTGCGGAAGCCGGCAAATATGCCGACCGCCTCTCCATCAATATCGAGATGCCCCAGGAAACCAGCCTGCAGCAATTCGCGCCGGAGAAGGACGTGCGCGCGATCCGCCGCACCATGGGCCGGCTACGGCTGAAGCTCGACGAAGCCGAGGAAGCTCGCAGCGCGAAGACGAAAGCCAAGCCGCAGCGTTTCGCGCCCGCCGGGCAAAGCACGCAGATGATCGTCGGCGCCGACGCGGCCTCCGATCACACCATTCTCCACACCAGCGCCAATCTCTACGGCGCCTACCGGCTGCGGCGCGTCTACTATTCCGCGTTCAGCCCGATCCCCGACGCCAGCCGCGCGCTGCCCTTGCGCGCGCCGCCCTTGCTGCGCGAGCACCGGCTCTACCAGGCCGACTGGCTGATGCGGTTCTACGGCTTCGACGTTGCGGAGATCGTCGACGAGAGCGCGATGCTGCCGCTCGACATCGATCCAAAGCTCGCCTGGGCGTTGCGCCATCGCGACCATTTTCCACTCGACGTCAACCGCGCCAGCCGCGAGGAGCTTTTGCGCGTGCCGGGCTTCGGCACCAGGACGGTTGAACGCATCATCGCGACACGCCGCACCACCACGATCCGCCTCACCGATCTCGCGCGGCTTCACGTGCCCAAGCACAAGGCGCTACCGTTCATCGTCCTCAGCGATCACCGCCCCTCACCGCATCGTCTCGACGAGGCGCGACTGATCGAGCGGTTCAAGCCGAAGGCAACGCAACTGGGGTTTGGCTTCTGATGCAGTACATCACCCTCGACACCGAAACCGATTTCGACGGCTGGCGCAAAGCCGCGCGGACGCTCGTGCTTCATCTTGTGAAGCCCACCGATGTCACCTGGGCCGTGCAGGGCGGCGAAGCCGAACTGTTCGCGCCGCCCTCGCCGTTTCCGATCCTCGAGGTGAATGACGGCACCTTCAGCGTATCAGCAAAATTCGTCGAGCTCGCCAAGGCCGCGATCCTGCACCGTGATGTCGAGCGCTTTGCGATTCTCTATCGCCTGCTGTGGCGGCTGAGGGACCATCACGATCTCATCGAAATCGCGACCGATCCCGATGTCGCGCAGGTCACCGCCATGGCGAAAGCGGTCTATCGCGACGAGCACAAGATGCACGCCTTCGTGCGCTTCCGCGAGATCGGCCGGGAACGCGCGGCGCATTACGTCGCCTGGTTCGAACCGGAGCATCACATCGTCGAGCTCGCCGCGCCGTTCTTCGCCCGGCGCTTTGCCGACATGCCCTGGTCGATCCTGACGCCCGATTTGTGCGCGCATTGGGACGGCCACGCGCTCTCGTTCACACCGGGTGTCAGCAGGAGCGAAGCACCGGGCGCGGACCGGCTGGAGGAAACCTGGCGGCGCTACTATGCCAGCATCTTCAATCCGGCCCGGCTCAAGGTGAAGGCGATGCAGGCCGAGATGCCGAAGAAATACTGGAGGAACCTGCCCGAGGCTTCGATCATTAAGCCTCTGATCGAGGACGCCGAGCGCATGACCGGTGCCATGATCGCCAATGCCGCAACCGATCCGCACAAGCCTCAGAGGCGGCCGGAGGCTCCGATGAAGCGCAAGACCACAGTCGACAATCTCGAAGCTCTGCGCGAGGAAGCCGCGCATTGCCGCGCCTGCCATCTCTACAAGGACGCGACCCAGACCGTGTTCGGCGAAGGCCCGAGATCGGCAAACATCATGCTGGTCGGCGAGCAGCCCGGCGACAAGGAAGACCTCGCCGGCCATCCCTTCGTCGGTCCGGCCGGCCAGATGCTCGACCGTGCACTCGCGGAGGCCGGTGTCGACCGCAAGAAGGTCTATGTCACCAACGCGGTCAAACACTTCAAATTCGTGCCGCGTGGAAAGATCCGCCTGCACCAGAAGCCGAATACGCCTGAGATCCGGGCGTGCCGGCAATGGTATGAGCGGGAAGTTTCAGCAATTCAGCCCGATCTGATCGTGGCGATGGGGGCCACGGCTGCGCAAAGCGTGTTCGGCAAGATCACCCCGATCGGCAAGACCCGCGGTCGCCTCATCGAGCTTCCTGATGGGCGCAAGGCTTTGGTGACGGTGCACCCCTCCTATCTGCTGCGGCTACCCGATCCGGAAGCGAAGCTGCTGGAATATCAGCGCTTTGTCGAAGATTTGAAGATTGCTGCCAGCTTGCAGAAGAAGGCGGCGCGGGCCGCCTGAATATAACTGGAAGGAACGGCTTTGCGCGAACGGCTTTGCGCCGTTGTTGGCGAGCCGATCCGTCAAGAAGAACGAGCCCGCGCAATTCGCGGGCCATTGCATCTCTGCTTCGGCTCCAGCGTTACGACGCCGCGAGCGACTCCTCGACCAGCTTGACCCAGTAGGACGTGCCGAACACGATCGCCTCGTCGTTGAAATTGTAGGCGGGGTGATGCAGGCCGGCGCTGTCGCCGTTGCCGCAGAAGATGAAGGCGCCGGGCCGCGCCTCCAGCATATAGGCGAAATCCTCGCCGCCCATCAGCGGCGGCATCTCGTGCACCTTGGCTTCTCCGGCGACCTGCCCGGCGATGCGCCGCGCCACCTCGGTCTCCGCGGCATGGTTGTTCACCACGGGATAATTGCGCTTGTAGTGCAGGTCGATCTTCGCACCCGTGATCTGCGCCACGCCCGCGACCACCTCGTGCACGCGCTTCTCGATGAGCTTGCGCACTTCCGGCGACAGGGTGCGGATGGTGCCCCTCAGCGTCGCAGTCTGCGGAATGACGTTGCGGGCATTGCCGGCGTGGAATTCGCAGATCGAGATCACCGCCGATTCCAGCGGATCGACGCTGCGCGCAACGATCGATTGCAAGGCGGTGATCACCTGCGCGCCGACCAGTACGGAGTCCACGCATTTGTGCGGACGCGCGGCATGGCCGCCGAGGCCCTCGATCATGATGTCGACCTCGTCCGTCGCCGCCATGATCGGACCCGGCCGAATCGCGAACGAGCCGATCGGGATGCCGGGGCCGTTGTGCATGCCGTAGACTTGCTCGATTCCGAAGCGCTCCATCAGGCCGTCCTTGACCATGGCCGCCCCGCCGGCGCCGCCCTCCTCGGCCGGCTGGAAGATCACCACCGCATCGCCGGCGAAGTTGCGGGTCTCCGCGAGGTAGCGCGCTGCCCCGAGCAGCATCGCGGTGTGGCCGTCATGGCCGCAGGCGTGCATCTTGCCCGGAATCTTCGAGGCGTAAGGCAGGCTGGTCTGCTCGTCGACGGGTAGCGCATCCATGTCGGCACGCATGCCGATCACCTTGAGCCCCTCGCCCGCGGGCTTGCTGCCCTTGATCACGCCGACCACGCCGGTCTGGCCGAGCCCGGTCACGACCTCATCGCAGCCGAACTCGCGCAGACGGTCCGCGACGAATGCTGCGGTGCGATGAACGTCGTACAGCAGCTCCGGATGCTCATGGATGTCCCGGCGCCAGGCCTGAATATCGGGTTGAAGGTCGGCGACGCGGTTCACGATGGGCATGGAGGGTCTCGAACTTTGTTTGGATGAAGGACTATCTAGCATGCAAGCGTCGGTCCACCTAACTCCTGCCGATCGAGGAGTAGCCCTGTGCTCTCGTCATGGCCGGGCTTGTCCCGGTCGGCTGCGTCTGCCTATTAGAACAGAACGCTGAGTGACCATCCGGGTGGAAGCAGAATGCCAAGGCGGCTCGAAGGTGAGTTTGACTACATTGTCGTCGGAGCCGGTACGGCCGGCTGCATCGTCGCGAACCGGCTATCGGCCGATCGCAACAACCGCGTCCTCATTCTCGAAGCCGGCGGCGACGACAATTGGATCTGGTTCCACATCCCGGTCGGCTATCTCTTCGCCATCGGCAATCCGCGCTCGG
Organism: Bradyrhizobium sp. NDS-1; assembly: GCF_032918005.1. Classification (NCBI taxonomy): domain Bacteria; kingdom Pseudomonadati; phylum Pseudomonadota; class Alphaproteobacteria; order Hyphomicrobiales; family Nitrobacteraceae; genus Bradyrhizobium; species Bradyrhizobium sp. NDS-1. Next base: position 5,627,136 of record NZ_CP136628.1, read on the forward strand.
ACTGGATGTTCAAGACCGAGGCCGAGCCAGGCCTGAACGGTCGCGCGCTCGCCTATCCCCGTGGCAAGGTGATCGGCGGCTGCTCGGCGATCAACGCCATGATCTCGATGCGCGGACAGGCCGCGGACTACGATCACTGGCGCCAGCTCGGCATGACCGGCTGGGGCTATGACGACGTGCTGCCGCTGTTCAAGCGGCTGGAAGACCACTTTCTCGGCGCGAGCGAGCATCACGGCGCGGGCGGCGGCTGGCGCATCGAGGCGCCACGGCTCGCGTGGGACGTCCTCGACGCAGTTGGCGACGCCGCCGAGGAGATGGGCATCAAGCGCATTCCGGATTTCAACACCGGCGACAACGAAGGCACCAGCTATTTCCACGTCAACCAGAAGCGCGGCCGGCGCTGGTCGTCGGCGCGCGGCTTCCTCAAGCCCGCGCTGACCCGGCCCAATCTGCGGCTCGAGAAGCACGTGCTGGTCGACCGTCTGATCATCGAGCGGGGCCGCGCCGTCGGCGTGCGCTTCTTCCAGAACGGCGAGATCATCGAGGCGCGGGCGAAGCGCGAGGTGATCCTCTCGGCTGGCTCGATCGGCTCGGTGCAGGTGCTGCATCGCTCCGGCATCGGCCCCGCCGACTGGCTGTCGCCGCTCGGCATCGACATCGTCATGGACAAGCCCGGCGTCGGGCGCAATCTCCAGGACCATCTCCAGCAGCGCGCGATCTACAAGGTCGAAGGCGTGCGCACGCTGAACGAAACCTATTACAACCTGTTCCGCCGCGGACTGATGGGGCTCGACTACGCCTTCCGCCGCCGTGGTCCGCTGACCATGGCGCCGTCGCAACTCGGCATCTTCACGCGCTCGGATGCGACGCGCGCACGCGCCAACATCCAGTTCCACGTGCAGCCATTGTCGCTCGACAAGTTCGGCGATCCCCTGCACCGCTTCCCCGCCATCACGGTGAGCGCCTGCAATCTCCAGCCGACCTCGCGCGGCACCGTGCGACTGCGTTCCGCGAGCCCGGACGAGAAGCCGATCATCGCTCCGAACTATCTGTCGACCGACGACGACCGCCAGGTCGGCGCCGATGCCATCCGCACCACGCGACGCCTGATGCAGCAGAAGGCGCTGGCCAAATATCGTCCGAGCGAATACCTGCCCGGTCCCTCCGTCGGCGACGACGATGCCTCACTCGCGAAGGCCGCCGGCGACATCGGCACCACGATCTTTCATCCCGTCGGCACCGCGAAGATGGGCGCGGTGAATGATCCGATGGCCGTGGTGGACGAACGATTGCGCTTCTACGGCCTCGATGGCCTGCGCATCGTCGATGCCTCGATCATGCCGACGATCACATCGGGCAATACCAATACGCCGACCGCGATGATCGCCGAGAAGGGCGCGACGATGATTCTGGAGGATGCGAAGCGACCTGCGTAGCCCGGATTGCGCCGCGCTCCATCGTCTCCGCGGAGGGATATGGATTGCTTCGCTTCGCTCGTAATGACGATCGCCGAGATAGATCGGCGAACTACGCCGACCGTCTCACCGCGTTGTCCACCAGGGTCTTGCCGAGCGACCAGATCGCGCCGGGGACCTTGTGGCTGCCGGCAATAACGTCGTCGAAGGCGCGTTCAATCCAGCCGCAGTCTTCCTCGGTGATGGTAAGCGGCGGCAGCAGCTTGATGGTGTGGCTGCCGTGGCCGGCGACCTGGGTCAGGATCTTGTGATCCTTGAACAGCGGCACGGTGATGAGCTGGCAGAACAGGCCCTTGTTGGCCGCCTCCAGCACATTCCAGGAGGCACGCAGCCGCAGCGACTTCGGCGGGCCGAACTCGACGCCGATCATCAGGCCCTTTCCGCGCACTTCCTTCATCAGCTCGTAGCCGGGCACCATGCGCGTCAGCGCGAGGCGCAGCTCGGCACCGCGCTTGGCGGCGGACTCGATCAGCTTCTCGGACTCCATGACGTCGAGCGTGGCGATGCCCGCGGCCATGGCAAGGTCGTTCTTGGAGAAGGTGGAGCCGTGCACCACCGCGCGGTCCATCTGGTTGAAGATCTTGTCGAAGATGCTCTTGCGCGTCAGCACCGCGCCGACCGGCACGTGGCCGCCCGACAGCGACTTCGACAGCAGCACCATGTCGGGCTCGACGTTCCAGTGCTCGACCGCGAGGAAGCGGCCGGTGCGGCCCATGCCGGTCTGGATCTCGTCGGCGACGAACAGCGTGCCGTATTTCTTGCAGAGCGCGGCCGCGCCCGGCAGGAACTCGTCGGTGGGCATGTTCACGCCCTTGCCCTGGATCGGCTCGACGACGAACGCCGCTACCTCGCGCGAGGCCAGCGCCTTTTCGAGCGCTGCCAGATCGTTGAACGGGATCGGGGTGCAGCCCGGCAGCAGCGGCTCGAAGCCGGTGCGGAAGTTCGAATCGCCCGTGAGCGACAGCGCGCCATAGGTCAGGCCGTGATAGCCATGGGCGCAATAGACGATGCCGGGACGCCCCGTCGCGCCGCGCGCGAACTTGATCGCGGCTTCGACGCATTCGGCGCCGGAATTGGCGAAGAACGCCTTGCCGAGATAGGGAACGTATTTCAGAAGGCGTTCGGCGAGCACGCCGGCGAGCACCGAAACGTCGAACTGGACGAGATTGGGCAGATCGGCGTCGAGCACGCTCTTGAGCGCCTCGCGCATGACAGGATGATTGCGCCCGATCGCAAACACACCAAAGCCGGACAACAGGTCGAGATAGCGCGCGCCCTCGCGGTCGAAGAGATACTGCCCCTGCCCCTTCTGGAAGCCGACATCGTAGCCGATGGTCTTGAGGACCCGAACGAACTGCTCGTTCAGATACCGATTATGCAGGGCGCTGCGCTGGGCCTGACGGTCCGCGAAGAGCTCAGACATGTCTGGATTTGGACTGTGCATCCGCTACATACTTCGATTGAGGGCCGTTTCGTCAACTGAAAACGGACCGTTACTGAAAACGGTTTGTGCGGCCTTTTGCCCTTTTTCGGACCATCTTCGCAAGCACAGCTTTAGACCATGTTGCACTGCCGAGGAACACTCATGCGTTTGGCCCTTTACACCGGAATAATACTGGCTGGTGGTTACACCTGCCTGACCCCCGCGCTCGCCGCCGATCCCACCGGCGATTGGCGGGTTGCCGACGGCGTCGCCAACATTCGTGTCGCCCAATGCAATGGCAGCATGTGGGGCGCGGTTTCCTGGGAAAAACAGCCCGGCGGCCGCGACGAGAACAACCCGGATGCCTCGAAAAAGACCAGGCCGACGCTGGGCATGGCGACGCTGATCGACATGAAGAAGAAGCCCGCCGCCGATCAATGGGAAGGACAAGTCTACAACGCCAAGGACGGCCAGCTGTACAGCGCGACCATCACGCCTGTCGGCAGCGACCAGCTCGAGATCAAAGGTTGCGTGATGGGCTTCCTCTGCGGTGGCGAAACCTGGACCAGGGTCGGCCCGCCGATCCCCCCGAGCCCAGCCAACGCAATGGCCAAGGGCGCACCGAAGTCCGCCGGCGCGGCGCCGAAGCCCACCGGAGCTACGGCAGCAGCCGCGCCTGCACCTGCACCTGCAGTTCCGAAGTCCGCCGGCGCAGCCAAGCCCGGTCAGAAGGGCGGCGCCGATCCGGTCGGCGACATCTGCCTACTCCCTGAGATTGCGGGGTTTGCCCATTAGGGCCGGCTGGAACAGCAGCACGGCCGCGAGCGTCGTCACCAGCGAGAGAGCGAGCAGCTTGCCCATGCTGGACGTGCCGGGATGGCTCGACAGCCACAGGCTACCGAACGCGGTCGCCGTCGTCAGCGCGCTGAAGAAGATCGCGCGTGTCAGGCTGGTCTGAAGCAGATTCGTTCTGCCGGAGCGCCAGGCCACGACATAATAGATCTTGAAGGCGACGCCGACGCCGAGCAGCAGCGGGAATGCGACGATGTTGGCGAAGTTGAGCGGCAGACCGATCAGCACGCAGATCTCTAGCGTCACGGCACCGGCAACCAGGAGCGGCACCAGCGTCATCAGCACGTCGACGAACCGGCGCAGCGTGATCCACAGCAAGAGGCCGATCACCACCAGCGCGTAGATGCCGGCATGGATGAACGCCCTTACCACGGTATCGCCGGATTTCAGGATCGAGACCGGCCCGCCGATGGCGGTCGGCTCGGCAGCGAGTACCGCCGCCGCAAATTTGCGCAGCGTGTCGTTGTCGTTGGGATCGCCCTTGGGCAGCGCCTCGACCCGGATGATGCCGTCCTTGCTCTTCCAGGCGCTGACGAGTTCGGGCGGCAGTGACTTCAGCGTGACGGGCTCGGCCTGCATCGCGCTTCTGAGCTGGTCGAACACGATCTTCATCGGCGTGACGAACACGTCCTGCGCCTTGTTGCGCGTGGCCTCGTCGCCATTGGCGAGCTTTTCGAGTGCGTCCGCCAGACGGCGCGAGGCAACCGCACCGGGGCCCTTCGCCTCGCCCGCGGTCCGGCGCAGATTGTCGACCGAGGACTTCAGCGCCTCGACGTTTTCCCGATCCGAGGGCGCCGCGTCGATCTGCTCGGGATTGAGCGCGGGGTTCAGCACCCCGGCTCCCTGCGCGAGCAGCTTCAGCTTCGGCGGCTGGTCCTGCGGCACGAAGCTGTTGAGCGACATCACCCTGAGCACCTCAGGCACCTTCTCGAGCTTCGCCTCGACCGCCCTCGCCTGCTCTTCCGAATTGGCCATCACGTTGATGGCATTGGCGCCGGTGTTGGGGTCCTTGCGCAAATCGAGGAAGGTCGCGATCGATTCAGCGTGCGGATTGCGCAGATTCATCGGGTTGAAGTCGAACTTCATGAAGTAGAGCAGCGGCAGGCCTGCGAGCGCGAGCAGCAGCGTGCCGCCCACGACGAGCACGCGGTGCTTCTCCAGGAAGTGATCGAGCGGTGCCAGGAAGGCATAACCGACCGGCTCCTTCTCGCCGGGCGGGTTCAGCAGCTTCAGCATGGCCGGCAGAATGGTGATCGACGAGATGAACGCCACCAGCATGCCGACGCCGGCGATCTGGCCGAGCTCGGCGATGCCCTGATAATCGGTCGGCATGAAGCAGAGGAAGCCGGCGGCCGTCGCCATCGCCGCGAGCGACAGCGGCACCGCCGAGCGCTTGGCCGCCAGCACCAGCGCGCCCGGGAGATCGTTGTGCTTGAAGCGCTCCGAGCGATAGCGGACGCTGTACTGGATGCCGAAATCGACGCCGAGGCCGACGAACAGCACCGCGAACGCGATCGACAACAGATTGAACGACCCGACCATCATCAGGCCGGCCGCGGTCGTGATCGCAAGGCCCACGAAGAGATTGACGAAGACCGCGAAGATGATTTTCGCCGAATGCAGCGCGAGCCACAGGATGACCAGCACGACGAGAACCGTGCCGACGCCGTTGACTACGGCGCCTTCCTGAACGGTGGCGTATTCCTCGTTGGCGATCGGAATCGGGCCGGTCAGCCGAACGCGGGCCTGGTACTTGGTCGAAAAATCGAGATCCGCGGCGGCCTTGCGGATCGCGTCGGTGGCGTCCTTGCCGGGCTCCAACGCATTGTAGTCGAGGATCGGCTTGAACTCGATGAAAGCACGCTTGTCGGAATCCTTCAGCGGCTCGTCGCTGACGAGCTCGCGCCAAGAGAAGCTGGCATTTCCCTTGTTGAGCACGGTCTCGACGGTCTGTGCGATCAGGTTGAAGGGCCGCTCGGTGTTGTCGAGCTTGACCTGGCCGCGCTTGACCCCCGCAAGTCCGGTCTCCAGCGCTCCGGTCAGGCCGCGGATCGAGGGATCTCCGGCCATGATCTCGATCAGGGGCGCGGCGGATTCGAACTGGCCGGTGATCTTGCCGACCTCTTCGGTCGGCAGAAACAACAAGCCGTTCTTCTCGAAGAACTCGCCGCTGCCGAGCTGCTGCATCGACTGGAAGTTGGTCTTGTCGCCCTTCAGCCTGGCATAGAGCGCGTCTGCCGCAGCGCTCGCCATCTCCGGCGTGCGGGCTTCGACTACAGCGAGGATTAATTCGTTTTGATCGAACGCCTTGTCGAATTGCTGGTCACGCTTGCGCCAGTCCAGATTCTTGGCAATCAGCGAGTTGATGTCGGTGTTGATGGCGAAGTGCTGGGACGCGTAATAGCCCGCGGCTACTGCCAGCAGGAGCCCGAGAACGACGACGAGGGAGGCAAACCGGGTGCAGGCCCTGACAATGGCGACGACGACGCTTTGCAGCACTTCTTTTCTTTCTGCGGTTAACAGCTTGCCGGAAACGCCCGCTGTTTATCGGAGTTCCCGGGCGAAACCTATTGCTGTTTTGGGCGGTTCTCATCGCACTGGGTTTGAGGGTAAACGGCGGGAGACCGGGCAAAATCGTGTGGGGCGTCGGTATAACCGGGGAGTTGAGGCGGGAAAGTGACGAAGCACTGGGCACAGACATTGCCCATCTTGCAAGCAACAACGACCCTACTATATTACCTCTAACGTGATCAGCCGGGGCTCTGAGGTTTCATTCGACCTTTCCTTATTGCCGATTTTTTGACACAAAGACTTGCGCCTCCATGCGCCGAGCCTTGACGAGGGTGGGTGGCTACCGCGCGCGAACCAATGGTGCGGATATTGCAACTCATTGGTCAGGATCGGGGTGCCGTAGGGGACTTACGAAGCGGATTGGTGCAACTTGCGTGATGGGCGTCCAATGGAAGTTTATCTGGCGCAACCGCGCGGCTTTTGCGCGGGCGTGGTGCGTGCAATCGAGATCGTGGAACGGGCGCTGGAGAAGTACGGCCCGCCCGTCTACGTGCGCCACGAGATCGTGCACAACAAATACGTGGTCGAGAGCCTGAAGAACAAAGGGGCAATCTTCGTCGAGGAGCTGTCCGAGGTTCCGCCAAAGGCGGTGACCGTCTTCAGCGCCCATGGCGTCGCCCGCAGCGTCGAGGAAGAGGCCGCCGCGCGCGACCTTCCGGTGCTCAACGCCACTTGCCCCCTGGTCACGAAAGTTCACAATCAGGGGAAGCGCTACACCAGCAAGGGCCGCACGCTGATCCTGATCGGCCATGCCGGGCACCCCGAGGTCGAAGGCACGATGGGTCAGGTTCCCGGTCCCGTGCTGCTTGTCCAAAGCGTTCAAGAGGTTAAGGCCTTGAGCCTGCCCGCAGATACGCCAGTGGCCTACATCACCCAGACCACCCTGTCGGTCGATGACACCAGGGACATCATCGCGGCCCTGCAAGCCCGCTTTACAGACATTCAAGGCCCGGATATCCGGGATATCTGCTATGCGACACAGAACCGCCAATCTGCGGTAAGGGACTTGAGCAAGCTGGTCGACGTGATCTTGGTGGTGGGCGCTGCCAACAGCTCGAACTCGAACCGGCTTCGCGAAATCGGCACCGAGGCCGGCGTCGCGAGTTATTTGATTGCCGACGGCAGCGCGCTCAATCCGGAGTGGTTGAAAAATGCCAGGACCGTCGGCATCACGGCCGGCGCTTCGGCGCCTGAGGTACTCGTGGATGACGTGATCGAAGCGATGCGGCGGATCAGACCGGTCAAGGTCCAGGTGCTGCCGGGCCGCGAGGAAAACATCGAATTCCGGCTTCCGGCCCAACTGGCTGCGAGCTGACCCACCCGAATTGAAAAGCCCAGAAAGAAACTTGTAATGGCCATCCCCTTCTTCAAGGAAATGCGTATCGGCGGCTATTTGCTCAAGCAGAAACTGCTTGGCCGCAAACGCTATCCGCTCGTGCTGATGCTGGAGCCGCTGTTTCGCTGCAACCTCGCCTGCGTCGGCTGCGGCAAGATCGATTACCCGGACGCGATCCTCAACCGCCGCATGACCGCACAGGAGTGCTGGGACGCGGCCGACGAGTGCGGCGCCCCGATGGTCGCCATTCCCGGCGGCGAACCGCTGATCCACAAGGAGATCGGCGAGATCGTGCGCGGCCTCGTCGCGCGCAAGAAGTTCGTCTCGCTCTGCACCAACGCGCTGCTGCTCGAGAAGAAGCTCGATCTGTTCGAGCCCTCCCCGTATTTGTTCTTCTCCGTGCATCTCGACGGCCTGAAGGACCATCACGACAAGGCCGTCTCGCAGAAGGGCGTGTTCGACCGCGCCGTCTCCGCCATCAAGGCGGCCAAGGCGCGCGGCTTCACCGTCAACGTCAACGCGACCATCTTCGACGGCCACCCGGCCGAGGAGATCGCGAAGTTCCTCGACCTCACCGTCGAGCTCGGCGTCGGCGTCTCGATGTCGCCGGGCTACGCCTATGAGCGCGCGCCGGACCAGGAGCACTTCCTCAACCGCACCAAGACCAAGAAGCTGTTCCGCGACGTCTTCGCGATGGGCAAGGGCAAGAAGTGGAACTTCATGCATTCCGGCCTGTTCCTGGACTTCCTCGCCGGCAACCAGGAATACGAATGCACGCCGTGGGGCATGCCCGCGCGCAATATCTTCGGCTGGCAGAAGCCCTGCTACCTGCTCGGTGAAGGCTACGCGAAAACCTTCAAGGAGCTGATGGAGACCACCGACTGGGAGACCTACGGCACCGGCAAGTACGAGAAGTGCGCCGACTGTATGGCCCATTGCGGCTACGAGCCGACCGCGGCGACCGCAGCCCTCAACAACCCGCTGAAGGCGATGTGGGTGTCGCTGCGCGGCATCAGGACCACGGGTCCGATGGCGCCGGAGATCGACATGAGCAAGCAGCGCCCGGCGCAGTACATCTTCTCGTCGGAAGTGCAGAAGCGCCTGTCGGAGATCCGCAAGGACGAAGCCGCCGCCGCGCAGGCGAAGGCCGCGCAGAAGGCTTCGACTGCCGCGTAAGCGGACGCGACGCGTCACAAACAAAAAGCCCGGTCGCCAGCGCGACCGGGCTTTTTTGATTGGGGATTGAGCCACGCTATCCGCTCCGTCGTCATTGCGAGCGCAGCGAAGCAATCCAGAATCGTTCCGCGGAGACACTCTGGATTGCTTCGCTGCGCTCGCAATGACGGAGTGTACGGCACCAGCTTGCTCTTACCATGCGCTCTGTTCCCCCGCTGACACGCCTGCGCGTTCTCGCGGCTTCTTTCGCCCGAGTTTTGCTGTTCGTTTCGCCCTCGAAAGACCAGAGGACGCAGGGAAGGCCGGGCGCCGCCGGCACCCGCAATCCGTGCGCGACAGGAATGCACACGGGGTGGATCACAGGTGATGCCGGTCGCCCGGCCTTCCCTGCGCGGATGGTTTTAACGGTGTCCTTCGTGCTCTCCTCGGGGAGCGTTGCACTATTGCCCCCGTCGCCTCGCCGCTGTTCGATGCGCGTGCCGGTCGGCCGCCACATCACCGCGAGGTTTGACGCCAGAACCGCGGGCGTCGGGACCACACGACTTCTCCGTCCGCGGACGGTTCGACCTGATCGCCGGGGGCTCGCGTGTGCTCACCTCCGACGACGACCGAAACCGCTGTGACCGCGCCGTGTCGTAGCGCACCGCGCATGACTCAACGGTCGCCCGCCCCTGTCATCGCCTGTCGCGCCGGCGCTACCGCGTCCACCGCACCCCGACCCGCATCTCGTGACGATCGCGAAGCGCCCCTCTGGCAGGGCCGGGATGGACGCTCTATGTCACAAATCCGAATTTCGGGAAAGTGAAATATTTTTGGAAGGAGGGATTGACGAGGTTTGCGGTGTTTTGCCCGACGCCTCGTCCCTCCCCTTCGATCTTCCGGCGTCCTTTGCACAAAATCAAAATCAACCCCATGCAAAGTAGAACCACAGTTCGACGTCACACAAATCGTCCAAGGAACCACATCGCGTTGATGGCCCCATGACGACAATCTCGCAGGCCAAAAGAAAAGGCCCGGTCGGAGACCGGGCCTTTTCTTTGCCGCTCGACGGCCCGCTCAGGCCGCCTTCGACACCAGCACTTCGCTCTCGATCAACTCCGTGCCGATCAGATAATCCCGGCAGCCGCGAAGTGAGCGCAGCGCGCGGTTGAAGTCGAGGCCGGTCGAGACCAGCGCATGCAGCGTCGCCGGATTGCGCACGATGCCACGCAGCACGGCGGCGAGGTCGATCTGGCCGTTCGGCTTGATGGCGGCGCGGGCGAGCGCCGGCAGCGCGCGATGGGCGGGATCGCTGATGACGCGGACCGCGGCGAACGGCAATCCGGCCTCGGCGGCGTAGGCGGCAGCGATGTGGCTTTCCATGTCGACGGCGGCGGCGCCCGTCTCGGAATGCAGCGCCGCCTTGCAGGCGCGCTTGGTGACCACTTCCTCGGCGCCGGCGAGGCTGCCGCGCACCACGCGGCGGCGGCCCGAGGTCAGGCGCTCGATCAGATCGTCGCCGAGCGAGAGGCCGGCGGCCCAGCGGGTGTCGCCGGACAGCACTTCGGTCGCCAGCACGACATCGCCGGAGCGCAGCGTCGGGTCGAGCCCCCCGGCCACGCCGAAGGAGATCACGCCGCGAATCGTGTCAGGATCCACCACCGTCAGAAGCGCCCGCAACTGGGTCGGGCTGCTCGATGAACAGATGACCGCCATTCCAGGCCCGGCCGCGATTCGGGCCTCCTGAACCAATCCGGTCACGATCAGTATTGGCCGCGGGTCGATGGTCGTACCCACGGTAAAACAGTCCCCCGTCCCCAAAGTCACATTCCGACCCCTACCACCCTGCTGTTGGTGTTCCGCAAGTTCCGATACCGCGCCAACGCCCACAGCGGAAAGAACTTTGGGTAACCATGATACCGTAGATAGAACACGCGGGGGAAGCCTGTGGCGGTGTACCGCTGCTCATCCCACAGTCCTTTTTCGTTCTGTGTTGCAATCAGGTACTCCACCCCGCGGGCGACGGCCGGGTGATCAACCTCGCCTGCCGCCATGAGGGCAAGCAAGGCCCATGCCGTTTGCGAGGCGGTCGAGGGCGCGGCCTCCCATCCCCGGTAGTCCAGGCGGTAGCTGACGGCATCCTCGCCCCAGCCGCCGTCCTCGTTCTGGATCGAGGCCAGCCAATCGGCGGCCTTGCGAATCATGGGATCGTCATGGCGGACGCCGGCCATGTTCAGGGCGCAGAGCACCGACCAGGTTCCATAGATGAAATTCATGCCCCAGCGACCGTACCAGGACCCCTCCGGGTGCTGGGTCTTCCGCAAGTAGGCGACCCCGTCGGCCACATGCTTGCTGGTCGCCTCGGTCTCGCCGAGCTGGGCCAGCATCGAGATGCAGCGCGCGGTGACGTCCTCGGTCGGCGGGTCGAGCAGCGCGCCATGGTCCGAGAACGGGATGTTGTTCAGGTAATATTCGAGGTTGTTGACGTCGAAGGCAGCCCAGCCGCCGTCGTCGCTCTGCATGCCCTCGATCCATTCCCGGCCGCGGGCGATCGCGGCATCGTAGCCGGTGGCGCCGTGCTCCCGGCGCATGCGGTCCATCGACATCACGACCACGGCGGTGTCGTCGAGGTCGGGGTAATGCGCATTGTTGTACTGGAAGGCCCAGCCGCCCGGACGCACGTCGGGCCGCTTCACCGCCCAGTCGCCCTTCACCTCGAGCTCCTGCCTCGGGATCAACCAGTCGAGGCCCTGCTTGGCCGCCGGCACCGCCTTGTCACCGCCGGCTTCCAGCAGCGCATGCGCGGTCAGCGTCGTGTCCCACACCGGCGAGACGCAGGGCTGGCAATAGGCCTCCTCGCCGTTGATGACGAGCAGCTTGTCGATGCCGCGGCGCGTCGTTGCCCGCGGCGGATAATTCTCGTCCTTGCCGAGCGCGTCGTACATCATGACGATGTTGGCCATGGGCGGATAGATCGCGCCCATGCCGTCCTCACCGTTGAGCCGCTCCTCGGTGAAGGCGAGCGCCGCATCGATCGCGCGCTTGCGCAGGCTCCTGGGAAACATCGGCTCGATCACGCGCAAAATGCCATCGAGCGCGCGGAACAGCACGAACCAGGCCATGCTCTGGTGCGGCGCCTTGGCGGTCATGCCGATCGAACGCGGATCCTGCAGGAACAGCTCGTCGATGCCGACGCCCTTCGGATTCTTCGCGCGCGGCTTCAGCGCCGCGAGCACCATCAACGGCACCATGGTGGTGCGCGCCCAATAGGAGATCTTGTTGAGGTGGAACGGCGACCAGAACGGCAGCAGCACGATCTCGATCGGCAGCACCGGCACCGCACGCCAGGTCACCACTCCGTACATCGCAAGCAGGAAGCGCGTGAAGACGTTGCTGTGGATCGCGCCGCCGCGGGCATGGATCGCCTCGCGCGCACGCACCATGTGCGGGGCGTCGACGGGATCGCCGATCATCTTCAACGCGAAGTAGGCCTTCACGCTCGCGCTCATGTCGAACTCGCCGTCATGCACCAGCGGCCAGCCGCCATGGGCGCCCTGGATGCGGCGAAGATAATTGGCGATCTTGGCTTCGAGCGCGGCATCGACCGGCTCGGCGAGATAATGGCGCAGCAGGACGTATTCGGCGGGGATCGTGCAGTCGGCCTCGAGCTCGAAGACCCAATGGCCGTCGGATTGCTGAAGGCCAACGACGCCTTGCGTCGCCGATGCAATGCTCGATTCCAAAGCTTCGCGGCTGGTCGCGTTCACGGAATCCATCTCGCTCGATTGCTCCGATAGTCGATTGAATTTGGCCGGGGATTTTTGCCCGTCAGGGCCGCCTTTCAGGATCCTTTGGCGGCGAGAACCAGATCGGCTGCGCGATCACCGGACCGCACCGATCCCTCGATGGTCGCAGGCAATCCCGTAGCAGTCCAATCCCCTGCAAGAAACAGGTTTTTCAGCGCAGTGACCGCCCCGGGGCGCAGGGCATTCTGGGCCGGCGTCGCCGCAAATGTGGCACGGCGCTCGCGCACGATCTGCCACGGAGGCAACTCGCCGGAGACGCCGCCGGCCTTGCAGACGTCGTTCCAGATCGCCTGCGCGAGTTCCTCGCGCGGCATGTCGACCAGACGGTCGCCGTTGCTGATGGTGACGGACAGCCGGTTCGGGAACGCGAACAGCCACTCCACGACGCCGCCGATCACGCCGAGGATCGGCGCCGACCCTGGCGGCGGCGTGATGCGGAAATGCGCATTCACGATGGCGCGGAATTCGGTCGGCGTCTTCAGGCCCGGCAGCAGGCTGGCGGCGGCGCGCGGCGGCACCGCCATCACGACGACGTCGCCTTCGGCGAGCTGGATCACATCCTCGCCGCCGAAATTCAGCGCACCGGCCCTGCCGTCACTGGTCGCAAACGAACGCAGCTCATGGCCGAGCTGAACGGTGTGGCCGCGATCAACCAGGAATTTCACGGCCGGCTCGATCAGCACGGCGCTGAGGCCGTCGCGCGCGATCAGGGGACGGCAGGCCTGTCCACCGGCAAGCAGCGTCTCGCGCACGATCGCACCGGCAAGCCCGGCCGAGCCCTCGGGCGGATCGACGTTGAGAGCCGCGAGCAACAGCGGCTGCACCAGGCGCTGATAGAGCACGCCCTCGGTCGGAATCGACTTGCCGACCAGCGTCTCCTCCGACGCCCAGATCAGCGGAGCCAGCTTCAGATAATCGGTGAGCCCCGTATCAGGCACGCGGCGGCTCTCGTCGAGCACCCAGGTCGGCAACCGGCCCGTACCGAGATCGATCTGCCAGCGCTGCCCGGTCTTGATGTCGACGAAGGGAAACTGCGCGCTCTCGGGGCCGACGAGACCAGCCTCGGTGCCGATCGCCCGCGCATAGGCACGCGCATGGCTGTTGCCCGACAGCAGCAGATGATTGCCGTTGTCGATGGTGAGATTGGTGGCGCCGTCGAAATAGGAACGGCAGCGGCCGCCGGCCTGCTGCGTCGCCTCGTGCACGGCAACCTTGAATCCGGCATTGGCGAGCCGGACGGCGGCGGAGAGGCCGGAAATTCCAGCACCGATGATGTGAGCTGTGTTTTGCATCAGATGAAAGCGTAGCGGAGCAGGATCAGGATGCGCGTGATCTTCGACACACGCACCGGCTCGCGCGGCGCATTGAAACCGCGCGCAATCAGCAGATCCAGAATGGAATGATAGTATTTCGACATGATCCGCGGCGCGCGCACGGCGCGGCGCTTATTGCGGTTCATGATCTCGTCCGACTTCTCGAAATGCATCTTCGCGCGCTGCGTCAGCGGCAGGCAGACTTTCGGCAACGCACGCTCGGCGATCACGCGGTTCGGGTCGTCGGAGGTGATGCCGGCATGCAGCAGCGCCTCGCGGGGCAAATAGAGTCGGCCAAGGCCCGCGTCCTCGTCGATGTCGCGCAGGATGTTGGTGAGCTGAAGCGCGCGGCCCAGATGATAGGCAAGCTGGATCCCGTCCTCTTCCGGCAGGCCGAAGACCCGCACCGACAGCCGTCCCACGGCGCTGGCGACGCGATCGCAATAGAGATCCAGCGTCGCCATGTCGGGCGCGCGGATGTCCTGCGGCACGTCCATTTCCATGCCGTCGACGATCGCCAGAAAATCCTCGCGCTTGAGGCCGAAGGTCTTCACCGAGGCGACGTAGTCCTTCAGCCGCGGCGGCGGATTGCCCTGATAGAGCGCGTCGATGTCGTTGCGCCACTGCTGAAGCGCGGCGAGGCGCTCTTCGCGCGGGCCGTCGGAATCGGCGATGTCGTCGACCTGGCGGCAGAAGCTGTAGATCTGGAACATCGCTTCGCGCTGGTCATGCGGCAGGATGCGCATCGCGGCATAGAACGAGCTGCCGGATGCGGTCGAGCCATAATTGGCGCCGGGCGAAGTCGCCTCAAGCGTCATGTGCAGTCCCCGGTCTGGAAATGGCCTTGCGTCCGATCGCGCGACGGCCGACTTCGCCGATCATCCCGGCGAGGCTGAAGGTGAGCAGCTCGAATTTGTTCAGGTGCACGCGCTCGCGCAGGGGATCGCGCACCTTCAAGAGGCGTACGATGCGGTCGGCATAGGCCTGGATCACCGAGACATCGACGCCGAGGCGGAAATCCCGGATCTCGGCGCTCAGCGACCTGCCCTCGTCGAGCAGCGCTTCGTTGCGGACGGCGAGCGCCTGCAGGCACGCCAGCATCGCCGGCGGCGACTGCGCGAGGGCGAGCTGCTCAACGGAGGCGCCGTGTGCCGCCAGCGCATCGCGCGGCAGATAGACGCGGTTGAGCTCGCGGAAATCCTTGCCGCAATCCTGCAGGTGGTTGTTGATCTGCAGGCCCGCGCAAAGCGCATCCGATGCGGCCCAGGTCGCGGTGCTCTCGCCGTGGACGTCGAGCATGAAACGGCCGACCGGCATCGCCGAGTAGCGGCAATAGTGAATGACCTCGTCCCAGTTCTCGTAACGGAGCTTGGTCACGTCCATGCGGAACGCGATGAGCACGTCGAGCGCATGGCGCGGCGCCATGCCGCGTTCGGCAAGCGCGCGGCGCAGGGTCACGGCCTCAGCCTGGGTGTCGCCCTTGCCGAGCAGCTCGGCCTCGAGCAGGTCGAGATAGGCCAGCTTCTGGTCGGGCGGCAGTGTCGCGTGGTCGGCGATATCGTCGGCGGTGCGGACGAAATTGTAGTACGCCAGGATCAGGGCGCGATGACGCGGATGAATGATCCAGGACGCGACGGGAAAATTCTCGTCGCGGTCACCCTTGCCGGATCGCAATTCGCTCGCAGAGGTCATCGAGGGCTGGCTTACAATCGTTTGGATAGAAAGGGCTTCTTCGCTCGCGGGCTCATGCCGGCGATCCGCGGCGGCCCCCATATAGGGGAATACGGCCGCAAAACCAATCCTGTCTCTCGATGGCTGCCGTTTGCGGATTGCACCCGAAAAGCGGCCCTGGGGCCGCTTTCATGGGCCAATGGCCGAGCTTACTGGTTGTGGTTCTTCAGGACCTGGTCGCAGGCCTGCGAGATCTTGGCCCGGTTCTCCTTGAGGCAGGCCAGGATGGTGAAATCGCCCTGGTCGATGACCGGACGGCAGAACTTCTGCACGTCGCGCGTGCAGGCCTTCTGCTCGGACTCGGAGCCGCGCCCTTGCTGGGCCAACGCCGCCGTCGAAACAGATGCCGACAGCAGGGTGAGAGCGACGAGAAGCTTACGCATTGTATTCCTTCATTCTGACGGCAGAATCGCACCGGACCCGGACTGCACAGGGCGGACGACCGGAGCGGATTGTTCTGATGGCAAGTCGCCGCGGGAGGTGCGGCCTCAGAGAAGGCACAAGCACTGGCAAATGCGGCCAAATTGGCGCCACGTCCACCAGATCAGGTCTTCCCCGAGCCCTCATTGGCAAATGTAAGGGGTTGATACTACGTCATAATTCAGGGACACTGCGTTTTACTGCATACCTGTTGCAGAGCTGCATCTCTGAGCCCCATCTTTCCTGCCGGAAACGTGCGGAAACAGGGCAAATCGGCGAATCCGAGCCTGGCGCGGGGCGTCGTGAACCACCATCTCTGGCGGCTCGGCTTTGAACCTGACACTGGCTCGGAGCACTAAACTTTCGATGTGGCGAGACGTTCTCAAGGGTAAGCGGGCGTCGTTCCAAAACGGGATATTGAGATGACATTCTTTGGGCGATCTGGACTGGCCATCAAGGCGGCGGGAATCGTGGCGGCGCTGCTCTTTTCGGTTTCGACGAGCCACGCACAGTCGTCTGGCCCGTTTGCCGGTTTCGACGGCGCGTGGACCGGCACCGGCACGGTGTCGCTGTCCGACGGCTCCACCGAGCGGATTCGCTGCAAGGCAGACTATAAGGTCGCCGGCAGCGGCCTCAACCTGAAGCAGGCTCTGCACTGTGCCTCCGACAGCTACAAGTTCGACCTCACCAGCGACGTGACGAGCCAGGGCGAGCGGATCTCCGGCAATTGGAGCGAATCCAGCCGCAACATCTTCGGCAATCTCCAGGGCACCGCCGGCGGCGGCCAGATCGACGTGTTCGTGGAGGCCAACGGTTTTGCCGCCAACCTCTCGCTGCGCACCAACGGCACCAAGCAGACGGTGCAGATCTCGTCCAAGGGCGAGATCCGCGGCGTCAACATCACCATGACGAAGAGCTGATCCGCTCTTCTCGGCCAGAGAAATACGGCCCCCGGTTCGCGCGAGCCGGGGGCTTTTTGCTGGCATGAACTCACCGGGGCGAACTTGCCGAGATGGATCCGATACGCAGACATCTGCTCACGGTCGCCGGGCTCTTCGTGGCCACCCGGGCCTTCGCCAATGACCAGCAGGGAGCGACCATGCCGCCTTCACCGGTGAAGCCGCGCCACGTGCTCTGCTTCCTCGGCAAGGACGAAAGACTGCTACAACCGCCGAAGGCGCTGGCCAGGACCATCGCCGATTTCGACTTCGAGATCGACCGCACCCATTCGCAGGCCAGGCCCGACGCGAACATGGCGCGATCGTTCGGGGTGTGCTGGGACCGCGTCTTCCCGAAAGCATGGACCGCCTCGGACGAGGCCGCCGTGGCCAATCACAAATCGGTCCTCTACGTGCTGAGCCCGCCGATGGCTCAACAGAAGACGGCAGCGTATTCGGCCGCCGCACTGCAGATCGTGGACGAGATGTTCGACGCGGGAGCCGTTGCCGCAAAAGGCGAGAGCGCCGGAATTGCCCACGGCGTCGCGCGGTGGCGCGCTCTCATGGATCAAGCGCGCAAGGGCTCGATCAACAGCCAGGGCCTGCGCATGACCCCCGCCGTCACCAAGGCCTGTCGCCTCGCCTTTGCCAAGCGCCCGCTCGCCGGCGATCGCTATTACGAGACCGTCGGTTATCACCTCGTCGGCTTGCCCGAGGTCTATGTCGCGACATCGCGCGGCAGCGATCGCGACGCGGTCAAGCTGATGGACGAGATCGCCGACGCCATGAACGAGCATGGCATCGAGACCACGCTACGCGACCGCAAGCTCACACTGTCGCGGGAACAGGACTACGCCGAGGGCGATTTCAAGTTCAATCCCTACGGGATCGTTCGGATCGACGCGTGAGCGGGACAACAGCGACCAGCAATCCGAGCAGTCCGTAGGCCGCGGCACCCAGAGCGCCGAGTTCAACAGCCCAATAGGCGTCATCGCGGCATTGGCCCGATCAGAAGATCGCTGCGCTAGATCGCCGGCTTGTCCGGTCCGTGCAGCTTGGCGTGCAGATTGATCAGCCACATCGCGGTCGGCCTGAGGATGAAGAGGTCGGCGACCAGCGCCATCACCATCGAGAAGGCACTGAGCCAGCCGAACAGCCGCAGCGACGGCAGGTCGGAGAACACGGTGACGACGAGCCCGCAGGCCAGCACCACCGTGGTCAGAATCAGCGCAGGGCCGACCAGCACGGTCGCCCGCTCCACCGCCAGCGCCGAGCCGACGCCCGGCTTGTTCTCCAGCCTGAGCCGGTTGAGGAAGTGGATGGTGGCGCTGAGCCCCAGCCCGAACGAGACGGTGAGCGCGACGACGCTGGCGAATTGCAGGCCCTCGCCCATCGCCCACAGCACCGTTCCCGACATCACGACGGGGAAGATACCCGGCAGGATGCAGGCGAACATCACCACCCAGGATCGGAAGGCAAGGCCGATGAAGATCGCGACCAGCGCGAATTCGATGGTGAGCCCGTGGTTCAGCTTCTGGATCATGTTGGCCGAATTGCGCGCGGCGATCGCGGCAAGGCCCGTCACCGCGACTTCGTAGCCCGGGTGCTTCTTGCGGACGGCGTCGAGCTCGGAATCGAGCTTGTCCACGATCGGCAGGAGCTGGCTGGAATCCTTGTCCGGCACACGGCCGGCCACCACGACCGCGTCCTGCTCGGCGTCGATGAAGCGCCGCACCAGATGCTCGGGGATGACGCCGACATATTCCTTCAGCGTCGCGACGTCGGCGGTGCCGGCCTTTTCCGCGAGCCAGCGGCGCAGGGTCTCGACCGACCAGACATTGCCAACACCGGCCGCCTTCTCCACGGTCGCATGCACGTCCGCGATGGTCTGGAGCGTCTCCGGCGAATAGAGCGATTCACCCTTCGGGAACTGGATCAGCACGTTGACCGGATTGGCGCCGGTGAGCTTGGCATCGAGCCGGTCGCTGGCGGCGACCGCCTGCCGCTTGTCCGGCACCTGATCAGCGAGCCGGTAGCGCGGCTCCAGATTGGCGTAGATGACGCCGAGGCCGCCGACGAACAGCACAGCGATCAGGCTGAACAGGCCGGGGCGGCCGACCATGCGCACCGCGATCCAGTAGCAGAAATTGCGCAGCGCCTGGACACCGGCATCCGCGCTCTGGAACTTGACCGCGAACGTCTTCTCGTTGCGCACCAGCAGCACGCCGAACACCGGCACCAGCGACAGCACCGCGACCAGCGCGATGATGGTGGCGGCCAGACCCGCCTCCCCGAACTTGCGGATCAGGTCGGAGTCGGAGAACATCAGCGCGATGAAGGAAATGCCGGCGGTGCCATGCGTCAGCACGCAGGCCGGGCCCACCACCAGCACCGCGTTCTTGAACGCGGTGAACTTGTCCTGGCCCGCGATCAGCCGGTCGCGCGCGGCGAAGGTGAGCTGCATCGAGTCCGAGAAGCTGATGACCATGATGAGCGGCGTCATCACGTTCAGGAACATGTTGAGATTGAAATTGGCCCAGCCGAGCGCGCCGAGCGCCAGCAGGATCGCGATCATCGGCGGGAATGCCGCGGCGACCATGAACGAGATCTTGCGGAAGAAGATGATGGCGATGACGCAGCCGGCGAGGATGCCGAGGATGTTGTAGGTGAGGCCGTCGCGCTCGACCGCGTTGCGGATCTCGAGCTGCATCACGGGCACGCCGGAAAGCTGCACGTTGAGTCCGGTGTCGCCGAGATCCTCCTTCATCAGCGCGCGGATGTCGGCGACGGTCTTGGTCAGCTTGTTGGAGGCGACCACCTCCGGATCGAGCGACAGCACGATCAGCGCCAGCGTGCCGTCTTCCGACAGCAGCTTGCCGCGGATGATCTCGTTGTTTTTGACGGTCTCGATGAACCTGTCGTAGTCGGCGCCCTCGGGCAGTTCGGCCGGGAAAAGCGCCGCCGGCAGCTTGCCCGGCGCCGGCGCCTGGCGCGCCGAGAACAGCGAGACCAGCCCGCGCGTGCCTTCGACCAGTTGCATGTCGGTGACGAAGTCGCGCAGCTTCTCGAGGTTGTTCCGGGCCAGCAGGGTCTTGCCCTCGACCACGACGAGGACGTCGAATTCCTCGGCCGGGAACTTCTTCGTCACCTCTTCATATTGGCGGAATTCGCGGCTGTCGGAGCGGAAGAGCTGCGACAGCGAATCGTCGATCTTGATCCGGTGGATGCCGAACACGGCGCCGACGATCAGGACGAGCAGGACGATGCAGGAGACGATCGGCGCCCGGACAGCGATCAGCCCGAGACGCTCCAGCCCGAAGGCGATCGAGGACGTAGGTCCCTGCTCGACCTTGTCGACATGAACCTCATTCTCGCTGTGCTTTTCGAGCATGCCTTATCCAGTTCCTAAATCGGCTCGGTCTTGAGAGCTTATCGCGCCCCGCGAACGGCTTGAAAACGCCATACCAATGGGAGGCTTGCCCCTTGAAAATGCGCGGAAAATCGCCGTGGGGGGTTTAGCAGGTCAATCGCCCTTCTCGCAAGCAGGCGAAGTGTGGGCGAATCGATCAAGATGCGGCGATTTCGGGTCTGCCCCCGGTCATCCGGGCGAGATTGTGCCAATTCGACGCGGCGCGCGGTCCGCGCTCTCGTCCTTGAGCGCCACGCCGCTGACCTGCCGCGCCAGCCCCTCTCGGACCAGCCAGGCGATCTTGAAGGCAGCCTCGTCATAGCCGAGCCCGGCGTGGTGAATGTTGGACACGCAATTGCGCTCGGCATCGGTCCGGCCGGGCTTCGGCGCGAACGTCAGATAGGCGCCGAGACTGTCGGGCGCCGACAGACCCGGCCGCTCGCCGATCAGCGTCGCCACCATGCGCGCGCCGAGAATAGCGCCGATCTCGTCGCCGAGCGCAACGCGGGCGCCCGAGGCGACGACGGCATGGCCGACCGCGACGTCATCCCGTTCCGCGAGCAACGGCAGCAGGTGCCTCACCAGGGCCACCGCATGGGCGTGGACCGCGGCCGCGGACAGGCCGTCGCCGATCACGAGCGCGAGCTGGCACGGCGCCGCGGCTGCTTGCGCCAGAACCTCGACCGAGCCGGATTCAAGCCGTCGTCCCAGATCCGGCCGCCGCAGATAGTCCCCGCGGTCCACCGCCTGGCTCCTGACCTCGGTCACGGCAAGTCCAAGCGCGCCGAGATCGGCGACCATACGCGAGGCGTCGAAGGCGGCGTGCACGGCATCGCGGGCGCGGGCATGATCGAGCGTGAAATCGAGCAGCGCCTTGGTCGGCACGCTCGCACCGCTGCGGCCGAGCGCAACGCGCGCGGGCGTGAACGACCTGAGGTCGATGGTCGGGCGAGCCGGGACGGACTTCTCACTCATTCGGCGGGAACGGCGGCCTCACGCAGCCGGATCGAGTAGTTCGAGGCGTTCTGCCTGCCGCTGGAGGCCGCGCGCGCAAAGGTGATGAGATGGTGCGCGATCAGGGTGCATCCGATCAGGCCTTCGAGATCTCCGTGCATGATGCGCCCCAGTGCGAACTTCCAGAACACGCGCCTGTAGTCGCCGAGCACACCGACCTTCCAGAAGATGTTGCGCAGCATGACGAGGCCGCGCCGGATGTTGGGCCAGGTCTTCATCTCGTCCGGCCTCGGCATCTTGAGCCGGCGCACATAGACGTGGTCGCATTGATGCTGGTAGCGAGCGTAGACCTTCTCGGGCGCATAAGCGACCGCCATGGCGTGCTTCCAGGATGCGACGACCTCGTCGTACGGCAGCAGGAAATCGACGTTGGAATCGCGCGCGTCGTCCTCGATCAGGCGTCCCTCGCGTTCCAGCCGGTCCCATAGCGGCGTCTTCGGCAGCGCCTGAAGCAGGTTGATCGTGAGCAGCGGAATCCGGGACTCCTCGACGAAGTCGAGCAGCGCCTCCGACGTATTCGGCTTGTCGGTGTCGAGCCCCATGATGATGCCCGAGACGACCTCCATGCCGTAGGAGTTGATGGTGCGCACGCCCTCCAGGATCGGGACCATCATGTTGTGGTCCTTCTGCATCGCCTTCAACGCGTCGGGATCCGGCGTCTCGATGCCGCAGAAGATGGTGACGAAATAGGCCTCGCGCATCTTCTCGAGGATCTCTGGTCTCTTCGCGATGTTGAGCGTCGCCTCGCAGGCGAGCCGCACCACGTAGCCGGTCCGCTTCTGCCATTCGATCAGGTGCGGCAACAGGTCCAGGGCTGCCTTGCGGTTGCCGATGAAGTTGTCGTCGACGAAATAGACGGTGTCGGTCATGCCGCATTCGCGCAGGCGATCGAGCTCGGCGATGATCTGCTGCGGCGACTTGATGCGCGGATTGCGCCCGTAGAGGCCGGGGATGTCGCAGAACTCGCACTGGTAGGGACAGCCGCTGGAATATTGGATGCTGCCGAGGAAGTATTTCTTGACGTCGGCAAGCTCGTAGGCCGGGATCGGAAACTCCGTCATCGGCACGCGGTCTTTGGTGGTCAGCACCACCTGCTGCTCGGGCCGCGAGGTGTCGCGCGACAGGATGTCGATCAGCTGGTTGGTGGCATCGCCGAGTTCGCCCACATGGAGATAGTCGAACGACGGATAATAATCCGGGCAGGCGCTGACGGAGGGGCCGCCGAGCGCGACCGGCAGGTCGAACTCATGCGCACGGCGGCAGATGTCGTTCATCTGCTGGCGCTGGATGTGCATGCCGCTGACGAAAACCGCCTCGGCCCATTCGAACTCTTCCCTGGTCGTGCGGCGGAGGTTCTCGTCGACAAATTTGACCTGCCAGTCTTTCGGCAGATAGGCGGAGATCAGCAGAAGCCCTTGCGGCGGCATGAAGGCGCGGACGCCGTCGGTCAGGGGATAGGAATGCTCGAACGTCCCGAATGAAGAGGTGTATCGCGGAAATACGCAGAGAATCCGCCGTGACGTTCCGTTACTTTCAGCTCGCATCAAAGCTCCCCCGCCACGCTCGACCGAATGGTGCGGAAATTGCCAGCCAGACATATAGCGTAATGCTGCCGCCGGAATTTCTCAATATTGTGGCATAAGCACAATTCCGAAAGACGCCGATGGTTTCCTGAAGGGAAACTTTGATGCTTCGGACCGCTCACGCGATCAGCCGCGAGGCAAAATCGGGCAGCAGGCCTGCATCGCCGGCAAGTCGGAAATCGGCGCCTGCAATTCCCGACCGCGCCAGCCAGTCGTCGAATTCCGGCGCGCGGCGCAGACCGAAGACGTCGCGGACATAGAGCGCGTCGTGAAAAGACGTCGATTGATAGTTCAGCATGACGTCGTCCGCGCCGGGGACGCCCATGATGAAGGTGACGCCGGCCGCGGCGAGCAGCGTCAGCAGATTGTCCATGTCGTCCTGGTCCGCCTCGGCGTGGTTGGTGTAGCAGATGTCGATCCCGAGCGGCAGGCCGAGCAGCTTGCCGCAGAAATGATCCTCCAGTCCCGCACGGATGATCTCCTTGCCGTCATAGAGATATTCCGGGCCGATGAAGCCGACCACGCTGTTGACCAATAGCGGGGCAAAGGCGCGGGCGACCGCATAGGCGCGCGCCTCGCAGGTCTGCTGGTCGAGGCCATGATGGGCGCCCGCCGACAGCGCCGAGCCCTGGCCGGTCTCGAAATACATCACGTTCTGCCCGACCGTACCGCGCCGCAGCGACAGTCCGGCCTCCTGCGCCTCTTTCAGAAGCTTGAGGTCGATGCCGAAGCTGCGGTTGGCGGCCTCGGTGCCGGCGACCGACTGGAAGACGAGATCGACCGGCACGCCCTGCCCGATCAGCGACAGCGTCGTCGTGACATGGGTCAGCACGCAGCCTTGCGTCGGGATCTTCAGCCGCGCGATGATCTCGTCGAGCAGCCGCAGCAATTGCCCGATGACGGCGGGATCGTCGCTGGCCGGATTGATGCCGATGCAGGCATCGCCGGCGCCAAGCAGGATGCCGTCGAGGATCGAGGCGGTGATGCCCCTGGCATCGTCGAACGGATGGTTGGGCTGCAGCCGCGTGCTCATCCGGCCCTTCAGGCCGATGGTGTTGCGGAAGGCGGTGGTGACCTCGCATTTCCGCGCCACCAGGATCAGGTCCTGGTTGCGCATCAGCTTCGACACTGCAGCCGCCATTTCCGGCGTGATACCGCCCGCCAGCCCGCGCAGGACGTCTGGCGTTGCGGCATCCGACAACAGCCAGTCGCGGAAGCCGCCGACCGACAGGGATGCCACCGGCGCGAAGGCCTTGGCGTCGTGGCTGTCGATGACGAGGCGGGTGACCTCGTCGGCCTCATAGGGGATGACGGCTTCCTGCAGGAACTGGGCGAGCGGAACGTCGGCGAGCGCCATCCGCGCCGCGATCATCTGCTCGGCAGTGTCGGCGGCGATCCCGGCCAGCCGGTCGCCGGAGCGCGGTGGCGTCGCCTTGGCAAGGAGATCGCGCAGGTCCGGGAAGGTGTAGCTCGTCGCATCGATGGTGTGACGGTAGATCAAGGGCCTCTCCGGGGTTCGTCGGCCAACGGCCGCGTCCAGCGCGATCCCGAGACTATACCCTCAGATCAAGGCGCTGAAATATCTTACTTTTCTTTCGACTAAGGGCTAGGCGCCCAACCCCGCCGTTAACGCCGCATCCATCTTCGTTCTGCATAGTTTTGCATCAAATCCAAACGACCGTGCTCACCGGCCGCTCCAGGCCATCTCAGGCCCCTTGAACGCCATGACATCAGACCGATCTGGGAATGCCGCCGGCCTCGTCGGCCGCTTCACGCTTGCCACCAAGCTCTATGCGATCTTCGCACTGTTCGCCCTGCTCACCGCGGCGATCGCGGGGCTGTCCGAGTATAACAGCCGCCGCAGTGCCGACCTGGCCAGCGCGATCGAGACGGCGAATGCTGCCGCACTGAACGTCGAGCGGGTCAACTCGCTGGTCTATGCGGTCGTGATGGAGTCGCGCGGCGTCTACATGTCCACCGAGCCCGCCGTCGTGAAGAAATACGGCGAGGGTCTGCTCAAGTTCAACGCCCAGATCCTCGACGTCGTGAAGCGCTGGGAAACCATCGTCAAGGCCGACGACGCCGAGCAGTTCGCCACCTTCAAGAAGCGCATCGAGCAGTTCGTCGAATTCCGCAAGGAGTTGGTGCGCCGCGGCGTCGAGATCAATGCGGCCGCGGGCCGCGAATGGGGCGACAACGACGCCAATCGCAGCGTCCGCTCGGCGCTGAACAAGGACCTCGAAGCCCTCTCCAAGGTCTATGCCGAACGCGCCAGGCAGATCGCGCAGCAGACCGAGACCAATCGCACGCTGACCTTCGTGCTGACCTGTCTCGGCGGCGTGGCGCTGGCCCTGGTCGTGATCGGCATCGTCATCATCGCCCGCTCGATCGCACGGCCCCTCTCGGCCATCACCGCGACCATCAAGCAGGTCGCCGACGGGACCGAGGACGTCGTGGTGCCCTATAGCCGCCGCGCCGACGAGATCGGCGCACTGGCCCGCGCGATCGAGGTCTTCCAGAAGGCGATGGGCCGCAACCGCAACCTCGCCTCGCAGGTCTCGCAGGACGCCGCCGCACGCGAGGAGCGCGCCCGTCACATCGAACGATCCGTCGAGGCGTTTGGCGAGGCGATCGGCGCGATCATGCGCGGCCTCAGCGACAACGCTTCGGTCATGCGCGAGACGGCACAGACCATCACCCGTGTCACCGCGGACGCCAATAGCCGCGCCGGCACGGCGGCGAACGCCACCGAGCAGGCCTCGCACAACGTCACGGCGGTGGCGGGCGCGGCCGAGGAACTGTCGGCCTCGGTGGTGGAGATCGGCCGCCAAGTCCGCCAGAGCGCCGGCGCAGTCGAGCAGACCGGCCAGCGCACCGAGAAATCGATCTCCGAGATCGAGAGCCTTGCCGCGGCCACGCAGCGCATCGACGGCGTGCTCAGCCTGATCCAGGCGATCGCCGAGCAGACCAACCTGCTCGCGCTCAACGCCACCATCGAGGCCGCCCGCGCCGGCGATGCCGGCCGCGGCTTTGCCGTCGTCGCCCATGAGGTGAAGGCGCTGGCGGGACAGACCGCGAAGGCGACCGCCGAGATCGGCGAGAACGTCGCGATGATCCAGACCTCGACCCGCAACGCGGTCGACGCCGTGCGCGAGATCGGCGGCGCGGTGCGCGAGATCAACGAGGTCACCTCAGCGATCGCCGGCGCCGTCAGTCAGCAGGATCAGGCCACGCGCGAGATCTCGTCCAACGCGCAGAGCGCCGCACAGGGCAACGAGACGCTCGTGGCGAACATCACCTCGCTGCGCGACGCCATCGGCGAGACTGACACCGCGGCGGCGTCCGTGCTGACGGCGGCGAGCAGCCTGACCGAGACGGCGGACACGCTGTCGCGCGAGGTGGAGAAGTTCTTCCAGAACCTGCGCGCCGGGTCGGCGGAGAGCCGCATCACCCAGGCGGCCTGACGAAGCGCCCGCCGCTCGCGACGACGGCGGTCGACATGGGAACGCGGTCCTCCTCCGGCATAGCGTTCAGCCAACGGGCCCAGGGATCCAATAGTCGCCAGACAGCGGCTTGACCGAGACATCAGGAATGACTCCGAGTTCCATGCTCGGATCGAAGTGGCGCATCGTCCGCTCATTGAGGTCAATGATGCGACCGGGCCTGAGCGGCCCGACGTCGTTGATCTTGACGATGACCTTCTTGCCGACGGCCTCGACGAGAGCATATTTCGGTCTCGCTCCAAATTTGATTCCACCAAATTTCTGACGCAAGCTCGTCTTGATGGCAGCGGTCCAAACCGAGGGATCATAGCGCTCGCCGGAGGCTGTGCTCGGGCCGCCCTCCTCCTTGCCGGGCTTGAACGGATTATACGTGGATGCTGCGCCGACGATCGCTTCCCCGGAGGCGGCATCGACGACGGCGCTTGAATGAACCCTACCTGTTTCGCTTCGAGCGACCGTTACAGAAACGACAAGCGCAATCAGGGCGCTGCAAATCGCAGCGCTCCAGCGGAACACCATTACATCTCCTTTGATTTTCTCGATCGTCCGGTTCACGACGCCGCAACATGGGCAAGCGAACGCGAAAGCGTTCGAGGCTTGCGCCAATCTCGTGCGGAATCCAGCCAACCCGGCTGCGGAACCGTCGTGGGAACCAGAGCAGTCCCCACACAGTGTTTTAGTTGCCACCGTCTAAGACAGCGATTGCGTCAGCAGCATGACACCGGAAGCGAGGCTCGGCGTCGCAGTCTTACGTGTTCGGCGGTATGAACGCTTTGCGCCACTTCCCAACAGCGCGAGACTGCAGGACAGGTTGCATATCGTTGTTCGGCAACAGGAGGCTTCTCCTCCTACCCCATCACCCCGCCGCGCCTGATCAGCTCCTTGCCCACCGCCGCCAGATGCACCTGGTCCGGGCCGTCGCCGATGCGGATGAAGCGGGCGTAGACATAGGCGCGGGCGAGGAAGGTGTCCTGCGAAACGCCGGCGGCGCCGTGAATCTGGATGGCGCGGTCGATAACGCGGGCGGCCATGCTGGGCACCACGATCTTGGCAGCGGCGATGAGGTCGCGCGCCGCCTTGTTACCCTCGCGGTCCATCTTGTCGGCGGCCTGCAGCGTGAGCAGGCGCGCCTGCGCAATCTCGCAGAAGGAATGTGCGATGTCCTCGCGCACCGAACCCTGCTCGGCCAGCGGCTTGCCGAAGGCAACGCGCGAGACCGACCGCTGGCACATCAATTCCAGCGCGCGCTGGGCGCAGCCGATCAGCCGCATGCAATGATGGATGCGGCCTGGCCCGAGCCGCCCCTGCGCGATCTCGAAGCCGCGGCCCTCGCCGAGCAAAATGTTCTCTGCGGGCACGCGGACGTTCTCGTAGACGATCTCGGGATGGCCGACAGGGGCGTCGTCATAGCCGTAGGTGAGCATGTCGCGGACGATACGGACGCCGGGCGTATTTTTCGGCACCAGGATCATGGATTGCTGGCGATGGCGATCGGGATCGTCAGGCGCGGTCTTGCCCATCACGATCAGGATCTCGCAATCCTCGTTCATGGCGCCCGAGGTGAACCATTTGCGGCCGTTGATGACGTAGTCGTTTCCATCGCGCTTGATCTCGCACTGGATGTTGGTGGCATCGCTGGAGGCGACCTGCGGCTCGGTCATCGAGAAGCCTGAGCGGATGCGCCCCTCGAGCAGCGGCTTCAGCCAGCGCTCCTGCTGCGCCGGCGTGCCGTAGTTCGCCAGCACCTCCATGTTGCCGACATCGGGCGCCGAGCAATTGAACACCTCGGGCGCCCAGAGAATGCGGCCCATGATCTCCTTCACGGGCGCATATTCGAGATTGGTCAGGCCCGGTCCGTGCTCGCCTGACAGGAACAGGTTCCAGAGCCCCTGCTCGCGCGCGAGGCGCTTCAGGTCCTGCAGAATTAGCGGCGTCTTGTAGCGCGATGCTTCCGGCTTGACCTGCTCGTAGTAGAGCTCCTCGACCGGCTCGACATGCGCTCGCATGAACTGGCGGACACGCTCCTGCAGCTCGAGCGAACGGGGAGAGTGTTGAAAGTCCATGGTAGCCTCCTTCTTCCTTCTCCCCTTGTGGGAGAAGGTGGCGCGAAGCGCCGGATGAGGGGTTCTCTCCTCCGGCAACACCGTTCGCGAGGAGAGAGACCCCTCACCCGGCTGCGCTTCGCGCATCCACCCTCTCCCACAAGGGGAGAGGATGAACCGTTTCCGTGGTCGCTATCTGTCCCGCCTCACGTCCCCTTCAGCAGCTCGCTCGCGACGATCCAGTCGTTGCCGTCGAACTGCAGCATATAGCCGTCCTTGATCGGGCGGAAATCCTGCGGCGTGGTGTTGAGCGTGATGCCGGGCATCAGCAGCGACAGCGGCACGTTCTTCAAATTCGCCGCCTGCGCCATGATGTTCTCGCGCGTGAGATTGTCCTTGCATTGCTTCAGCAGCACCACCAGCGCTTCGGCGACGGTGTAGCCGTAGAGGCCGGCGACGTTGTTGACGTCGGCATTGGGCAGGCGCTTCTTCATGAAATCGATATAGGCAGACATCGCCGGATCGTTCTTCGGCGTCTCGACGAACGGCTTGAGCGCGCCGAGCGACAGCACGCCCTTTCCGGCATCGAGGCCCGCGGGCACCATCACGGTGGCCTTGTTGGCGCAGCCGCTCGCGATGAAGCGCGTCGCCTGCCAGCCGACCTCATGCGCCTTGCGGATCGCCTGCGCGCAGGCGCGCGGCGTCACCGAATAGATCAGGAAGACGTCGGCTTTCGTATTCGCCAGCGTCAGCACCTGGGAATCGACGGTGGGGTCGGCGACCTCGAAGCTCGAGGCCATCGCGATCGCCTTGTCGGCGTCGGCACCGAGCGCCTCCTTGACGCCGCGCAGATATTCCTTGCCGGCGTCGTCGTTCTGATAGAGCACCGCGAAACGCGCATTCGGGTTCTTGGCGCGGGCATAGGCGACGTCGATCGCGGCCTCGCTGGTGTAGTTCGGCGCCCAGGGCAGCGCCATCGACCAGGGCATGTTGGCGGGATCGTTCCACTTGGAGGCCGAGCTGATCAGGAAGAGCTGCGGGACCTTGTTGCTGTTGAGATATTTCGCGATCGCCGAGCTCGGCGCCGTGCCCATGGTCGCGAAGATGAAGGCGACGCCGTCGCCCTCGACCAGCCGGCGTGCCGCCTCCATGGTCTTGGGCGGCGAGAACGCGTCGTCGAGCGAGATCAGATTGAGCTTGCGGCCGTTGACCCCGCCTTTCTCGTTGACCTCGTCGAAATAGGCGGAGATCACCCTGCCCGTAATGCTGAGCGGCGAGGCCGGCCCACTATAGGGCATGGTGTTGCCGATCTTGATCTCGGTGTCGCTGACGCCGGGACCGTAGGATTTCTGCGCGGCGGCGGGCGTGGACAGGCAGGCGGCAGCCAGCGCTGCGGCCAACACCAATGCGGCTTTCATGGTTTCTCCCCGATGATTGTCCCCGCTACGCCATGAGGCGGTCGCGCGGCGCGCTGCTTTTTGTCAGCGCGTCAGATCAACGGAGTTGCGTCACACGGTCTTGCGTCGAGTTGCTGATGACCCGGCTCGGTCAACGACGCCGCTTCAGACCGAGGCCCAGACTGATCCATCCGGCTCCCGCCATGATGAGGTCGATGCCGAGGAACAGGCCGAGGATGTAGACGCTGTTGACCGGCCAGCGCGCAACGATCAAGAGGCCAAGCAGAAGCGTGATCGCGCCCGAGACCGCCACCCACACCCACGGCGTCTCACGTTTCATGTTGAAGGCGAGGAACAACCTGATGGCGCCGGAGGCAATCAGTGACGCACCCAGAAAGAGCGTCAACAGCACCGCCGCGAGCAGCGGGTTCTGAAAGGTCACGAAGCCCGCGATGACGTAGAGCACGCCGAGCAGGGCCCAGATCAGGAACTTGCCCCAGCTTTTCAACTGGAATGCGCCGATGATTTCGGCGACACCGGCGACGATCATCATGGCGCCGACCACGACCACGCTCGCTATCGTCGCCATCGCCACGCTGCCGAGCGCGACGAAGCCGGCGATCAGATAGACGACACCGAGCGCGACGATCCAGCCCCATTTGGCATGCAGCGCAGCAATGCCCGAGCCGAGACTCCCGTGGGGAGACGTATCCGAAGCACTTGTCATGGCGGTTCACTCCTGCTGCGAAGCCCCCGACGCACAATTCAAGATAGCACGAGCCGTACCGGGACGACAGCCAGCAGAACACCGCCGTCCGGCAGCAACATTGATGCAAGTCAAGATCGAATGCAGCGAAAATGTCTGGTCTCGCCTTCGATGGTCAGGCGCGCTCGGCCGCCTTGCGCACGTCGAGCACGGCCCGCGCCCATTCGGCCGGCCGCTCCTGTGGCAGATTGTGGCCGGCATCGGTGAAGACGCGCCGCTCGAACGAGCCTTCGAATTTGCGCGCGTGATGGGCTGTGCCGGGATTGACGCCGTCGCTGTCGCCGTCGATCGCGATGGTCGGGACGCGGATCGCCGGCTGGCCTGCGAGCCTCGCCTCGATCGCGGCATAGGCAGGATCGCCCGCGACCAGCGCGTAGCGGTGGCGGTAGGAGTGGATCACGACATCGACGAAATCAGG
Organism: Bradyrhizobium sp. NDS-1; assembly: GCF_032918005.1. Classification (NCBI taxonomy): domain Bacteria; kingdom Pseudomonadati; phylum Pseudomonadota; class Alphaproteobacteria; order Hyphomicrobiales; family Nitrobacteraceae; genus Bradyrhizobium; species Bradyrhizobium sp. NDS-1. The sequence continues at coordinate 5,658,288 of NZ_CP136628.1, forward strand.
ATTGTCGAAGGACACCGCGCTCCGCTCGAACGTGGTGTCGTCGAACGCCCATTTCGGCGACCACATCGACCAGAGCTGTCGCGCGAAACCGCGGCGGTTGCGCTCCAGCGCAAGGCGGCCACGCTCGTTGTGGAAGAGATATTGATACCAGAGCGCGGCTTCCTCCGGCGGCGAGGCCGGCTCCATGGCGCGGGCGATGTTCTGAATGTTGTAGGAATTGCCGGAAACGAGCCCGATCACGCGCTCCGGATGAAGCGCCGAGACCACGCAGGCCGCGCGTCCGCCCCAGTCATAGCCCCCGATCACCGCGCGCGTGATGCCGAGCGCGTCCATGAAGGCCAAGAGATCGGCGCCGAGCGCCGCCTGCTCGCCGGAGCGCGGCGTCCCGGGAAAGCGAAACCGCGTCGGCCCATAGCCGCGCAGCCAGGGCACCAGCACCCGCGCGCCTCCTTGCGCGATGAGGGGCGCCGCCTCGGCATAGGCGTTCACGTCGTAGGGAAAACCGTGGCCCATGATACAGGGCCAGCCGTCCGGCGCGCCGTATTCGCGATAGGCGATGTCGAGGATATCCGTGGCGATCGTTTTTTGTTGCATGGTTGCTCGCGGCGCCGGGAGACAGTCGCCCGAACTATCTCTGCGGGCCGGACAGCGAGATGTCGCGCTCGGCGCGGAACACGTTGCTGTAGAGATTGGCGATCCATTGCCGACCGATCTCGGTCTTGTTGAGATAGCCGATCTCGGTCTGGATGTGGGGCGCGACGCTGTTCCAGTAGAATTGCGGATAGCGGTTCACGATGTCGGCGGGCGAGTCGTAGCCGAGCTGGCGGTTCATGCCGACCTCCTCGAACTCGTAATAGAGCGCGTTCGCCTTGCGCAGATAGTTGGGATCGCCGAGCTGCCCGATGAAGTCGGCGGCGCGCAGGATCGAGGCTTCGTCGTCATAGTCCTGGCCTTCGCGGGCCGGAAAGCGTGTCCCCTCGATGGCGCGGGCAACGCGCTCCGGATCTACACCGGGAATATGCCGCAGCCGCCGGGTCACGTAGAGCTTCGAGCGATCGACGTGATACATCATCAGGCTCGCATCCGATGCACCACGCGGTAACGATATCTTGGTGTCGGCCGCGTCAATGACGAAGCCGTCGGAATCGTCCTCCTCGAACAGCCCGCGCACATAGCCGATGTCGTGGGCGAGGCAGGCAATCAGGACATGGACGTAATCCTCGGCCGACAGGTGGGTATGAAGGCTTCGGCCGCCGAGGATCGCCTGGGCCGCCAGCGTCACCAGCATCGTGTGCTCGATATTGTGGTAGAGCGCATCGCTGTTGCCGATGCATTCCATCGCGGTGCGGGTCGCGCTCTCGACGATATTGGCAGAAGTCTCATCGTACCGGCGACGCATGAACTTGCCGAGGAATTGCTCCAGGGATTCAGCCGCCAGTCTCGGTAAGGTTATCATGGATGCAGCCCCGTCCGCTGGTGTCCCATGCCATCTCCCGACGTCTCATAATTGTCCGCGACGCAACGGGAAGCATAGCCCATCTTGGGCCGGCTGGCCAAACCCTTGGGAACGCGATTACGGAAATATGTTACCGTTGTGCTATGCGACATCGCGGTTGCGGCAGCGGCCCGATACATCCTCGCGGGCAGGCAGCGGCACGGGAGCCCCGCTTCTACTCCACCAGCACCACGTCGACGGCGACGCCGAGCTTCTGCTTCGGCGAGCCGACGATGATGCCGTCGACCGGCGAGACGTCGGAGAAATCGCGCCCCACTGCAAGCACGATATGGTCGTTGCCAATCAGCAGATCGTTGGTCGGATCGAAATCGACCCAGCCAAGCTCGGTCCCGCACCACAGCGACACCCAGGCATGGGTGGCATCGGCACCTTGCAGGCGTGCCTGGCCAGGCGGCGGAATGGTGCGCAGATATCCGCTGACATAGGCCGCTGGCAGACCGAGCCCGCGCAGCCCCGCGATCATGACATGGGCAAAATCCTGGCAGACGCCATGACGCTTGTCGAAAACCTCGCCAAGCGGCGTCGAGATCACCGTCGCCTTGGAGTCGTAGCGAAACTGGTTGTGAATACGATGCATCAGATCAACCGCGCCTTGGAGGATGCCTGCGCCGGGCGGAAAGCTTTCCGCCGCATAGGCGCTGACGGGACGCAGCACCGGCACCAGCGGGCTGGCGAAGACATAGCCGACCGGCGAGGCCGGCCCGAGGCTCGTCGCCTCGAAGGCGATATCGCGAACGCTCTCCCAGGGCGGACTGAGCGCATCGCGCGCCGGCGGCTGGCGCGACACCGTGACGCGCGAGCGCGAGTCGATGCGCAGATTGCGATGCGCGGCCTCGATCACGACGCTCTCGGTGAGCGTGCCGAAGAAATCGCGCCGCACCGTCCGCTCGGCAGGCCGCGGACGTATCTCGACACGGTGCGAGATCAGCTGCTGGCCGCCGCCACTGCGCGGCTCCAGCCGCAGCGTGCAGCGGGCAAAGCTGACGGGATACTCGTATTCATAGGTCGTGACGTGACGGATGTCGTAGATCACGCCAGCCCCGTCAGCTTTTCCGGCCGGCTGGCATTGGGACCATGCGGGAAATAGTGCTGCCCGATCGCCTCGGCGAGGCTGAGCAGATCCTGCTCCAGCGCGAACAGCGTCTTGACCTCGAGCTTCTCGGCCTCCGCGGTCGCAAGCATCGCCTCCATGGCGACCGCAAGGCGTTGCGGCTTCTCGATCAGGCCGTGCTCCTTCAGGCTCGGCAGCGCCGCGATGTGCTCGTTCAGCGTCGTGACCTGGAACGCGACCGAGCGCGGATTGTAGGGATCGAGCACGGCAAGATCGCGCACCGGCGCCAGGATCGGCGCCAGCAGATAGCGCGAGCGGTAGGTGATCTGGCAATCCACCAGCGTCAGCAGGATGTCGAGATCCTCGTCGCCGGCCTCGTCATAGGCGAACTGGCGCGTGAAACGCGTGGTGTTGATGGCGCGCTCGGTGCGGCGGCCGATGTCGAGGAAGCGCCAGCCGGCGGCGCGATTCATGTTCTCCTGTGCCAGGCCGGCAAAGCTCGCGAGCTCCTGCAAGGTCAGCTCGGCCGCGCTGACCACGCTGTCGTCGTCCTCCACCTCGTAAGCCAGCCGTTCGGCCATCTCGGTGATGACCTGCCAGGCGTCGGGCGACAGCCGCTCGCGCAAGGAGGTTGCCGTGCGCTGCGCCGCGCGCACCAGCGACAGCGCCGAACCGAAGCGATCCGGACTCTGCAACGCCTCGGCGACGATGCGCCCGTGCGCGGTGCGCGATGTTTGCGAAACCGCGCCCCAGGCCACCAGAAGCCGCTGGATGCGTTCGGTCGATTGCAGCGAGGCCGCCGTGCCCTTGTTGGGGCCGCTCGGCGAGCCCAAGGCGCGCACGAGGCGCAGCGTCGCCTCGGCGCGTTCGAGATAGCGGCCGAGCCAGAACAGATTGTCGGCGGCGCGGCTCGGCAGCACGCCCGCGATGCGGCGGATTCGCACCTTGTCGGTCGCCGGCAGCAGGGTCGCGGTCGAGACCTGCTTGTCGGAGACGACCCAGACGTCGGCAGCGCGCGCACCGTCGCCCATCGACACCGCGCGCGCGTCGGGCTGCTCGGCGATGCGGCAGAAGCCACCGGGCATGATGGCCCAGCCATCCGGTGTCGCCGCCGCGAACACGCGCAGCACGAACGGACGCGGGCTGATCTGGCCCTGGTCCCACACCGGCATGGTGGAGAGCCGCACCACCTCTTGGCCGACATAATCCATGCCGCGCGCACTGATGGCCTCGACCAGACGCTGGCGATCGCCGGCATCCAATTCGCTTGCCAGCACCGGGCCCGCGCGGTCGAGACCGGGCACGGCGCGCTGGTAGGCGCCTTCGATCGCGACCTCGTCGAGCCGCGCCAGCACCTCCTCGCGCGCCGATCGCTGCCCGCACCACCAGGTCGCGATGTGCGGCATCTTCAGCTCTTCGCCGAGCAGGCGGCGGCTGAGTGCCGGCAGGAAGCCGAGCAGCGCCCGCGCCTCCAGGACGCCCGAGCCCGGCATGTTGGCGACGACGACGCCGTCCTTGCGCAGCACGTCAATGAGGCCGGGGACCCCGAGATGCGAGGAGGCATCGAGCTCGAGCGGGTCGAGCGAGTTGGAATCGACCCGGCGCAGCAGCACGTCGAGCCGCTTCAGCCCGGCGACGGTGCGGATGTGGATACGGTTGTCGCTGACGGCGAGATCGTCGCCCTCGACGAGGAGGAAGCCGAGATAGCGCGCCAGCGTCGCGTGCTCGAAATAGGTCTCGCTGAAACTGCCGGGGGTGAGCACGCCGATGCGCGGCTCGTCGCGGTCGGCGCGGGCGCGAAGTGAATCGCGGAAGGCCTCGAAGAACGGCGCAACGCGCGGCACGTTCATCGACTTGTAGAGGTCGGAGAAGGCGCGCGAGAGTACCAGGCGGTTCTCCAGCGCGTAGCCCGCGCCCGACGGCGCCTGGGTGCGGTCGCCGAGCACCCACCAGCGGCCGTCGGGCCCGCGGCCGACATCGGCGGCGTAGATCGAGAGATAGCGTCCACCCGGCGGCGGCACGCCGCAGACGGGGCGGAGATATTCGGGACTGCCGGCGATCGCAGCTGCCGGCAGCGCGCCTTCGGCGACCAGCCGGCCTTCGCCATAGATGTCGCCCAGCACGCGCTCGAGCAGCTCGGCGCGCTGGGTGATGCCGGCGCAAAGCTGCCGCCAATCGGCCTCGTCGATCAAAAGCGGCAGATGGCTGATCGACCAGGGCCGATCGGCGCTGTCGCCGGGGGCGCGATAGGTGACGCCGGCCTCGCGGAGGTGACGGTCGGCCATGCCGAAGCGCCGCTCGATCTCGTCGGGCGCGAGCGCGCCGAAGGCATCGAAGAAGCGGCTCCAGACCGCGCGCGGGGCGCCGTCGGGCCCCAAGAACTCGTCGGGAATACCGGGCAGGCGCTTATAATCGCGGACCCACTGCGCAAGGCGGCGCTGGCCTTCGCGCTGGCCTTGCGCTCTACCCGCCTTGTCGTCCTGTTCGGCCGCGCCCTCGCCCATGCGCCTCTCCCTGCCCCACCATCATACTCATTGCAGGAGCGGGGTCCGCAAGTCGAGGGTCAGCGGAAACTCATTTGTGCGTTCCTCGGGCGGTGGCCGGACCGGTCCCGGTGTATGGCCGTGGTCCTGGAAGCGCGCCAGCCGCCGCGCCTCGGCCTCATAGGTGTTGACCGGCTTGGTCTCGTAGCTTCGGCCGCCCGGATGGGCGACGTGATAGACGCAGCCGCCGAGCGAGCGGCCGTTCCAGGTGTCGATCAGGTCGAAGGTCAGCGGCGCGTGGACCGGGATGGTCGGGTGCAGGCCGGAGGCCGGCTGCCAGGCCTTGAAGCGGACGCCGGCCACGGCCTCGGCCGAGCGGCCGGTCGAGGTCATCGGCAGGCGGCGGCCGTTGCAGGTGACGATGTGGCGGCCCTCGACGAAGCCTTCGGTCTTGACCTGGAGCCGCTCGACGGATGAGTCGACATAGCGCACGGTTCCGCCGGCCGAGCCCTCCTCGCCCAGCACGTGCCAGGGCTCCAGCGCCTGGCGCAGCTCCAGCGTCACGCCGCCATGATGGACGCGGCCGAAAGCGGGAAAGCGGAATTCGAGCTGGGCCAGATACCATTCCGGCTCGAAAGGGTAGCCGAACTGCTTCAGCTCGGTGAGCACGTCCAGGAAGTCTTCCCAGATGAAATGCGGCAGCATGTAGCGGTCATGCAGCGCGGTGCCCCAGCGCACGAACTTGCCGGTTTGCGGCTCGCGCCACATCTTTGCGATCAGCGCGCGGATCAGGAGCTGCTGCGCCAGCGACATGCGCGGATCGGGCGGCATTTCGAGCGCGCGGAATTCGACGAGCCCGAGCCGGCCCGTGGTCCCGTCGGGCGAATAGAGCTTGTCGATGCAGATCTCGGCGCGATGAGTGTTGCCGGTGATGTCGACGAGCAGATGCCGGAACAGCCGGTCCACCAGCCACAGCGGTGCCTGGGTGCCCGGCGGCGGCACATGCGAGAGCGCGATCTCGAGCTCGTAGATGCTGTCGTGGCGGGCCTCGTCGATGCGCGGCGCCTGGCTGGTCGGGCCGATGAACAGGCCCGAGAAGAAATAGGACAGCGACGGATGCCGCTGCCAGTACAGCACGAGGCTCTTGAGAAGATCGGCCCGGCGCAGGAAAGGTGAATCCTGCGGCGAGGAGCCGCCGACCACGACGTGGTTGCCGCCGCCGGTGCCGGTGTGGCGGCCGTCGACCAGGAAGCGGTTGGCGCCGAGGCGCGTCTTGCCGGCGTCCTCATAGAGCCCGACGGTGATGTCGACCGCCTCGCGCCAGCTCCTGGCCGGCTGGATGTTGACCTCGATGACGCCGGGGTCGGGCGTCACCTTGATGACTTCGATGCGCGGATCGAACGGCGGCGGATAGCCCTCGACATGAACCTGAATCTGCATCTCTTCGGCGGTCGCTTCGAGCGCCGCGATCAGTTCGAGATAATCCTCGATGCGCTCGACCGGGGGCATGAAGGCGCAGAGCACGCCGTTGCGGACCTCGACCGACATCGCGGTGCGCACGGGAACCGAGGTGTTGAGATGCTCCGGCTCGACCCGCGGTGGCGCTTCCGGACGCGCCGGTGACGTGAACACCGGCAGCTTGCCCCGTGCCTCCATCGGATCTTGCTCGACGATGTAGGGATATTGGTTGGGCGGGACATAACCGAGCGAGCCGATCGGCAAGCGCAAGCCGAGAGGCGAATCGCCGGGCATCAGGAACAGATGATTGCGCCGGAGTTGCCAACGCTCGCTGCGCCAGCGCGGCGGCGCGTTCCAGCGCTGCACCGGCAGAACGAACCCCCGCGGCGTGTTGAGACCCTCGTCGAACACGCGCGCCATGCGCGCGCGGGCTTCCGGATCGGACAATTTGGAGTCGGAGGGATCGACGTTGACGGGAAGCTCGGCCTCCTTCTGGAGCCAGTACGCAGTGTCCTCATAGGCCGGCATGATGTAGCCGGGATCGAGCCCGAGCCGCAACGCCGCACCCTCCACGAACGCCTGGGCGTCCTTGACCTCGGCGCGCCGCGGATTCTCGATCTTCGCGATCAGGTCGCCATTCTTCCAGATCGGCACGCCGTCCTTGCGCCAGTACAGGCCGAAGGCCCAGCGCGGCAGGCTTTCGCCGGGATACCATTTGCCCTGGCCGTAATGCAGCAGCCCGCCGGGCGCGAAGCGCGTGCGCAGGCGGCGGATCAGATCGTCGCCGAGCCCGCGCTTGGTCGGACCGACGGCTTCCGTATTCCACTCCGCCGCTTCGAGATCGTCGACCGAGACGAAGGTCGGCTCGCCGCCCATGGTGAGCCGCACGTCCTGCGCAGCGAGATCGCCGTCGACCTGCTCGCCGAGATCGTTGAGCCGCGCCCAGGATTCGTCCGAGAACGGTTTTGTGATGCGCGGCGCCTCGCGGATGCGCTTTACGCTCATGTCGAATTCGAACTCGACCTCGGCAAAGCCGGCGCCGCCCGAAATCGGTGCGGCCGAGCGATAATGCGGCGTGGCGGCGACCGGGATGTGGCCCTCGCCCGCGAGCATGCCGGAGGTCGCATCGAACCCGATCCACCCCGCGCCCGGCAGATAGACCTCGGCCCAGGCGTGCAGGTCGGTGAAGTCGTTCTCGACCTCGGGGGGGCCCTCGATCGGATCGATGTCGGGACGGATCTGGATCAGGTAGCCGGACACGAAACGCGCGGCGAGCCCGAGATGACGCAGCGTCTGGATCAGGAGCCAGGCCGAGTCGCGGCACGATCCAGCGCCGGAGGAGAGCGTCTCCTCCGGTGTCTGCACGCCCGGCTCCATACGGATGATGTAACGGACGTGCTTTTGAAGCTCGCGATTGAGATCGACCAGGAAGTTGACGGTGTTCGGGGCGTCATGCGGGATCGTGTCGAGAAATTTGGCGAACAGGCGATCGGGCTTGACGGTCTCGAGATACGGCGCGAGCTCGGTCTTCAGGTCTTTGGGGTACTCGAAGGGAAAGCTGTCGGCGTAAGGCTCGACGAAGAAGTCGAACGGGTTGACCACCGTCATCTGCGCCGTGAAGTCGACCTCGATCTTCAGCTCGGTCGTCTTCTCCGGGAAGACGTAGCGGGCGAGCCAGTTACCCTGCGGATCCTGCTGCCAGTTCACGAAATGGTTGGATGGCGTGACCTTGAGGGAATAGCTCAGGACCGGCGTGCGCGTATGCGGCGCCGGCCGCAGCCGGATGGTCTGCGGTCCCAGATCGATCGGGCGGTCGTATTTGTAGTGCGTGACGTGATGTAATGCGACGTAGATCGACACGGGGTGCGGTGCTCCAGCAGCTTTTTTGAGCAGAACACCTGATGTGGGTGCGATCAAGCACTAACAACGGGCAAAGGGTGCCTAGGAAGTATCCCGGTCACATCGTAGACCGGGCGGCACGGCGCAAGTGCGCCTTTGCCCACCCACGAGACCGCTAGGTAAGATGCGGGCTAGCGCCGGATGAGGGGTATGTCACCGCTCGCAGAGCTGTTCGTGAGGAGAGACCCCCTCACCCGTCTCGCCGCTTTGCGGCGAGCCACCCTCTCCCGCAAGGGGAGAGGGAACGAGATCGCCTCCCTACGCCGCCGAGGTCAGCCGCTGCAGAAACTGCGTCACCTCGCGGCGGAGCGTCTCGACCTCGCCATGGACGCGTTCGGAGGCGCTGTTGACGCGGCTGGCCACCCGGCCGGTATCGGCGGCGGCTTCGCTGATGCCCGACACGTTGGAGGAGACCTGCGAGGTGCCGGCCGAGGCCTCCTGGACGTTGCGGGCGATCTCGCGCGTCGCAGCGCCCTGCTGTTCGACCGAGGCCGCGATCGCGGCGGTGATGCCGTCGATCTCGCCGATGGTCTGCGCGATCGCCTCGACGGCTGCGACCGAATTGGTCGTCGATTGCTGCATCTCGCCGACCTTGGCGCTGATCTCCTCGGTCGCCTTCGCAGTCTGGTTGGCGAGGCTCTTGACCTCGGAGGCCACCACCGCGAAGCCGCGGCCCGCCTCACCTGCCCGCGCCGCCTCGATCGTGGCGTTGAGCGCGAGCAGGTTGGTCTGCTCGGCGATCTCGCTGATCAGCTTGACGACGTCGCCGATCCGCATCGCGGCATCCGCGAGGCTGCGAATTTCGCTGCCGGCACGATTGGCCTCGTCGACGGCGCGCCCGGTGCTCGTGGTCGAACCGGCGACCTGGCGGCTGATCTCCGCGATCGAGGACGCGAGCTGCTCCGCGGCGCTCGCCACCGTCGCGACATTGCTCGAGGCCTGATCTGACGCGCTGCGCATGCCCGAGGTCTGGCGGCTCGTGATCTCCGCCGCCGCCGCCATCTGGCCGGCATCGGATTCCAGATCGGTCGCGGCGCTCATGAGCGTGCCCGCAACCTCGTCGAGATGCGTGCCGAAGTGCTTTGCGAGGCCGGCGATCTCGACCACGCGGCGGCCGAGGCTGTCGGTGCCGGCATTGATCACGCTGGCCGAGCGGCGGAACGAGCCGGGCAAGCCGCGCGCGAGGATCTTGCGGAAATACTTGCCCCGGCTGGCATAGTCCATCGACGCCGAAGCCTCGCGGACGAAGGCGTCGGTGATGTCGAGCATGTCGTTGACCGACTTCTGGATGGCGCCGATCCGCCCGGCCTGGCGCTCGCTCAGGATCCGCGCTTCGAGATCGCCGCGCGCCGCCTTGCGGCACACATCGGCCACCTCATCAACGGCCATTGCCGCGCGGTGCTGACACCAGAGGGCATAGCCGAGCAGCGTGATCGCCGCGCCGAGCGGCGCTGCGTTGACGATTCCGCTCCAGCCGAGCAGCGAGACGGCGAACGCGACGGCGACGAGAAGACACGCGAGCGCGGTCGCTGCTTTCGCCTTAGAGAGAGAGCACGAATTCATCGTAAGCAACACCGTTTTGCTTGAGCAGAGCGACCATCACGTCGAAGCTTGCGCGCATGCCGTCCTTGGCATTGGCGTGGCGCGCCTCTTCCGCGCAGAGCGCTTTGTAGATCGGCTTGATGCGCTCGACAGGCGCCGGATGGGGCCTGCGTCGATTGGAGTGATAGCCGATGATGTTGCCGCGATCGTCGAGCGTCGGGGTGACATGGGCGAACACCCAATAATGGCTGCCGTCCCCGGCGAGATTGACGACGTAGGCGAAGATCTCCTGCTTGGCCTGGAGTGTATCCCACAGCAGCTTGAAGACGCAGCGCGGCATGTCCGGATGGCGGATCAGGCTGTGGGGCGCGCCCATCAGCTCCTTCCAGGAGTACTTCGCCATGCGGAGAAAGACGTCGTTGGCGTAGGTGATGCGGCCCTTGAGATCGGTCTTCGATACGATCAGCTCCTCCTCACCGAGGAGATTTTCCACCCCCGTGGGACGTATCGCTTGCATCGCTTGATCCTCGAACACAGGCTGGCCCACCACGCTGTGGACCGCATCACACCGTGTCTACGGCAACAGTGTTAATCAGGTGTAAGTTTGAGAACCTCGGGGCGAGATGCGCGCCTCCGTATCATTACTTAGCAAGGGATCGTTACATCCCGCGCAACCACACGCGCCCCTGTTATCACTCGATTCAATTGCGACTGCGTTGCGATTGCGCCGCGCGCCGCGCGCCGCGCGACTACATCGTCGCGCCGAGCACCCAGGGCGCGAACTCGGCGCCGCCGAAATCGAAGCTTTCGCTCTTGGTCGGTTGACCCGAGGCGGTCTTGAGGATGAGTTCGAAGATGCGCTGGCCGCATTGCTCGACGCTCTCCTCGCCTTCGAGGATGGTGCCGCAATTGACGTCCATGTCCTCTTCCATGCGCTTGTACATCGGCGTGTTCGTGGCGAGCTTGATCGAGGGCGCCGGCTTGCAGCCGAACACGCTGCCGCGGCCCGTGGTGAAGCAGACGAGATTGGCGCCGCCCGCCACCTGGCCGGTCGCCGCGACCGGGTCGTAACCGGGCGTGTCCATGAAGACGAAACCCTTCTTGGTGATGGGCTCGGCGTAACGCAGGACCTCGACGAGATTGGTGGTGCCGGCCTTCGCCATCGCGCCGAGCGACTTCTCCAGAATGGTGGTGAGACCGCCGGCCTTGTTGCCGGGGCTCGGATTGGCATTCATCTCGGCGCCTTCACGCGCGGTGTATTCGTCCCACCAGCGCATGAGGTCGACCAGCTTCTCGCCGACCTCGCGGCTGACGGCGCGGCGCGTCAAGAGATGCTCGGCGCCGTAGGTCTCCGGCGTCTCCGACAGGATCACTGTGCCGCCGTGGCGCACGATGAGATCGCTGGCAGCACCGAGCGCGGGATTGGCTGACACGCCGGAATAGCCATCCGAGCCGCCGCATTGCAGCGCCACGGTGAGCTCGCTCGCCGGCACCGTTTCGCGCTTGACCTTGTCGGCATCAGTCAGCGCCTCGCGCACGAAGGCGATGCCGGCCTCGACCGTCTTGCGGGTGCCGCCGACCTCCTGAATGTCCATCGCGCGCAGGCGGCCGGCGAGCTTCTGTTCTTCCATCAGGCCGCCGATCTGGTTCACCTCGCAGCCCAGCCCAAGCACGATGACGTGGGAGAAATTGACGTGGCGTGCGTAGCCGCCGAGCGTGCGGCGGAGCAGCGCGAGCGGCTCGTTCTGCGTCATGCCGCAGCCGGTCTTGTGGGTCAGCGCGACCACGCCGTCGACATTGGGGAACTCGGCCAGCGGATTGTCGCCGGTGAAGGGATTTTTCTTGAAGACGTCGGCGACGAGGCTCGCGACATGCGCGCTGCAATTCACCGAGGTGAGAATGCCGATATAGTTGCGCGTGGCGACACGGCCGTCCGGGCGGCGGATGCCCTCGAAGGTCGCCGGCAGATCGAAATTCGGCGTCGGCTTGACGTCGGCGCAATAGGCATAGTCCTTGGCGAAATCGCCCATGCCGCAATTCTGCACGTGCACGTGCTGGCCCGGCGCGATCGGCACCGTCGCAAAGCCGATGATCTGGCCGTAGCGCTTGACCGGCTCGCCGACCGCGATCGGCTTGATCGCGACCTTGTGGCCGGAGGGAATGCGTTCGACCGTGGTCACGCCATCCACCACCACCGTCCCCGGCGGCAGGCTGGCGCGCGCGATCAGCACGCCATCATCGGGATGCAGGCGGATGACTGGGCTGATGGTCATGGCAGGTCTCCTTCGGAGGCGAGTAACGAATAGTGAGTGGCGAATGGAAAAGGGAGCAGCCCTATTCGCTACTCCCCATCCGCCATTCGCGAGTTTCTTAAGCCTTGCCGCCCGAATCCTTGCGGGTCGCGTTGACCTGCATCTTGGCGTAGGTCGTCATCAGGCCGACCTCGTTCGACAGCGTCACCAGCTTGAAGCCCATGTTGATGGCGCGCGCCGCGCCTTCGGCGCCGCTGCAATGGATGCCCGGATTGAGGCCGCGCTTGCCGCACTCCTTGATGATCTTCTCGTAGATCGCGAGGATCTCGGGCTCGCTGCGGTCGAGCTTGGGTTCGAGGCCGTAGGAGAATCCGAGATCGGACGGCCCGATATAGACGCCGTCGATGCCTTCGACGTCGAGGATCGCTTCCATGTTCTCGACCGCGGTCTTGGTCTCCATCATCGGCAGCAGGATGGTGTCGGCATTCGCGGTCTTCTGATACGAGCCCGCGGTGCCGTACATGCCGGCGCGGATCGGGCCGTTGGAGCGCACGCCCTGCGGCGGATATTTGGAATAGGAGACCAGGTTCCTGGCTTCCTGCGGCGTGTTGACCATCGGGCAGATCACGCCATAGGCGCCGCCGTCGAGCACCTTGCCGATGATGCCGGGCTCGTTCCAGGGCACGCGGACCATCGGGGTCACGGGATGCTTGTCCATCGCCTGGAAGCACTGGACCATCGATAGATAGTCCTGCACGCCGTGCTGCATGTCGACGGTGACGCTGTCGAAGCCGCATTGCGCGATCATCTCGGCCGAGAAGCCGGAGGGAATTGCGAGCCACGCGTTGACCACGGCCTTGCCCGACTTCCAGATTTCCTTGACCTTGTTCGCCACGTTGCCTTCCTTCTTTGTTGTTTGGACCGTCGTCATTGCGAGCGACAGGGAGCAATCCAACATCCCTCGGCGGTGACACTCTGGATTGCCTCGGGGGCCGAGCCCTTCCCGATGGGCCGCACTTTGAGCGAAAAAAAGCGTGAATGTCCATGGCTATCGGCCGCGCGCGCGCGCATATCTGGCTTCACTCCTCGGCACTTGCCTCCTCGCCTGTCCCCAGCCCTGCGAGACTCTGTTCGAGCGCGCCTAGCATGTCCTGCAATTCGGCGAGCTTGCGTGCGCCAAAGCGCCGCGTGATCTCGGCATAGATCGCCTCCGAATTCGGCGCCACCGAGGCCATCAGCTTCACCCCCTCTTTCGAGATCGAGACCATGCTGCGGCGCTGGTCCGCCTTCGCGGTCTTGCGCTCGATCAGATTGCGCCCCTCGAGATCGCGCAGGATGCGTGACAGGCTCGGTCCGAGCAGGAAGGCGGTGCGCGCGAGTTCCGTAACCTCGACCGCTTCGATCGCCGCCAGCGCGCGCAGAATGCGCCATTGCTGCTCGGTCAAGCCGTGCTCGCGCAGCGAGGGGCGGAACTGCCGCATTACCGCTTCGCGGGCCCGCAGCAGCGACATCGGCAGCGAGCGCGAGAAATCGCGCATCGGCACCTGGCGCGCGGCAGGCGCGCTTCCGTTCGCTGGATCAGCCAGTCTCTTCACCATGACGCCCTTTCAAACCGCAATACGTTTGCAGTGCAGCAAGCCGAAATTGTGTTTGACGCATTCACTTAACATGTTAAGTATCTCCCGGCATCCCGATTTGTAAGATCACAATGGCGCTCTCCAACGACGATATCCAAGCTTGCGCGAGGCGTCTGCACCAGGCGGAGAAGACCCGCACGCAGATCAGGCAGCTCTCGCAGGACTTCCCTGGCATCACCATCGCTGATGCCTACGCGATTCAGAAGGCCTGGGTCGACGTCAAGATCGCCGAGGGCCGCATCGTCAAGGGCCACAAGATCGGCCTGACCTCGAAGGCGATGCAGAGCGCGCTCAATATCGACGAACCCGATTCCGGGGTGCTGCTCGACGACATGTTCTTTGCCGATGGCGGGCTGGTGCCGACCGAGCGCTTCATAGCGACGCGCGTGGAAGCCGAACTCGCCTTCGTCATGAGCAAGCGGCTTTCAGGCCCCGACTGCACGCTGTTCGACGTGCTCAATGCCACCGACTTCGTCGTGCCGGCACTGGAGATCCTGGATACGCGGATCGAGCGCGTCGATCCCAAGACGAAGGCGACGCGGAAGATTTTCGACACCATCGCCGACAATGCGGCCAATGCGGGCATCGTGCTCGGCGGACGGCCGATCCGCCCGCTCGACACCGATCTGCGCTGGATCGGCGCGCTCTGCTTCAGAAACGGACAGCTCGAGGAAACCGGCCTTGCCGCCGGCGTGCTCAATCATCCCGCGACCGCCGTTGCCTGGCTCGCCAACAAGATCGCGCCGCTCGGGCTCGCGCTGGAGCCCGGCCAGGTCGTGCTCGCCGGCTCCTTCATCCGGCCGATCGAGACCCGCAAGGGCGACACAATTCAAGCCGATTATGGCGCCTATGGCTCGGTGAGCTGCTACTTCGCGTAAAGCAATAAGACGACACAGGGAGTGAAGCTGCGATGCCGCATTTCACGATCGAATATTCGGCCAATCTCGACGGCCGTCTCGACATGAAGCTGGTGTGCGAGGTCGTGCGCAAGGCGGCGGTTGAGACCGGTATCTTCCCGCTCGGCGGCATCCGCGTGCGCGCCATCCGCTGCGAGCATTATGCGATTGCGGACGCACGACAGGACTACGGCTTTCTCGACATGGTGCTGCGCATCGGCGAGGGCCGCGATCTCAAGACGCGCCAGAAGGCCGGCGAACACGTCTTCCAGGCGCTCTCCCGCCATCTCGATCCCGTCTTCGCCGCCGGCAAGTTCGCTCTGTCGTTCGACATGCAGATCAACGACAAGGACACGAGCTGGAAGCGCAACAACATCCACGACGCCCTGAAAGCGGAAGCCGCCCATGGATAAGCCCAGCCCCAAAGCCGATGTGTTCCAGGCCAACCGCGACCGCGTGGCGCCGCTGTTGAAGCAGCTGCGTGCCGACGGAATCGGTCACATGATCGACGGCAAGACCGTTGCCTCGACCTCGGGCGAGACGTTCGAGACGAAATCGCCGGTCGATGGCACGACGCTCGCGAGCGTCGCGCGCGGCAGCGCCGAGGACATCGACCGCGCCGCAACGGCCGCTGCGCTCGCCTTCAAATCCTGGCGCGACATGGGTCCGGCGATGCGGAAGAAGCTGCTGCATCGCGTGGCCGACGCGATCGAGGACAATGCCGAGGACATCGCGGTGCTCGAATGCATCGACACCGGCCAAGCCTATCGCTTCATGGCCAAGGCCGCGATTCGCGCCGCCGAGAATTTCCGCTTCTTCGCCGACAAATGCGCGGAGGCGCGCGACGGCCTCAACACGCCGAGCGACGAGCACTGGAATGTCTCGACGCGGGTGCCGATCGGACCGGTCGGCGTGATCACGCCGTGGAACACCCCATTCATGCTCTCGACCTGGAAGATCGCCCCCGCCCTCGCCGCTGGCTGCACCGTCGTGCACAAGCCGGCCGAATGGTCGCCGGTCACCGCCGACATGCTGTCGAAGCTGGCCAAGCAGGCCGGTATTCCCGACGGCGTGCTCAACACCGTCCACGGTTTCGGCGAGGAAGCCGGCAAAGCGCTGACCGAGCATCCCGCCATCAAGGCGATCGGATTCGTCGGCGAGAGCGCGACCGGCTCGGCGATCATGGTCCAGGGCGCACCGACCCTGAAGCGCGTGCATTTCGAGCTTGGCGGCAAGAACCCGGTGATCGTGTTCGACGATGCCGATCTCGACCGCGCGCTCGATGCCGTGGTTTTCATGATCTACTCCCTCAACGGCGAGCGCTGCACGTCATCGAGCCGACTCCTGGTTCAGGCGAGCATTGCGGACAAGTTCACCGAGAAGCTGACCGCGCGCGTGAAGGCGCTGAAGGTCGGCCATCCCCTCGATCCCGCCACCGAGATCGGACCGCTGATCCACGAGCGGCATCTGGCGAAGGTCTGCTCCTATTTCGACGTCGCGCGCCAGGACGGCGCGACGATCGCGGTCGGCGGCAAGGCCCATGACGGCCCGGGCGGCGGACATTATGTCGAGCCCACCCTGGTGACCGGCGCGCACGGCAAGATGCGCGTGGCGCAGGAGGAGGTGTTCGGCCCCTTCCTCACGGTGCTGCCGTTCAGGGACGAGGCCGACGCGATCGAGATCGCCAACGACATCCGCTATGGCCTGACCGGCTATGTCTGGAGCAACGACGTCGGCCGCGCGTTGCGTGTCGCCGACGCGCTGGAGGCCGGCATGATCTGGCTGAACTCGGAAAACGTCCGCCATTTGCCGACGCCGTTCGGCGGCATGAAGGCGAGCGGCATCGGCCGCGACGGCGGTGATTATTCGTTCGACTTCTACATGGAAACCAAGCACGTCTCGCTGGCGCGGGGCACGCACAAGATTCAGAAGCTGGGCGTTTAGCGGCGGTGTCATTCCGGGGCGGCTCTAAGAGCCGAACCCGGAATCAATCGAGCAGCAGAGTTGGTGGATGAATGGATTCCGGGTTCGCGCTTCGCACGCCCCGGAATGACAGAATGAGGGGAAACGCACATGCCCGTACCGCAACACGTCTTCGAGCCGCCGTTCAACATCATCCGTTCCAGCCACGTCGTGCTCGACGTGACCGATCTGAAATTGAGCCGCGAGTTCTACGAGACCATTGTCGGCCTGCATGTCGAGGACGCCGACGACAAGGTCGTATACTTGCGCGCCGCCGAGGAGCACCAGCATCACTCTCTGGTGCTGCGGAAGGCCGCGGTGCCGGCCTGTGCCCGGCTCGGCTTCAAGGTCGGCAATGACGGGGATCTCGACAAGGCCGCCGCCTTCCTCTCCGAGAACGGCCTCGGATACGCGTTCGTCGATCAGCCCTTCCAGGGCCGCACCCTGCAATTCACCGACCCCTTCGGCTTCCAGATTGAGCTCTATGCATCGATGGACCGGCGGCCGCATCTCTTGCGTCGTTACGACCTCTATCGGGGCTGCCATCCGCAGCGGCTGGATCATTTCAACGTCTTTGCCGCCGAGGTGCAGGACACCGTCGATTTCTATGCGCGGCTCGGCTTCCGCCTCACCGAATACGCCGAAGAGGATGGTCCGAACGGACGCATCGCCGCCGCCTGGATGCATCGCAAGGGCAACGTTCACGATTTTGCGATTACCAATGGCAAGGGCCCTCGCTTGCACCATTTCGCCTACTGGACGCCGACGGCGATGAACATCATCCATCTCTGCGACGTCATGGCTTCGCAAGGCTTCGTCAAGAACATCGAGCGTGGCCCGGGCCGCCACGGCATCTCGAATGCGTTCTTCCTTTACGTGCGCGACCCCGACGGGCATCGCCTCGAGCTCTACACCAGCGATTATTTTACCGGGGATCACGACCACGAGCCGCTGCGCTGGTCGCTGCGCGATCCGCGACGCCAGACGCTGTGGGGCGCGCCGGCCCCGCGCTCGTGGTTCGAGCAAGGTTCGCCTTTCTCAGGGCAAGCCGTGCGCGAGCCGAAATTCGTGGCCGACGTGCTGGTGGCGGACTGAGCCATGAGACTCCCCCGCCTCGCCACTTATTCCGTCAAAGGAGTTGTCAGCTACGGCGCCGTGCTGGAGGGCGGCATCGTTGATCTCTCCGCGCGCTACGCAAAGGAATATCCGACGCTGCGGGAAGTGATCGCGGCCGGCAAGCTCGCAAGCCTTGCCGAGGAAGCGGCCGGCCGCGCGCCGGATCACGCGCTCGCCGACATCACATGGCTGCCGCCGGTGCCTGCGCCGGAGAAGATCATCTGCATCGGCGTCAACTATCCCGACCGCAACGCCGAATACAAGGACGGCCAGGACGCGCCGAAATATCCGAGCATGTTCATGCGCTCGCCCCGTTCCTTTGTCGGCCACGACACGCCGCTGGTGCGCCCGCGCGCCTCCGCGCAGCTCGACTATGAGGGCGAGATCGTGCTGGTGATCGGCAAGGAAGGCCGGCACATCCCGGAGAGCGCAGCGCTCGATCATATCGCCGCGCTCACGCTGTGCAACGAAGGCTCGGTGCGCGACTGGCTGCGCCACGCCAAGTTCAACGTGACGCAGGGCAAGAACTTTGATTCCAGCGGCAGCCTTGGGCCGTGGCTGGTGCCCTACACGACGGAAGCGCAGATTGCGGACGTCAGGCTCACCACGCATGTCAACGGCGAGCTCAGGCAGGACGATCGCACCAGCCGGTTGATGTTTCCGTTCCGCTATCTCTTGAACTATATCTCGACCTTCGCAACCCTCGTCCCCGGCGATATCATCGTCACGGGCACGCCGACCGGCGCTGGTGCCCGGTTCGATCCGCCGCGTTACCTGAAGCCCGGGGACATCGTCGAAATCGAGGCCGAGGGCATCGGACGCTTGCGCAACGGTGTCGTCGACGAAGCCTGACCAACAATCGAAGTGGAATAGCCAGATGACCACCCTCACCGGCGGCGAAGCGATCGTAAGCGGGCTCGTCGCCCATGGCGTCGACACTGTGTTCGGCCTGCCCGGCGCGCAGGTCTACGGCCTGTTCGACGCCTTCCACCAGGCCCAGCTCAAGGTGATCGGCGCACGGCACGAGCAGGCCTGCGGCTACATGGCGTTCGGCTATGCCCGCTCCAGCGGCAGGCCCGGCGTGTTCAGCGTGGTGCCGGGCCCCGGCGTGCTCAATGCCAGCGCGGCGCTGCTCACCGCGTTCGGCTGCAACGAGCCGGTGCTGTGCGTCACCGGCCAGGTGCCGACGCAATTTCTGGGCAAGGGACGCGGCCATCTGCACGAGATGCCGGACCAGCTTGCGACCTTGCGAACCTATGTGAAGTGGGCTGATCGGATCGAATATCCCGGCAACGCGCCGACGGTCGTCGCGCGCGCCTTCCAGGAGATGATGTCGGGACGGCGTGGTCCGGCCTCGGTCGAGATGCCCTGGGACGTCTTCACCCAGCGCGCGGACACCGCCGCTGCCCGGATGCTGGAGCCCCTGCCCGCTCCGCAGCCCGATGCCGATCTCGTCAAGCAGGCCGCGGCGCTAATCAAGGCCGGCAAGGCGCCGATGATCTTCGTCGGCAGCGGCGCGACCGAGGCGGGCGAGGAGATCCTCGAGCTCGCCGAGATGATCGATGCGCCCGTGGTTGCTTTCCGCAGCGGCCGCGGCATCGTCTCCAACGCGCACGAGCTCGGCCTGACCATGGCAGCGGCCTACAAGCTGTGGCCGACAACCGATGTGATGATCGCGATCGGCACCCGCGCGGAACTGCCGGCGTCGGGCTTCCGCTGGCCCTTTCAGCCGAAGGGGCTGAAATCCATCAGGATCGACATCGATCCGGCCGAGATGCGCCGGCTCGCCTCCGATGTCTCCATCGTCGCCGACGCCAAGGACGGGACGGCCGATCTCGTCGCAGCCGTGAAGAGGGCCGGCTATTCCAAAGGCGGCACGCGGCGCCAGGAGATCCGCGAGGCCACGGCGACGGCGCAGGCGGAGATCCAGCGCATCCAGCCGCAGATGGCCTATCTCAACATCCTCCGCGAGGTGCTGCCCGCGAATGCGATCGTCACTGATGAACTGTCGCAATTCGGCTTCGCGTCCTGGTACGGCTTTCCGGTCTACCAGACGCGCACCTTCATCACCTCGGGCTATCAGGGCACGCTGGGCTCGGGTTTCCCGACCGCGCTTGGCGCCAAGGTCGCCAATCCCGACAAGCCCGTGGTGGCGATCACCGGCGACGGCGGCTTCATGTTCGGCGTGCAGGAGCTTGCCACCGCCGTTCAGTTCAACATCGGCGTGGTGACGCTGGTGTTCAACAACAACGCCTACGGCAACGTCCGCCGCGACCAGCGCGAACGTTTCGACGGCCGCGTGGTGGCGTCCGATCTCGTCAATCCGGACTTCGTCAAGCTAGCCGAGTCATTTGGCGTCGCGGCGGCGCGTGTCACCGCGCCGGATCAGTTCAAGGCCGCGATGGAGAAGGCGCTCAGCCACGGCGGGCCGTATCTGATTTCGGTGGAAGTGACGCGGGATTCGGAAGTCAGCCCCTGGGCGTTCATCCACCCGCCGAAGCCTTGAGCTCGACACCACCCTGTAGCCGCGCGGCTGCGATCACCAGGAGGTCTGCACCTGCGACCGACCAGCAGGCGACCGGCGTCCAGTGCAACAGCGGCGCATATTCCGGCATCTTCTGCAGGCCGCCGGCGGCTGCCGCCATGCGCGCAAACGTGCCAAAGGCGAGTGCGGAGAAGACCAGCCCCGTCACCTTGCCTTCCGCGCCCGTCGAGCCGATCGCGAGCGCGGCCGAGATCGCGCTCATCAGCATGCAGCCCCACGCGGCGCCGGCGAGAAACTGCGCCGCAATCAGCGCGTTGAGGCTGCCGGCAAGCTCGGCCGCCGCGATCGCGACTGCGCCGAGCAATCCGGCGGCGCCCATTACGATCAGGCCACCGCGATGCTTGACGACGAGGCTCGCCGGAAACATCGCGATGTTGAAGCCGATCCAGAACACCGGCATCAGCCATTGCAACTCGCCGGGGCTGGCGAACCGCAAATAGGACGGTGCGCTGTTCATGGCGAAGTGCAGCTGGTAGCCGAGTGCGAGTGCGACCATCGCGACGATGAAGGCGATGGGCACCAGTCCGAGGGGCTTTGCTGCTTCGTCCGGCCTGGGCGGCACGGTGTCGCGCGCCACGTCATGCTCGATCCGCGACAGCCCGAGCGCCGTGAGCAGCAGCACGACACTGGAGATCACGAACGGCAGCCGCGCATCGTGCTCGCGCAGCACGACGCCGAGATAGGGCGAGACCGCGCCTGCCACGCCGTAGCCGAGCATCGCAAGCGCCGCGAGGAACGGCACCTGCGGCTTTGCGCGATACTTGCCGAGCAAGGTCAGCGGCGGCGCGCGCAGCGCAGACGACGTAACCGACCAAACCACGATCAGTGCGATGAACCAGCCTGGCGCGGCCGCACCGGCTCCGGCGACGAAGGGCAGCGCCACGAACGCGGCGCAGGAGACGGCAGCCACGAGCCCGACGAACAGGCCGAGCCTGCCGACATAAGGCGCGACCTTGTCGGCGGCGACACCCATTGCGGTGTCGGCAATGGTGAAGATCGCCTGATCCAGCATCAGAATGAAGATGACGGCGGACGGCGCAATGCCGACCTCGGCGGCAAGTTTCGGCAAGTAGACGACATAGGTCGTCCAGCCCAGCGTGAACACCAATTGCAACAGCGCCAGATAGAGACCGGTCCGGCGTGCCGTTCCCGTATCACCCGAATGCTCCGTGGTCGTCATGGCGCCGCTTCCCCCTGACACCAGCTTAGACCAAGCAGGCCGGCGAGCAAACGCGTCACCGCGTTCTTCGGAACGTCAGATTGATCCGCTTCCGCCCGAGCCGCGCATGCTCGCCGTCGGCGAGCGGCGCGACACCGTGATAGGCCAGCCTGCTGGCCCCGCCCCAGACCACGACGTCGCCATGCACCAGCCGGAAACGGCGCGGTTTGTCGCTTCGCGCGAGCCCGCCGAACAGGAAGGTCGCTGGCAGTCCGAGCGAGACCGAGACGATCGGCGCGGAATAATCCAGCTCGTCCTTGTCCTGATGCAGCGACAGCCGCGTGCCGGGCTCGTACCGGTTGACGAGGCACGCATCGGGCGCGAAGTCTTTGAAGCCGCCTTGCTCTGCCGCGCGGCGGGCGAGATCGCGCAGCACCGGCGGCATCGCCGGCCAAGGCGCGCCGGTGCGCGGATCGATGGGATCATAGCGATAGCCGGTATGATCGGTGATCCAGCCGCGCTCGCCGCAATTGGTCATCGCCACCGACATCAGATGGCCGCCGGGCGTCGTCATCCGCCGGAACGGCGACTGCGCCACGATCGCGCGGACCGCTTCGGTCAACTCGCTCTCGATCGGCTTGACGAATCCGCGCAGCAGCACCGCGCCGTCCGCAATCTCCTCGCGCAACGGCTGCGCCTCGTCGACGCTGTCGAACAGATCAGCCGTCAATCGCAAGACTCATTTGGCATCATGGAAGATAACACCCAGCGTGTGGCGCTGGCCGGATCTGATCCGGCTGACGCCATGGCGCATGTTAACGCGATAGGTGCCGCGTGTCCCCTGTACCGGGCGGTGATGCACAGCGAAAGCGACCGCATCACCTTGCGCCAGCGGTACCACTTCGGCGCGGGACTGCATACGCGGGCGCTGCTCGGTCAACACGAACTCGCCGCCGGTGAAATCGCGGCCCGGCTCGGACAGGAGGATCGCAACCTGGATCGGGAATACGTGCTCGCCATAGAGGTCCTGGTGCAGGCAATTGTAGTCGCCGGCTTCATACTGCAGCAGCAGCGGCGTGGGGCGCGCCTGCCCCGCCTCGTGGCAGCGCTTCAGGAACGCTACATGCGCGGTGGGATAGCGGATGTCGATGCCCATCGCTTCGTTCCAGCGGTTGGCGACGCCTTGAAGCTGCGCGTAGAGCGCCGGGCGGAGTTGCGCGATCAGATCGGGCAGCGGATAGGCGAAATACTTGTACTCGCCGCGACCGAAGCCGTGGCGGCCCATGACGATGCGACTGCGGAAGTGCGCATCGTCCGGGTAGAGCGCGACGATAGCGCGGCATTGGTCGGGCGTCAGCAGGTTCTTCAGGACGGCGCAGCCCTGAGAGTCGAACTCGCCGGTGATTTGCGGCCAGTCGAGGGCGTCGATGCGGGTGGCGCGATCGGTCGTCGGGCTTGCGGCCGAGATACGTTTCGCGGTTGCCATAGCGACATCCTATCTACATCCGTCATTCCGGGGCGCGACGCAGTCGCGAATCCGGCATCCATTCATCCACCGACTGTGCCGTTCGATGGATTCCGGGTTCGCGCCAAGGGGCGCGCCCCGGAATGACGGAGAGTGTGTGGCAAGTCCTGGCGGGTATAACCACCCGATTTCCGACTCTATTCCCGTCATTGCAAGGAGCCCTTGCGACGAAGCAATCCAGAATCCCTCCGCGGAACCAGGCTGGCTTGCTTCGCTACGCTCGCAATGACGGAGGAGAGGCCTCAGCCCCGCACCGGCAGCGTCACGACGTCGTAGCCGTGCCTGATCGTGCGTTTCAGCACGGGGTCCTCGAGCTCGAAGTCGAAGCGCTCCGCAGGGCGGATGCCGCCCTTGGCGGCGAAGGTGCCGCCGAACATGGCGCAGCCGTCGGGGAATTTGCCCCCCTCGAAGCCGCGCGCGATCAGGTCGTTCACCGGCAGCATCGCATCGAGCGTGCCTTCCTGGTAGAGCGCGCGCTCGCCGTTGATCGTGGCATAGGAGCGCAAAATCATCTTGTCCCAATGGCCGATGACGTCCTCCAGCTCCCAGAGCGTCGAAGCGACCGGCTTGTCGCACATCTGCTTGGAGACGGTGACGTTGTAGGCCTCGACCTTGCGGTCGGTGTGGTCGGAGCCGCAGCCGACAAAGGTGCGGCCCTGCCAGCCTATCAGCACGAACTCGACCTCGCCGGAGGAATCACCGCCGGTGCATTCGATGCTCTCTTCCTGGGTCAGCCGCCGCGCCGATGCGCGATAGTAGATCGGCGTCGAGGCCGGCGGGGCAATGCCCATCTCCTGCAGCTCCTTGATATGCTTGTCGCGCGCAACGGGATCGCGGCCGGTCCAGCCGGCGATGACCATCTGGTCGATCGCCAGCGTCAGCGGCGTGGTGGTGTCCCGGGCATCGACGGTGAAAGTGAGATCAAACACGAATGACGGCCTCCATGCCGGCAGCAAGCTCGAAAATACGACGGTCCGATCCGCCCGCGCCCGCCAGCATCAGGCCGACGGGAACTTCGCCCTGGCGATGCGCGGGCAGCGAGATGGCGCAGCCGTCGATCATGTTGATCAGGGTGCAGTTGCGCAAGGCGCGCAGGTTCTCCCTGGTGAAGGCCTTGTCGTCGGCGAGATCGGCGATCTTCGGCGGCGTGTTCGCGGTGGTCGGCAGCACCAGCGCGTCATAGGGCGCGATGCGCGCGTTGACGCGGGCGATCAGCGAGCGGCGCTCGTTGAGGAGATCGATGTAATCGGCCGCGCTCTGCGCCTCGCCGCGCATGATCCGCACGGAGACGCGGGGATCGTAGACGTCGCCCTTCGCGTTGATGAGATAGCGATGCCAGGCGTAGCTCTCGGACGCGGCAAAGCCGCCCTTGGCGTTCATCGGGCCGATATCGTGGAACTCCGCCATCTCGATGCGCTCGATGATGGCACCATGATCGGACAGCGATTTCAGCGCTCGCTCGAAGGTATCAGCCACCTCTGTGTCGAGATCGTCGAGTGCGATCGTGGTCGGCACCGCAAGCCGCATGCCCTTCACGGGCCGCGGCTTCAGCGCCGTGATCGGCTCGTTGGCGAGCACGGCATCAAGTATGGCACAGCAACTGACCGATCGTGCCAGCGGCCCGATGCTGTCGAGCGAGAACGACAGCGGCACGGAGCCATCGAGCGGCACGCGCCGCTGCGTCGGTTTGTAGCCGACAATACCGTTGAAAGCCGCGGGAATCCGGCAGGAGCCGCCGGTGTCGGTGCCGAGTGCGCCATGCGCCATGCCGTCGAGCACGGAGACCGCAGCGCCCGAGGACGAGCCGCCGGGCACGTGGCCTTCGGCACGGTTCCAGGCACCTTTCGGCGTGCCGTAATGCGGATTGATGCCGATGCCGGAATAGGCGAACTCGGTCATGTTGGTGCGCCCGATCACGACGAAGCCGGCCTTGCGCAAGCGCGCTACCGTCGCGGCATCCTGCTCGGCCGGCGGGGAATCGTCGAGCGCGCGCGAACCGGCGCGCGTCACCTGGCCCCTGATGTCGAACAGGTCCTTGATCGAGATCGGGATGCCGGCATAGCGCGACGGCGCCGCTTTGGCTTTGCGCAGGCCGTCCATCGCGTCGGCCGCCGCAAGCGCGGCCTCCTTGTCGACATGGATGAAGGCGCGCTGGCCTTCGCCTGAGGGATCGGCAATCCTGGCGATACAGGCCTCGACCAGCTTGCGGGCGGTGGTGCGGCCGCTTTCGAGGTCCTCGGCGAGCTTCGCCAGTGTCGGAAATTCGGGCATGTCTGTCTCACGGAATATTGTCGCGCGCAATCTATAGCGCTGCCTCAGTTCGACACAAGCATTGTGCGCATGATGGCATGCATGCGTATTGCTGGACCGTTGACGCCCCATGGTCGATTGTCGCATCAAGATCGAAACAGGCGGGCGTGAAGCCTGTCTCCTGGAGGAGCCGCCGAGATGGCCGAACCGCAGCGAGCGCGACCGAAACCGACGCCGGAGACCCAGCATTTCTGGGACGGCACGAAGGCAGGCGAATTGCGCCTGCAACGCTGCGACGCCTGCGCGCATGTCTACTTCCCGCCGCGCCCATTCTGCCCCTCCTGCGCCTCGCGCAAGGTTTCGGTCTTCAAGGCGAGCGGTAAGGGCTTCCTCTACAGCTACGTGATCAACCACCGTCCCGCCGCGCCCGGCTTTACACCGCCTTACGCGATCGCGGTGGTCGAGCTCGACGAGGGGCCGCGCATGATGAGCAACATCGTCGACTGCCCGCAGACGCCGGAAGCGCTCGAACTCGACATGAAGCTGGAGGTCGCCTTCCAGGCACTCGACGACAAGATCACCCTCCCCGTCTTCCGTCCGGCGAAAGGGTAAGTCATGCGCAGCAACCGGGTTGCCGTCGTCGGCGCTGCCGAGACCACCGAGCTTGGCGTCATTCCCAACGCCTCGCAGCTTCAGCTTCACGCGGATGCCGCGCTCAACGCCATCGCGGATGCCGGGCTCAAGCTGTCCGATATCGACGGTTTTGCCACAGCGGTCGAGACGCCGCAGCAGGTCTGCCACTATCTCGGCATCAAGCCGACCTGGGTGGACGGCACCTCGGTCGGCGGATGCTCCTTCATGCTGCATGTCCGCCATGCTGCGGCGGCGATCGAGGCCGGCCTGTGCAAGACCGTGCTCATCACCCATGCCGAGAGCGGTAAGTCGATGATCGGCAAATTGCCACGCTCGACGCCGGCCGACAGCCTCAACGGTCAGTTCGAGGCGCCCTATGGCGTCTACGGTCCGCCCAGCATGTTTCCGATTCCCGTGTTGCGCTTCATGAAGACCTACGGCATCACGCATGAACAACTCGCCTCGGTCGCCGTGGTGCAGCGGGAATGGGCGGCGAAGAATCCACGCGCCATGATGAAGGACCCGATTACCGTTGCCGACGTGCTCAACTCGCGCATGATCGCCTATCCGTTTCGCCTGCTGCAGTGCTGCCTCGTCACCGACGGCGGCGGCGCACTGATCCTGACCTCGGCCGACCGCGCCAGGGATTTTCCGAGGAAGCCCGTCTACATCATGGGCACCGGCGAGAGCGTGGAGACGCCGATGGTCAGCCAGATGGAGACCTTCAACTCCTCGCGCGCGTTCAAGACCGCGGGTCCACTGGCCTTTAGGGAGGCCGGCATCGCGCACAGGGACGTCGATCATCTCATGATCTACGATGCGTTTGCGCATCTCCCGCTCTTCGGCCTCGGCGACCTCGGCTTCATGCCGTATGAGGAGACCGGACAATTCATCGCGGACGGCAATACACGGCCCGGCGGCAAGCTCCCGCTCAACACCAATGGCGGCGGATTGAGCTACATGCATTCGGGCATGTACGGCATGTATGCGCTCCAGGAGAGCGTGCGCCAGATGCGCGGGATCGCGCCGGCGCAAGTGCCGAATGCGAAAATTTCGGTGTGTCACGGCGTCGGCGGCATGTTCGCGGCGAGTGGCACGATCGTGTTTACGAACGAGAGGTAACTGACTGTCATTCCGGAGCGCGCGCGGCGCGAGCCCGGAATCCATCTGACCGCAACGACGGTAGCGGGATGGATTCCGGGTTCGTCGCTTCGCTCCGCTCTGGAATGACAGCGGAATTTGAAACGTATAGCGGAGAACCCACATGAGCAAATCGCTGCAAGACAAGGTCATCATCGTCACCGGCGCAGGCCGCGGCATCGGGCGGGAGATCGCGCTGCTCTGCGCGGCCGAGGGTGCCAAGGTCGTCGTCAACGATCCCGGCGGCGCCGCCGACGGCGCCGGCTCGAACGCTGCGCCGGCCGAGGAGGTGGTCGAGGAGATCAAGAAGCGCGGCGGCACCGCGGTCGCCAATTTCGAATCGGTCGCCGAAGCCGTCCCCGCCAGCAAGATCGTGAAGACCGCGACCGATCATTTCGGCCGGCTCGACGGCGTCGTCAACAATGCCGGCATCCTGCGCGACATGATCTTCCACAAGATGAGCGTGGAGGCGTTCGAGGCCGTCATCAAGGTGCATCTGATGGGCTCGTTCTACGTCTCTCACGCCGCGGCGCGTATCTTCCGCGAGCAGGAGAGCGGCTCCTTCGTGCACTTCACCTCGACCTCCGGCCTGATCGGCAATTTCGGCCAGGCCAACTACGCCGCCGCCAAGCTCGGCATCGTCGGGCTCTCCAAGTCGATCGCGCTCGACATGGGCCGCTTCAACGTCCGCTCCAACTGCGTCTCGCCGTTCGCCTGGACGCGCATGATCGGGACCATCCCGACCGAGACCGAGGCCGAGAAGGCGCGCGTCGAGAAGATCAAGCAGATGGGACCTGAGAAGATCGCCCCGCTCTGCGGCTATCTGATCTCCGATTCCGCCAAGGACGTCACCGGCCAGATTTTCGGCGTGCGCATGAACGAGATCTTCCTGTTCAGCCAGAACCGCCCGATCCGTTCGGTGCAGCGGAGCGAAGGCTGGACTCCCCAGTCGATCGCCGAACACGGCATGCCCGCGCTGAAGGGCTCGTTCTACAAGCTCGACCGCTCGGCCGACATCTTCACCTGGGATCCGGTGTAAGCAGCACACTCTCTACGCGTCATGGCCGGGTTCGTCCCGGCCATCCACGCCTTGACCCACGGCACGAAGAACGTGGACGCCCGGGACAAGCCCGGGCATGACGTCGGGAATGGAGCGGCAACATCGCTCTCAATTACCCCGTATTCCGCAGCCCTGCCGAGATGCCGTTGATCGTCAACTGAATCCCGCGCAGCACCTGCTCGTCCGGGTTCTGCGCGCGATGCTCCTTCAAGAGCTCGACCTGAACGTGGTTGAGCGGATCGAGATAGGGGAAGCGGTGACGGACCGAGCGCTCCAGCAGCGGATTGCCCTGCAGCAGCCGGTCCTGGCCCATGATGTCGAGCAGCGTCTCGATGCAGGAATGCCATTCGCGGCGGATGCGGCCGAAGATCTTCTCGCGCAACGCCTCGTCCGGCACGAGCTCGGCATAGCGCGAGGCGATCGCGATCGAGCTTTTCGCCAGCACCATGTCCATGTTCGACAGCAGCATGCGGAAGAACGGCCATTCCTGGTAGAGCTCTTTCAGGAACGGCATGCCCTTGTCGGGATGATCCGCGATCCACTGCTCGACCGCGCTGCCGAAGCCGTACCAGCCCGGCAGCATCAGGCGGCATTGCGCCCAGGAGAACACCCACGGAATCGCGCGCAGATCCTCAATCGCGCGGGTCTTCTTGCGCGAGGCGGGGCGGCTGCCGATGTTCAGCGTCGCGATCTCGTTGATGACGGTCGAGGACCAGAAGTACTCCACGAAGCCGTCGGTCTCGTAGACGAGGCCGCGATAGGCTTTGAAGGCGAGGTTCGACAATTCGTCCATCGCGGTGAGATATTCGCGGCGCGGCGCGCTCTGGCGCGGATGCAGGAGACTTGCTTCGAGCGTCGCAGCCGCCAGGATCTCCAGATTGTTGCGGCCGACCTCGGCATTTGAATATTTCGACGAGATGATCTCGCCCTGCTCGGTGATGCGGATCTGGCCGTTCACCGCGCCGCCGGGCTGCGCGATGATGGCATCATAACTCGGCCCGCCGCCACGGCCGACCGAACCGCCGCGGCCGTGAAACAGGCGCAGCCGCACATGATGCCGCTCGAACACCTCGACGAGACCGATCTCGGCCTTGTAGAGCTCCCAGCCCGAGGTGACGAAGCCGCCATCCTTGTTGCTGTCGGAATATCCGAGCATGACCTCCTGCACGCTGCCGCGGCTGTCGACCAGACGGCGGTAATCGTGCAGCGACAGCATGCGGTCCATGATGCCGCTTGAGGCCTGCAGATCCTCGATGGTCTCGAACAGCGGCACGATGTTGATGGCGCTGCGCCCGGAGGGATGGACGAGACCGACCTCCTTCAGGAGCACCGCGACCTCGAGCATGTCGGACATGCCCTTGCACATCGAGATGATGCATTGGGGGATGGCGTCCGAGCCGAACTTCGCGTGAGCTTCCGCGGCGGCATGGAAGACGTTGAGCTCCCCCATGGTCTCGTCGCTGTACTTCACGAAGGGCGAGACCAGCGCGCGCGTCGAGCGCAGTTCGTTGGTGAGCAGCGAAATGCGGGCGTCCTCGCCGAGCGCGAGGTAGGACATGCCCGGGTTCGCGGCGTCCATCAGCTCGGCGATGGTGCGCTCGTGCACCGCCGAGTTCTGGCGGATGTCGAGCCGGGCGAGGTGAAAGCCGAAGCAATCCACCGCGCGCCTGAGCAGCCGCAACCGGCCGCGGGCAATGACGCGCGCGTTGTTGGAGATCA
Source organism: Bradyrhizobium sp. NDS-1 (assembly GCF_032918005.1). Lineage (NCBI taxonomy): Bacteria > Pseudomonadati > Pseudomonadota > Alphaproteobacteria > Hyphomicrobiales > Nitrobacteraceae > Bradyrhizobium > Bradyrhizobium sp. NDS-1. The sequence continues at coordinate 5,688,131 of NZ_CP136628.1, forward strand.
GCGAGCGGTGCAGCACGTCGAGATCGGCCTGCAACTCCTTCACGCTCTCGTAAGGCTTGCCCTTGCCGACCGGCCGGCGCGTGATCTCGACCTCGAGCTTCTCAGCCGTTGCGGTAAGGCGCGCATAGATGCCGGAGACCGCGAGGCGATAGGGCTCGCCGCTCCGGTGCGGCGAGGTATCCGGCGAGCGCTCCGCCAGGTTACGCAGCTCCTCGGAGACATCGGCCAGATGCGCCGCGATGGACAATTCCGAGCCGAGCACGTGCACTTCGTTCAGATAGAACTGCATGACGCGGCTCGACTGCAGCCGCAGCGTGCCGCGCATGACGTCGGCGGTGACGAAGGGGTTGCCGTCGCGGTCGCCGCCGATCCAGCTGCCCATGCGCAGGAACGAGGCAAGCTCGCCCGCCGCCTGCTCGCCGCCCTCGTCGAGCTTGTCTTCCAGCGCATTGACGAGGCGCGGCACCTCGCGCAGGAAGGTGTAATCATAGAACGCCAGGCCGTTGGCGACCTCGTCGAGCACAGTGAGCTTGGTCCGGCGGAGCAGATTGGTCTGCCACAGCGTCAGCACCTCGCGGCGCAGCTGCTCGTCGCTGGCATCCGCCTCTTCCGCGGTCAGCGCGATGCGCTCGCGCCGATCCAGCAGCGCGGCCACCTGCATTTCGCGGTCCATCGTGCTCTTGCGGCGGACTTCGGTCGGGTGCGCGGTCAGCACGGGGCTGACGAGAGCGTCCTTGAAGAACGTCCTCAGTTCGGCCGCGCTCAAACCCGCATCCTTGGCATTCGCCAGCGTGCCCGCGAGCATCCCTGCCCCGCCGCTCCTCGAGGCGCTGCGTGCGCGCATCTGGCGGATGTTGTTGTGGTCCTCGGCGATGTTAGCAAGATGCGAGAAATAGCTGAAGGCGCGCACGATCCGCAGGGTATCGGGGATCGACATGCCGTCCAGGATTTGCTCGAGCTCGCGGCGGGCGAGCCGGTCCTCGTCGCGGTGAAACCGGATTGAGGTCTGGCGAATGCGCTCGACCAGGTCGAATACAGCAGCGCCCTCCTGGTCGCGCACAGTGTCCCCGAGGATGCGCCCGAGCAGACGGATGTCATCCCGCAGCCGCGTCTCCGCTTCCGTGGCCTGGACGTCCTCGGGACGGTTGGGGCGCTGCTCGGCGCTATCGGATGGAATGGTCTGGAGGGACATGGCTCGCTCCTCTCGCAGAGCTCCCTGCGGCTCCCCGGCCTGTCGAGTGTGCGATATTTTTCTACCGCAACGCAAGATGAACTTGGGAGCGGTGCACACGGCCACTGCGCCGTGTCCCGGACCTGCTGCAATGCCTCCTAGCGTTGCTGCGCAGAGCCGACCCCGGAGCCGCACCGTTCCTGCCGCGATGTGGGCCCCGGCTCTGCAGCGTGTCGCTAAGGAGTGCCGCGTTGCGTCCATGGCAGTAGAGCCGATCTCGGCAAGCACGCCTTCGCGGCCTCGCGGCGCGTTCCGCCCGAGCTTTTGCTGTCCGTTTCGCCCCCATCGAGAACAAAGGGCGCAGGGAAGGCCGGGCGCCGGCTGGCACCCAGGGTCCGCACGCGAAAGACGCACGCGGGGTGACCACAGGTGACGCCGGGACATCCCGGCCTTCCCTGCGCAATGGTTTTACGGCTTATGGCGTGCTCTCCCCGGGGAGCGATGCACTATTGCCCCCGTCGCCTTGCGGATCGCTGATGCGCGCACCCGGTCGGGCCGCGTCATCACCGCAAGCCTTGACGCACAGACCCCGGGCGTCAGGACCACACGCTTTTGCCGTCCGCGGACGTCCCTCCCCGGACAGTGGGAAGCTCGCGCGTGCTCGCCCCCAACGCCGAAAAGAAACGCTGTGACCGCGCCGTGTCGTATCGCGGATCGCGATGGCTCACGAGGCTTGCCCGCCCTGCCATCCCGTCGCGCGCCGGCGCTACCGCGTCCACCGCATCCCGGCCACCGTATCGTGACGATCGCGAAACGTCCCTTTGACGGGCCGGGATGGAATGCGGTTTAGCCGAAACATCGAATTCGGTCAATCAGAATATTTCGCAGTGATGTCCCTTGACCTTCATGTGGCGTGTTTTGCCCGTCGGGTGGCGCGAGGCGTTGTGTGGGCAGCACCGACTGAGAACGCGTAACGCGCAGGATGGGTCGAGCCTTGCGAAACCACCTACCTCGTCATCGACGGACGGATGGATGGGTTTCGCTGGCGCTCTACCCATCCTGCGAGCCAAGCACGCCTGCACAACCGATGCGTTAGTCACTGACGGGCGCTGCCATCGATCCACGTAGCACCGGCCGTTGCTCCGATTCGGCTTTCCGGATAAATTCCATCGAAAGCTCGGGGGAGCCCATCCAATGAGTGCGCCTTCATTTGATCAGAAAGCTTGGTTGGATCGCATCGGACATACAGGCTCGCTTCAACCAACTCTCGATACTCTGCACAGACTCATTTTTTCTCACTCTCATACGATTGCTTACGAATCTCTCGACATCATGCTCGGCAGAACGCCGAAGCTCGACATTGCTTCTCTGCATCAAAAGATGATTGTCGGCGGTCGGGGCGGCTACTGCCTCGAGCAGAACATGTTGTTCCGCGAAGGCCTTCGGTCGCTTGGCTACAATGTCACCAGTCTGCAAGGGCGAGTCGTGCGGGGTATGGCGATCGACGCGCCGCGCCCGGCGATCCATATGCTGCTCCAAGTGAACTTGCCCGAGGGTCCATATTTGGCAGATGTCGGCTTCGGCAATCTCGCGCCGACGTCAGCCCTGCTGCTGCGTGAGCATGTCGAGCAGGATACGCCGCACGAGCCCATGCGCTTCATAGAGGTTGGCGGAGAACTCACGCTGCAGGCAAGGCTTCGAGACGAATGGGAACATATTTATCGAGTGATCCCGTACCCGAAGTACGACGGCGAGTATGAGATCACGAACTGGTATACGGGCACACACCCGGATGCGCCCTACCAGAGCAACATCATCGCGGCGCGCCCGGGCCCCAATCGAACACGCATCACTATATTCAATCGCCGCATCACCGTACGACATGCAACGGGAGAAGCGGACAGACGCCAGGTGGCGGACGAGGCCGAGTTCCAAACCGTACTGCGAGACCAGTTCGGACTCAACATGTCGGATGAAGAGATCCGAACCTGTATCGATGTCATGGAGCGCAAGGGCGAGAAGGGCGCCCCTCATCCATTCTTCGCTTGACATAGCCACAAATGAGCGAGGCGAGGCGTGGAGAGATAGTTTTCTTATGCGCGCCGATGAGGTGCTCGAATGACTGAAGCCCACTCCTGAATCCTGCCGGTACGCGCCTCAGGCGGGCACGATCACCTTGCCGATCGGCCAGAGCGCGATGCCGGCGAGCTTCAGGTGGGCCCAGGCAAAGGGGATGCCGATGATGGTGATCGCGAGGGCCAGCGCAGTCAAGAGGTGGCCCAGCGCCAGCCACCAGCCGGCGAGCACGAACCAGATGATGTTGCCAATCAGCCCGAGCGGGCCGGTTCCGATATCGCTCATGCCGGTCACGTCGTAGCGGTTGACCGCTCGCGAGCCGAACGGCAGCAGCGTGTAGACGGCGATGTTGAACGCCGCCCGCGCCCAGGGCAGGCCGATGATGGTGATGGCCATGATGATCGCAGCGATCAGCCAGCCGAACGCCATCCAGGCGCCGCCGATGAGGATCCAGAGGATGTTGAGGAGGATGGAAACGGGGGCCATGGGATGATCCGTTAGACGATGACGCCCTCTATATAGGATCTAAATCTGTCTCTGCTAAGACGGCAAGGTAGCCCGGATGAACGAAGCGACATCCGGGACTTAACTCTCACCGTCCCGGGTATCGCTGCGCTCACCCGGGCTACTGCCCTTCAAATTTCGGCTCCCGCTTTTCCATGAACGCCTTCATGCCCTCGGCCATGTCCTGGGTTTTGAACAGCGGCAGCAGCTGGAGATAGACGTGGTGGACGTGGTCGTGGAAGGTCTCGTTGAGGCCCATCCGCATCATCCGCTTGGAGGCCTGCACCGCAAGCGGCGCGTTTGCGGCGATCTCGCGGGCGATCGCGGTGGCACGGGTCATCAGCTCCGCGTCCGGTACGACCTCGTTGGCGAGGCCCCATTCGAGGCATTCGCGGGCACTGAGGGTGCGGCCGGTGAAGATCAGCTCGGACGCCTTGGCCCAGCCGAGCATGCGCGGCAGCAGCCAGGTGCCGCCGGATTCCGGCACCACGCCGCGCTTGACGAAGGCAGCGGCTAGTTTCGAGGACTCCGCCATGATGCGGATGTCGCAGCCGAGCGCGGTGTCCATGCCATAGCCGGCCGCGCCGCCGTTGACGGCGCAGATGGTCGGCTTGTCCATCGCCTGCAGGACTGTCGGCGGCGTGTTGCGGAGGTTGATCGTGGTTGGCGACGACGCGGCGCTGAGGCCGTTGCCGTCGCGCTCTTTGCGCAGATCGAGCCCGGCGCAGAACGCCCTGCCCTTGCCGGTGAGGATCACGACGCGGACGTCCTTGTCCTCGTTGGCTTCGGTGAGCAGCCGCGCCAGATCGTTCAGCATCGGCCCGGAGATGGTGTTCATGCGTTCCGGCGCGTTCAGGGTGATGGTCGCGATGTGATCGGCGATCTTGTAGAGGACTTCGTCGGTCGCAGCTGCCGCGTCGTTCATGGAGGTCCCTTCCCTGATCGGTTCTGTAGCCCGGATCAACGAAGCGACATCCGGGGCTCTACTCTCATATCGTCCCGGCCATCGCTGTCGCTCATCCGGGCAACGGACTGTCAGATCTTCCGACCCGTCTGCTCCCAATAGGGATCGCGCAGGCGGCGCTTGAATATCTTGCCGGAGTCCTCGCGCGGCAGGCGGCTGCGGATCTCGATGTGCTTGGGCACCTTGTAGTCGGCGAGATGCGCCTTCAGCGCGGCACGAACGCCGGCGGCCTCGAGCGTGACACCAGCTTGCGGCTCCACCACGGCCATCAGCGCCTCGCCGAATTCGGCGTCGGGGATGCCGAACACGGCGCAATCATGCACGCCGGGAACGGCATGCAGCACGGACTCGATCTCGGCCGGGTAGATGTTGACGCCGCCCGAGATCACCATGTCGCGCTTGCGATCGCAGATGAAGACGTAGCCGTCTTCGTCGATATAGCCGACATCGCCGGAGGTGATGAAGCCGTCGCGGTCGATCTCGGCGCGCTTCTCCGGCTTGTTGTGATAGGTGAAATCGGCCAGTTCGGCCATGCGGGAATAGATCTCGCCGATCTCACCCACGCCGAGCAGGCGACCGTCCTCGCCGAGGAAGCGCAGCTCGGCGCCGGGCGAGATTTTGCCGACGGTGCCGGGCTTCTTCAGCGCGTCCTCGGAGGTGGCGAAGGTGACCGCGCTGGATTCGGTCGAGCCGTAGAATTCATAGATCACCGGGCCCCACCATTCGATCATGGCGCGCTTGATCTCCGCCGGACACGGCGCGGCGGCGTGGATGACGTGGCGCAACGAGGAGACGTCGTATCTCCTGCGCACCGCCTCCGGCAGCTTCATCAGGCGGATGAACATGGTCGGCACCATGAAGATGGTGTCGATTTTGTAATGCTCGATCAGCTCCAGGAATTCTTCGGCCTCGAAGCGCGGCATCAGCACCAGCGCGCCGCCGAGTTTTCCGGCGCGGATGCCGAACGAGTTCGGCGCGGAATGATAGAGGGGGCCCGGCAGCAATGCGCGGGCGCCGGGCTTCAGCCCATAGATCATCGCGCGCATGCGCTCGCCAGCCGCCTGCTGCTCCGGCGTCGGGGCATTGCGGCGGACGCCCTTGGGATGGCCGGTCGTGCCGGACGTGTAGATCATGTTCATGGGCTGCGGCACCACCGGGCCGTCATAGGGCTGGTATCGCGCGAGCCAGGATTCGAAATCGATCGCGAAGCCGGGCGTCGTCAGATGGTCTGGATCGATCCTGTAGTTGGACAGGATCTCCGGCGGCGTCGGCACGCTGAGCACGGTGACGCCCTCCGGAATCGCATCGCGCAAGGCGTGCAGCATGTCGGCATGTCCGATCAGCACCGACGTGCCAGTATCGTCCAGGATGTAGTTGATCTCCTCCGGCTTGAAATGCCAGTTGATCGGAACGCCATAGGCACCGAGCCGCATCGCGGCATAGGCCGCCTCCAGGAACGCGATGTCGTTGCGCATCAGCATGCAGACGCAATCGCCTGGCTTCACCCCGATCCTGGCGAGGCCGGAGGCGATGCGGTCGGCACGGGCTGCGACTTCGGTGTGGGTGCGGCGGCGATCGCCGGAGACGATGCCGAGGAAGTCGGACGTTTCGCTCATTTTTGCTTTTCTTTGGAGTTGTGATCGTCATTCCGGGGCGATGCGAAGCATCGAACCCGGAATCCATTTGGCGACGGAGCGTGTGGCTCGATGGATTCCGGGTCTGCGCCTCCGGCGTATCCCGGAATGACAGGAGGGCTAATCCGCATACTTCGCCGCGCGCTTCTCTAGATTGGAGCGCACCGCCTCGGTCTGGTTCGGGCTGCCGATCAGCTTCTGCTGCTCGACTGATTCCGCGAGCAGCGCCGGACCCGGATCGACGGAGAGATTGTTGAGCAGCCGCTTGGCGGCGCGGATCGCATCGGGACTCTTGCCAGCGATCTCGCGCGCGGCTTCCAGTGCCGCGGCGCGCGGGTCGTCGCAGATGCGGGTGGCGAGGCCGTAGGTCATCGCTTCCTGTGCCGAGAAGATGCGGCCGGTGTAGGTGAGATCGCGCAGGATATCGTCGCGCACGAGGCTTGCCAGGATCGGGGTGCCCGCCATGTCAGGCACGAGGCCCCATTTGATCTCCATGATCGACATCCGCGCATCCGCCGAGAGGAAGCGCATGTCGGCGCCGAGCGAGAGCTGGAAGCCGCCGCCGAAGGCGACCCCATGTACTGCTGCGATGACGGGCACCGGAAGCTGGCGCCATCCCCACACCGCCTGTTGCGGGAAGTTGGCCTGGCCGTGCGTGCGCTTGGTGAGATCGCGATTTTCGCCACCCGGAATTCCGTTGCCGCCCTTCTCCTTCATGGCGGCAAAGCGCCCCATGTCGAGCCCGGCGCAGAAGGCGCGGCCCTCGCCTGAAAGCACGACGGCGCGCACGCCTTTGTCCTTCGAAAGCCGGTCTGTGGCGGCGACAAGCGCCTCGAACATCGCCTGATCCAGCGCGTTCATCTTGTCCGCGCGCACCAGGCGCACGTCGGCGACGCCTTCCGAGATCGAGATCGAGACGCGCTCTTCCATGGACGAATTCTCCCCGAGTTCTTGCCTGTTCTTGTTCAGTGCCGCTTTACAGGACGCCTGCAGCCGGATTTAGTCAATCGACCAATTAACTGACAATCCGTACGGGAGAAACAGCCATGTTCAAGGAAAATCTTCTGGCCGGACGGCGCATTCTCGTGACCGGCGGCGGAACCGGGCTCGGCAAGTCGATGGCGGCGCGCTTCCTCCAACTCGGCGCCGAGGTGCACATCTGCGGCCGGCGCAAGATCGTGTGCGACGAGACCGCGACCGAGCTGATGGCCGAGTATGGCGGCCGCGTCACCAGCCACGGCGTCGACATCCGCAACGCGCTCGCGGTCGAGGAGATGGTCGAGACCATCTTCCGCGACGGCGGTCTCACCGACCTCATCAACAACGCCGCCGGCAATTTCATCTCGCGCACCGAGGAGCTGTCGCCGCGCGGCTTCGACGCCGTCGCCAACATCGTCATGCACGGCACCTTCTACGTGACCCATGCGGTCGGCAAGCGCTGGATCGCGGACAAGCAGCCCGGCAACGTGGTGTCGATCACCACGACGTGGGTGCGCAACGGCTCGCCTTACGTGGTGCCGTCGGCGATGAGCAAATCGGCGATCCACGCCATGACGATGTCGCTCGCCACCGAATGGGGCCGCTACGGCATCCGCCTCAACACCATCGCGCCCGGCGAAATCCCGACCGAGGGCATGAGCAAGCGCATCAAGCCCGGCGACGAGGCCGGCGCGCGCACCAAGGCGATGAACCCGATGGGCCGCGTCGGAACCATGGAGGAACTGCAGAACGTCGCGGTGTTCCTGATCTCCGGCGGCTGCGACTGGATCAGCGGCGAGACCATCGCGATGGACGGTGCACAGGCGCTCGCGATGGGCGGCAATTTCTACCAGCTCCGCGACTGGAGCGACGACGACTGGAAAACCGCGCGCGAGAGCATCATGGCGCAGAACGAGAAGGATCGGGCGAAGCGGGGGTGATGGCGCGTTTGCAACGGCGAGGATGTGTGAGGGGTTAGCGCTGTCACCACGCCCTCGCGTGTCGTCCCCGCCTAGTGCGCAATTGCGCACGGGGGCGGGGACCCATAGCCACAGGGAGATGTGTGGCGCTCGGCTGGTAGCTCCGAATCTTCGCCAAATCCTTGCTGCGGCGTATGGGTCCCGGATCTGCGCGCGCTTATGGCGCGCTTGTCCGGGACGACAGTGTGTCCATCTCCACCTTGTCTTCAACCACGGATGACGCCACACTCCCCGGCATAAAAACAAGACTCCACGGGAGAAACATGTCCACACAGCCATTGGCGACTCTCGCCGACATGGTGCGCGAACGCGCCAAGAGCCGCGGCAACGCCGTCGCCTACGAATTCGAAGGCCGCCTCACCAGCTTTGCCGAGTTCGATATCAAGACCAACAAGGTTGCCAATGCGCTTCTCGCAATGGGCGTCAGACACGGCGACCGCATTGCCTATCTCGGCAAGAACAGCGATCTCTATTTCGACCTCTTGATGGGCGCGATGAAGGCCGGCGTCGTGATGGCGCCGGTGAATTGGCGGCTGGCGGGGCCCGAGGTCGCGTTCATCGTCGAAGACTGCAAGGCGCCGGTGCTGTTCGTCGGGCCGGAGTTCATCACACAGGTCCGCCAGATCAAGGACCAGCTGCCGGGCGTGCGCACGATCATCACCACAGAGGGCGGCGCGGCGGAGTGGCAGGATTTTGCGGCGTGGCGCGATGCGCAGAGCGGCGACGATCCCAAGGTGCCGATCGCTAGCCGCGACATCGCGATCCAGCTCTACACCTCGGGCACCACAGGCAAGCCGAAGGGCGCGATGCTGTCGCATGCCAATTTCCTCAACCTGGTGCAATCGGGCAATGCCGAGGACAAGCCGGAGTGGAACCGGTGGTCGACCGACGACGTGTCGCTGGTGGCCATGCCGGTCTTTCATATCGGCGGCTCGGGCTGGGGCGTGATGGGGCTCTATCACGGCGCCCGCGGCGTCATCGCGCGCGAATTCGATCCGACCAGGGTGCTGGATTTCTTCGAACAGTCGGGCATCACGAAACTGTTCATGGTGCCCGCGGCGATGCAGTTCGTGGTGCGGCAGCCGCGCGCCAAGACGGTCGATTTCTCGCGGCTGAAATACATGCTCTACGGTGCCTCGCCGATACCCGCGGCGCTGCTGAAGGAGTGCATCGAGGTCTTCAAATGCGGCTTCGTGCAGCTTTACGGCATGACCGAGACGACGGGCACGATCGTCGCGCTGCCGCCGGAGGATCACGTCGAAGGGCTGGAGCGGATGCGCTCGGCCGGCAAGGCGCTGCCGGGTGTCGAGATCGCGATTTTGGACGCCGAGGGCAAGCCACTGCCACCCCGCGAGGTCGGCGAGATCGCGACGCGCTCGGGCTCCAACATGGCAGGCTATTGGAACCTGCCGGAGGCAACCGCCGCGACGCTGCGCGGCGACGGCTGGCTGCGCACGGGCGACGCCGGCTACATGGACGAGGACGGCTACCTCTATATCCACGACCGCATCAAGGACATGATCATCTCCGGCGGGGAGAACATCTACCCCGCCGAGGTCGAGAGCGCGCTGTGCGACCATCCTGACGTCGCGGAAGCCGCCGTGATTGGCGTGCCCGACGACAAATGGGGCGAAGCGGTGAAGGCCGTCGTGGTGATGAAGCCGGGCAAGCAGGCGAGCGCCACCGACATCATCAATTTCACCCGGACGCGCATCGCCGGCTACAAGACGCCGAAGAGCGTGGAGTTCCTGCCGGCGCTGCCGCGGAATCCGTCAGGGAAGATTTTGCGGCGGCAGTTGCGCGAGCCGTATTGGGCGGGGAAGGATCGCAGGGTGAATTAGCTCCAGCTCTCTCCGCAACGTCGGCCCCGGGCGCGCGCAGCGCGAGCCCGGGACCCATAACCACAGGCAACAGTTTTGCGAAGACTCGGAGTTGCCGGCTAGCCCCAAATTACTCCCTGGGGTTATGGGTCCCCGCCTTCGCGGGGACGACCGTGGGGAGACATATGTGCAGGCCTCAATGCTTCCCCGGCCCCATATAGCCGAACAGGAATCCCGCCACTTTGCGCATCTGGATCTCCTCGCTGCCTTCGGTGATCCGGTAGCGGCGGTGGTGGCGGTAGATGTGCTCGAACGGCTTGTGGCGCGAATAGCCCATGCCGCCGTGGACCTGCATGGCGCGGTCGGCGGATTCGCAGCAGAGGCGGTTTGCCCAATAGTTGCACATGGAGACGCGATCGGAGAGCGTGCGTTCGATCTGCTCCTCGGTGAGCTGGTCCATCTCCCAGGCGGTCTTGCGGATCAGAAGACGCAGCATCTCGGCTTGCGTGGCGAGCTCCACCAGCGGGAACTGGATCGCCTGGTTTTCGGCGAGCGCCCTGCCGAACGGTTTTCGCTCGCGCGCGTATTTGACGCTCTCGCTGATGCAGTAGACCGCAGCCCCCAGCGAGCTCGCGGCCTGGCGGATGCGGTTCTGGTGCACGAAGCACTGCGCCAGCGACAGGCCGCGGCCGACCTCGCCGAACAGGGCGTCCTCGGCCACGAACACGTCGGTAAAACTGACGCGGGGATGGTCGGTCGGCATGTTGAAGGTCCACATGTATTCCTCAACCTTCACGCCATGGCTTTTGGCCGGCACCAGGAAGCAGGTGATGCCGCGGGCATCGCCGTCATTACCGCTGGTGCGCGCGAACAGCGCGCAGTGGGTGGCGACGTGCATGCCGGTGGTCCACATCTTCTCGCCATTGATGATCCAGCCCTTGACGTTGTCGCGGGTCGCGGGCACCGCGCGCGTCTCCATGTGGGTCGCATCCGAGCCGTGATGCGGCTCCGTCAGTCCAAAAGTGATGCGGTACTTGCCCTTGATCGAGCCGTCGATCATCGCCTTCTGGTCGTCGCGGCCGTAGCGATCGAGCATGGTGACGACGGGGAAATTGCCGACGACGGAGTGCTCGTTCTGGAGGTCGTTGTGAAGGCCGAGACCCTTGGCGGCAAAATGCTCGCGGATCACGGCCATCCAGAGGTTGGAGCCGTCCTTGCCGCCATATTGCTTCGGCACCGGGAAGCGCAGATGTCCGGCGGCGTCCGCAAGGTCCTTCGCCTTCCGCAGCAGCGCCTCCCATTCGTGCCGCGGCAGGCCGCCATTCTCGAAATCGGTGCGCGCCCATTCGCGGCGATGATCGAAGAAGCGGATGTTGTCATCGGCCTCTTCCAGCGGCTTGATCTCGCGCTCGATGAAACGGTCGAGCTCTCCGAGGTAGGCGACGAGATCGGCAGGCAATGAGAAATCCAAGGGTTCTCTCCCGGAATGATCTTGTTGTTTTGCGTCAAGGCGCTAGGCGCGCTTTTGCTTCACATGATTAAGCGGAGAAGAGTGCGCACAAGTCAAGCAACGCGAGGCTTGTCGGGCACGCAAGGCGCACCAGCGCAATTCAATGGTGTCGAACGGGACCCGCGCGCTACTATGCCGGCCAATATTCCTTCACGAGAAAATGCGGGGAGCACGCGATGGAGCTGAAATTCTCGAAGGTGGAACGCAAGGGGCCAATCACGATCGTGACGCTGTCGCGGCCCGAGGTCTACAACGCGCTGCATACCGATGCGCATTTCGAGCTGCAAAAGGTGTTCGACGATTTTTCCACGGACCCCGAGCAGTGGATCGCGATCGTCACCGGCAGCGGCGACAAGGCGTTCTGCGCCGGCAACGATCTGAAGTGGCAGGCCGCGGGAGGAAAGCGCGGCTGGGACAAGGGCGGCTTTGCCGGCCTCACCTCGCGCTTCGACTGCGACAAGCCGATCATCGCCGCGGTGAATGGTGTGGCGATGGGCGGCGGCTTCGAAATCGCACTGGCGTGTGACCTCATCATCGCCTCGGAGAACGCGACCTTCGCGCTGCCCGAGCCGCGCGTCGGCCTCGCGGCACTCGCCGGCGGCCTGCACCGGCTGCCGCGGCAGATCGGACTGAAGCGCGCGATGGGCATGATCCTGACCGCGCGCCATGTCAGCGCCAAGGAAGGCCTCGAGCTCGGCTTCGTCAACGAGGTGGTGCCGCAGGGTGAAGCGCTGACGGCCGCGCTGCGCTGGGCCGAGATGATCGGCAAGAACTCGCCGATGTCGATCCGCGCCTCGAAGCAGGCGATCCAGAAGGGGCTTGCCGTGTCGCTGGAACAGGCGATCGAGGAGCAGCGGGAGTACCCGGCCGTGAAGGCGATGGTAGCCTCGCAGGACTACATCGAGGGGCCGAAGGCGTTCTCGGAGAAGCGGCCGCCGAAATGGGTGGGGAAGTGACCGCGCTTTGCGCGGTCATTCCGGGGCGCGCCGACAGGCGCGAGCCCGGAATCCATTGAGCGTCAGAGACGGTGGATGAATGGATTCCGGGCTCGTCGCTTCGCGACGCCCCGGAATGACGGGGAGAGAGCTAGCCTTCTCGGCCCAGCTCCCGCTTGTACGATGCGTAATTCGGCTGATCGACGGCGAGCTTGTCCATGGTGGTTGCCCACAGATGCCGGGCAAGGCCCGGTGTTGCGAGATCGACCTCGCCCTTCGCGATACGCTCCGCCAGCGCGCGATTGAGATCGGTCACCGAGCCGTCGATGCCGAGCAGCGTACGCAGCCGCTCCACCTCCGCAGCATTACTCCCCTCCTCCCGCGTCAATTGCCGCGTCACGAGGTCGAGGATGTTGATGGCGACGCGCAGCTTGAAGGCCTGGTGGCCGGAAATCAGCGGCGTGATGTCGTTGCGGAGGAAGTCGGCGACTGACTTCGTCAGCTCGACGGGTATTGGCTCGTCCTGCATGTGTCAGCTCCCGCGCGGCGCCAGCAGCCGCAACAGATCGATTTCGGTCTCGGACGCGCGGCGGCCGATCATGGCGCGCTCCATGGAGTGGTCCGGGCCTTCGCGAAAACGCTGCATCATGCCGCCGCACATGATGCCCCAGCGCAGCGTGCCCATCACCTCCCAGAATTTAACGCGTGACGGATCGACCTTGCGGCCCGCGGCCTCGTAGCCCGCGAACAGCTCTTCACGCGAGCCAAAGCCGCCGACGGGCTTGTCGATCTCCCCGAAGCGCCAGGAGTTGACGCAGACCCAGCCGAGATCCTCCATGGGGTCGCCGAGATGGGCGAGCTCCCAATCGAGCACGGCACGGACCCCGTCGGCGCCGATGATCAGATTGCCGTTGCGGAAATCGCCGTGCACCAGCGTGGTCTCGGCCGACGGGCCGGGATCGTGGTCGCGCAGCCAGCGCAGCGCCAGTTCGAACACCGGCTTTGGCCAGTTCAGGCTGCGATAGTCACGCTCGAACTCGGAGATCTCTTGAGTTGCGCCGCGGCTACGCAGCTCCGGCAGCTTGTCCTTTGGCAGTCGATGCAGGCCAGCGAGAATGCCGCCGATCTGGCGCGCGAGATGGGGCCGCGCCGCGGCATATTCGTCATCGCGAAGAATCTTGCGTGCAATGGTCTCGCCCTCGACCCGTTGCATGATGAAGCCGGTGCCGAGGTCGTCCTCCGGTCCGAGCAGGTGCATCACGGACGGCGACGGCACGCCGGCCTCGTAAGCGAGCTGCATGAGTTGCGCTTCCGCCGCAAGACCCGCCGCACGCGTCGGCGCCGCGCCATAGCCTTTCGGCGAGCGGCGCAGGATCGCACCGATCGGCCCATCGGGATGCACGATGTCGAAGCGCCAGGTTTCCTGGCTGGCGCCGCCGGACAGTTTTGCTGCGCCGCTGACGCCGGTCGCCCCCTTGCACCAGCGCCGGACGCTGCGCGAAAGCTCCGCCTCGATCATTTGCCTTTGAACTGCGCCGGCCGCTTCTCCAGGAACGCGCCGACGCCCTCGCGGAAATCCTGGGTGTCGCCGGCGCGAAGCTGGCACTGGAATTCGAGGTTGAGCTGATCCTCGAAGGAATTTTCCGGGCTGTCCCAATAGAGCTTGCGGATTAGCGATAGCGCCACCGTCGGGCCGCTGGCGAGGTCGCGTGCGAGCTTCATGGCTTCCTCCATCAGCGCGCCGTCATCGTAGACGCGGTTGACGAGGCCCCATTCCAGCGCCTTCTCGGCCGGCAGCCGCTCGCCCATCAAGGACAATTCGATCGAGCGCGCCCGGCCGATGAGGCGCGGCAACAGCCAGGTGGAGCCGCAATCCGGCACGAGACCGATGCGACGGAACGCCTGGAGGAAATACGAGGAACGCGCGCATAAAATCATGTCGCCGAGCAGCGCGAAGCTCATGCCGGCACCCGCCGCCGGACCGTTGACCGCGGTCACGATCGGGCAGTGCAGATTGCGGATACGGCGCAGGAAGGGATGAAAGCCGGTCTCCAGCGTCAGCCCGGCCTTGGTCTTCTTCGTTTGGTTGTTGCGGCCCTGAAGGTTCGCGCCGGTGCAGAATGCCCGCCCCGCGCCGGTCAGCACGACGCAGCGCACCTCGTCCTTCTTCTCCTCGATCGCGTCGAGCGCTTCGGCGAGGCCACCCAGCATATCCACGGAGACCGCGTTCATCACCTCCTGATGGTCCAGCTTGAGGATCGCGACCGAACCGTCGAAATCGAGCGTGACGTGTTTGAACTGCATGGTTTCCTCGTGAGTTACCGGCCTTGAATCAGTTTCGCTGCCCGGAATTTTGCTTTGCCGGCGGGTATATTTGATTTTTGGCGCGGTCTTGTCCATGGTGATCAGAGCATAGCAAGCAATCTTGCGCGCAGCTGCTAATGGGCCGTGTGCCAGAAAGCTTGCCAAGAACCTGCCAATAACAGGAAACGCGCCATGAACCTTTTCGACCTCACCGGCCGCGTGGCCGTGATCACCGGCGGCAATGGCGGCATCGGCCTCGGCATCGCACAGGCGCTCGCAGGCCAGGGATGCAATGTCTCGATCTGGGGCCGTAATGCTGACAAGAACAAGGCTGCTGCCGCGAGCATGGCGGGGCTATCCGGCAAGGTCGACGCCCGCGTCTGCGACGTCACCGACCCGGCTTCGGTCAACGCGGCGATGAAGGGGACGCTCGATACGTTCGGCCGGGTCGATGGCTGCTTCGCCAATGCCGGCATCGGCGGCGGCGGTCGGCGTTCCTTCGTCGAGCGCACCGAGGAAGAATGGCGAACGATGTTTTCGACCAATCTCGACGGCGTCTTCCACGCTTTCCAGGCCGCCGCGCGTCACATGACCGATCGCGCCAATGCGGGCGATCCGTTCGGCCGGCTGGTGGCGACCTCGAGTCTGGCCTCGATCTTCGGCACCGCGCGCAACGAGCATTATGCGGCGACCAAGGCCGCTATCAATGCGCTGGTGCGCGCGCTCGGCGTCGAACTGGCGCGCCACGGCGTCACCGCGAACGCGATCCTGCCCGGCTGGATCAAGAGCGACATGACGTCCGGTCTCATGGCGAACGACAAGTTCGTCGCCAACGTGATGCCGCGGATTCCGGTGCGGCGCTTCGGCGAGCCAAGCGATTTCGGCGGCATCGCCGTCTATCTGATGAGCAAGGCGTCGTCGTATCACACGGCCGACACGTTCGTGATCGACGGCGGCTATACCGCGTTCTGATGCCTCGCAGGGTGGACAAAGGCGCCCTTGCGCCGCGCCCACCACAGGCATTTTCCAATGTCGTGGTGGGCACGCTGCGCTTTGCCCACCCTCCGGCTCCTCGTATTGCAAGCGCAGAAGGGAATGGGCAAATGTTCTCGCACGTTATGATCGGCACCAACGATCTCGACAAGGCCAAGTCATTCTACGACAACCTTCTGAGCACGCTCGAAGTGCGACCAGCCAGGGTGGACGGCCACCGCATCTTCTACATCACCAAGACCGGCGTGTTCTCGGTGTCGAAGCCGATCAACGGCGAACCGGCGACCTGCGCGAACGGCGGCACCATCGGCTTTGCTGCCAACTCGCCGGAGCAGGTCGATGCCTGGCACGCAGCGGGTGTCGCGGCCGGCGCAAAATCGATCGAAGATCCGCCCGGTGTGCGGCAGGGCCCTGGCGGCAAGCTCTATCTGGCCTATCTGCGCGATCTCGACGGCAACAAGATCTGTGCGATGCATCGGATGCCGAACTGAACCACACATGCCGCTGTCATTCCCCGCGAAAGCGGGGAATCCAGTACGCCGCGGCGTCTCGGCTCAATCACTTCGTCTCTGGAATACTGGATCGCCCGGTCTTCGCCGGGCGATGACAGCGGAGAGTGAGCAGCCGCCCCCACACTCCATTCAAACAACATTTCAAACGCCCTCGCGAAATTCCATCGCATGGCATGGCTGCGTTTGAAAAAATGTACGCTCGCACTTTGGCCGCGCTGCGACTATTCTTCCCAGAACGATCTCAGCGTCCCGGGAGGAACAATGACAAAACACACCTACATTCCCCGCACCACCAACTACACCCTCAATCCCGGCGACGAGCTCAACGATCTGCGCATGTCGGACCAGGTCCGACCGCTCTATGACCACGTCAAGAAATTCATCCGCGACACCGTCGAGCCGATGTCGATCGAGTTCGCCAAGGCCGGCGAGGGCAAGGAAGATCGCTGGAGCTTCACGCCGAAGCAGCTCGAGGTGCTGGAGAAGGCCAAGAACAAGGCCAAGCAGGAAGGCCTCTGGAACTTCTTCCTGCCCGATGACGAAACCGGACAGGGCCTGAAGAATCTCGACTACGCCTATATCGCTTCCGAGCTTGGCAAGAGCCCGCTGGCTTCGGAGAGCATGAACTGCTCGGCACCCGACACCGGCAACATGGAGGTGCTGGAGCGCGTCGGCACCAAGGAGCAGAAGGAGAAGTGGCTGAAGCCGCTGCTCAACGGCGAGATCCGTTCGGCCTATGTCATGACCGAACCGAATGTCGCCTCCTCCGACGCCAAGAACATCTCGACGACGGCGAAGCTCGTCGGCGACGAGTGGGTCATCAACGGCGAGAAATATTACATCTCCGGCGTCGGCGATCCCCGCTGCAAGATCCTCATCGTGATGGTGAAGACCAATCCGGATGCGGCGCCGAGCAAGCAGCAGTCGCAGATCCTGGTGCCGCGCGATACGCCCGGCGTCGAGGTGCTCGGCCCCATGTACGTGTTCGGCCAGGACCACGCCCCGCGCGGCCATATGCACATGCGCTTCAACAATGTGAGGGTCCCGAAGGACAACATCCTGCTCGGTGAAGGCCGCGGCTTCGAGATCTCACAGCTCCGTCTCGGCCCCGGCCGCATCCATCACTGCATGCGCACCATCGGCAAGGCCGAGAAGGCGCTGGACCTGATGGTGCAGCGTGGCCTCACCCGCGAAGCCTTCGGCAAGAAGATTGCCCATCTCGGCGGCAACATGCAGATCATCGCCCAGGCGCGATGCGAGATCGAGGCAATGCGGCTGATGGTGCTGAAGGCCGCCAAGGCCATGGACGTGCTCGGCAACAAGGAGGCTCGCGTCTGGGTCTCCATGGTCAAGGCCATGGTGCCCGAACGCGCCTGCAAGATCATCGATCAGGCGATCCAGATGCACGGCGCCACCGGCATCTCGCACTGGACCCCGCTGGCCGAGATGTACCAGGACGTCCGCCATCTGCGCTTCGCCGACGGTCCGGACGAGGTGCACTGGATGGTGGTCGGACGCCACGAACTGAGCATGGCGTGATCTCAACTCGTCATGCGCGGGCTTGACCCGCGCATCCATCGAAGGAAGCATTTCTTCAGGATTGATGGATTGCCGGGTCAAGCCCGGCAATGACGACTTGCCCAGGAGCCCCTATGGAATATGCCGCCAGCGACCTCACGCCTCGCGAGCGCTACAAGGTGCTGACCTCTTTCATCCTGCCACGGCCGATCGCCTGGGTGACCACGATCGGCCCGACCGGCGTCGTCAACGCCGCGCCCTTCAGCTTCTTCAACGCCTTCTGCGAGGATCCGCCGCTCTGCATGTTCGCGGTGAACCGCAAGCCAGACGGCCAGGACAAGGACACCTTCCTCAACATCCAGCGCACTGGCGAATTCGTGGTCAATATCGCCGATGAGCCGCTGGCGCGCGCCATGCACGAGTCTAGCGGCGATTTTCCGGCTGAGATCGGCGAGCCCGACTATCTCGGCCTGAAACTCGCACCGTCCAAGCGAATTGCCGTACCCCGGCTGGCCGATACGCCCTGGGCGATGGAGTGCAAGCTCTGGAAGCTGATCGACGTCAATGACGATCGCAAACTGATCATGGGCGAAGGCCTCCACTTCCACATCCGCGACGAGCTGTGGGACGACGAGGCCATGCGCGTGCACATGGACCGCTATCACCCGATCGGCCGCATGTTCGCCGACCGCTACTGCCGGACCGACGATCGCGTGGTGTTTCCAGGGGCGGAAGGCGTGAAGGCCAAATAGTCGAACCAGGGAGGCGAGATGATGCCCGAAACTTTTCGCGACAACGAGGAACGCGGTCGGTTCGAGCTCGACGTCGACGGGACGATCGGCTTCGTCACCTACCGCAAGACCGAGGGCGCGATCACGCTGGTGCACACCGAGGTGCCGCCGGAGCTCGGCGGCCGCGGCATCGGCTCGAAGCTCGGCCGCGCCACGCTGGATGCGGTACGGGCGCAGGGGCGCAAACTCTCCGTCGAGTGCGACTTCATCCACAACTTCATGCGCAAGAATCCCGGCTATAACGATCTCTTGACGGATGAGAGGGATGCGCAGGCCGAGCCTGAGGCGAGCTATCGCGCCGGTTGCTTCTGCGGAGCGGTCGAGGTCGAAGTGAGCGGCAAGCCGATGTTTGCGGGATATTGCCATTGTGCCGACTGCCAGGCCTGGTCGGCGGCGCCGATCAATGCTTTCAGCCTTTGGAAGTCGGACGGTGTGCGCATCACCAAGGGCGAGGCAGAGCTCGGGACATTCAACAAGACCGAGCATTCCTATCGAAAGTTCTGCAGGCGCTGCGGCGGCCACGTCATGACCGAGCATCCGCGGATGCGGCTGACCGACGTGTACGCCAATCTGCTAAAGGGGTACCAGCACCAGCCGACGCTACATGCGAACTACGCGAGCAAGATGGTCTCGGTCAGAGACGGCCTGCCGAAATATGCTGACTTGCCGGCGGATCTCGGCGGCTCTGGCGAGATGCTGCCGGATTGATCGTAGGACGGATGAGCGAAGCGCAATCCGCCGAGCAATCTCCAAGGGATGGCGGATTACGCCTTCGGCTCATCCGCCCTACGCCTCTACGTCGCGGGCGCGATCTTGTCCTGGGTCTTGGTCTCGAAATCGGACGCGTCATGCCGCTCGTGGAGCTGGCTGGCGGGATCGCCAGAGACGCGGTTGACCATGCGGCCGCGTTTCACGGCGGGGCGCTGCGCGATCTGGTCGGTCCAGCGCTGTACGTTCTTGTAGTCCTGCACCGAGAGGAATTCGCCGGCGCCATAGACCAGCCCCTTGGCAAGCGCGCCGTACCACGGCCACACCGCCATGTCGGCGATCGTATACTCCTTGCCTGCGAGATATTCGTTGTCCGCGAGGCGCCGGTCGAGCACGTCGAGTTGGCGCTTGGTCTCCATCGCGAAGCGATCGATGGCGTATTCGATCTTGGTCGGCGCGTAGGCGTAGAAATGGCCGAAGCCGCCGCCGAGATAGGGCGCGCTGCCCATTTGCCAGAACAGCCAGGACATCGCCTCGGTGCGGGTCTTGACGTCCTCCGGCAGGAAGGCGCCGAATTTCTCGGCGAGGTAGAACAGGATCGAGCCGGACTCGAACACCCGGATCGGCTCCGGACCGGAGCGATCCATCAGCGCTGGAATCTTCGAGTTCGGGTTGATGTCGACGAAGCCGCTGCCGAACTGATCGCCGTTGCCGATCTTGATCAGCCAGGCGTCGTATTCGGCACCCTTGTGGCCGAGCGCCAGAAGCTCTTCCAGCATCACCGTGACCTTCACCCCGTTCGGCGTCGCCAGCGAATAGAGCTGGAGGGGATGCTTGCCGACCGGCAGTTCCTTGTCGTGGGTCGGGCCGGCGATGGGGCGGTTGATGCTGGCGAACTGCCCGCCATTCTCCTTGTTCCAGGTCCAGACCTTGGGCGGCACATAGGCGGGGGTGTCGGTCATGCGAGGGCTCCGGCGGAAAGATGCGCTTGCATTAATTAGCCCGGGAATGGCCAATGACAAGGGCACCGCAACGCATTGCCGGGCGAGGCTGCTTCACGTTTTGTCATGGCACCCCTTCCCCGCTGTCAATCCGGGGCGCCTGCAAGACGGCGCGGCCTGCGGATGGAGCCGACGCCTACACACAAGATGCCTCGCCGAATCCGGCATGTCATCGATCGGGTCGCGTCAGCTTGCTTCGCGACGAAAGCAGCGAGAACGCGCAGGCCGCCGGGAGGGAGCTATGAAATCGCCGATCTGCGACATGCTGGGCATCGAGTTCCCGCTACTGGCTTTCAGCCATTGCCGCGACGTCGTCGCCGCCGTCAGCCGGGCCGGCGGCTTCGGCGTGCTGGGTGCCACGGTGCACACACCTGATACGCTCGAACGCGAGCTGAAATGGATCGACGATCACGTCGACGGCAAGCCCTACGGCATCGACGTGCTGATTCCCGAGAACATCTCGACCGCGGGCGAGAAGGACGTCACCTGGAAGAGCCTCGAAGCGCGCGTGCCGCAGGAGCACCGCAGCTACACGCGCGATCTCCTGAGGAAGTACGACATCGAGCTGACCACGACTGAAGTGGACGCCAACCAGCCGCAGCCCTTCGACGGGAAGACGGCGCTCGAGCTGCTCGAGGTCGCGTTCAATCATCCGATCCGACTGATCGCCAATGCGCTCGGCGTGCCGCCGAAGGCAATGATCGAGATGGGCAAGAAAAACGGTGTGCCGGTCGCAGCGCTCGTCGGCGCCAAGGAGCACGCGCTGCGCCAGGTCGCGGCCGGTGTCGACATCCTCGTGGTGCAGGGCACCGAGGCCGGCGGCCATTGCGGCGAGGTCTCGACCATGGTGCTGGTGCCCGAGGTGATCAAGGCGATCAAGAACATCCGCGACGTGCCGGTGCTGGCGGCCGGCGGCATCATGACCGGTCGTCAGATGGCGGCCTGCATGGCGATGGGCGCGGCCGGCGCCTGGACCGGCTCGGTGTGGCTTGCGACGGTGGAGGCCGAGACCACCGAGATCTTTCGCGAGAAGATGATCGCGGCGTCCTCGCGCGACGCCGTGCGATCGAAGGGGCGCACGGGGAAGCCGGCGCGGCAGCTTCGCTCGGTCTGGACCGATGCCTGGGATCGCGCGCCGGACAGCCCGGGCGCGCTGCCGATGCCGCTGCAGAGCATCATCAGCCGCGATGCCTTCAACTCGATCGACCGGGCTGCCGCGAGCGGCAACGCGAGCGCGCGCGATCTCGTCAGCTATTTCGTCGGCCAGGGCGTCGGCCTGATCGACAGCGTGAAGTCCGCCGGCGCCGTGGTGCAGGAGTTCAAGGAAGATTTCGCCGAAGCCATCGAGCACATGAATGCGCTGGTGGCGGAGTGAGTCGCGGCCAGCGTGCTCGAAATCTGAAAACGTGAAGCAAAGAAGAAATGACCAATACCCAAGAAGACCGCATCCCCGTCATCGTCGGCGTCGGCGAGATCGTCGACCGTCCGAAGGAGATCACCGAGGGCCTCGAGCCGCTCGATCTGCTCGAACAGGCGCTGCGGCGCGCCGAGGCTGACGCCGGCGCAAAACTGCTCTGCCAGGTGCAATCGCTCGACGTCGTCAACTTCCTGAGTTGGCGCTATCGCGATCCGGAGCAGCTGCTGGCGCAGCGGCTCGGCATCTCGCCCGCACATTGCTATTACGGCCCCGTCGGCGGCGAGAGTCCAATCCGCTACATCCACGAAGCAGCCAAGCGCATTGCGCGCGGCGAATGCACCGTGGCCGCAGTCTGTGGCGCCGAGGCGCAGTCGACCGCGACCAAGGCGGAGCGTGCGGGCGTCAAGCTGCCATGGACCCCATTCGCCCATGACGTCGAGGAGCCCAAGCGCGGGGCGGCGTTTCAGAAGCCGCTGGCGGTGAAGCTCGGCGTGTTTCGCCCCGTCACCGTCTATCCCTTCTATGAGGCCGCCTCCTCCGCCCATTGGGGCCAGACGCCGCGCGAGGCGATGACCGAATCCGGCACGCTGTGGTCACGCTATTCGGTGGCCGCCGCGCAAAATCCCAATGCCTGGCTGAAGCGGCGCTATGCGCCTGAAGAGATCACGACGCCGACCGCGGACAATCGTTTGATCGCCTGGCCCTACAACAAGCTGATGGTCGCCAACCCCAGCGTCAACATGGGCGGCGCGCTGCTGCTCACCAGCCTCGCCAAGGCGCGTGCGGCGGGCATTGCGGAGGACAAATTAGTCTATCCGCTCGGTGGTGCCTCGGCTGAGGAGCCGCGCGACTATCTCTTGCGCGACCAGTTCTACGAAAGCCATCCGCAGAATGCGGTTCTGAAGTCCGTGATGGATCTCGCCGGCGGCGACGGCAAGAGGTTCGACGCGATCGAGCTCTACAGCTGCTTCCCCTGTGTGCCCAAGATGGCGCGGCGGACGCTCGGGCTTGGCGCCGACGTGCAGCCGACGGTGACGGGCGGCCTCACCTTTTTCGGCGCGCCGCTCAACACCTACATGACGCATGCCGCCTGCGCGATGGTGCGGCGTGTGCGCGACGGCGCCAGACTCGGCCTGCTCTACGGCCAGGGCGGCTTCGTCACCAAGCATCACGCGCTTGTGCTGTCGAAGACGGCGTCGCGTGAAGCGCTGGCGCAGGAGACCAGCGTGCAAGGCGAGGCGGACCGCAACAAGCGCGCGGTGCCGGAGTTCGTCGCGGAGGCTTCGGGCAGAGGCAAGGTCGAGAGTTTCACGGTGCTCTATGGCCGTGGTGGCGATGCCGAGCACGGCGTGGCGATGCTGCGGACAGAAGACGACCGACGCACGCTCGCGCGGATCCCGGCGAGCGATGGCGCGACGCTGGCGCATCTGCTGAATATGGATCGGACGCCGGTGGGGTCGACAGGAGAAATCGCAATGGCGGCGGATGGCGTGCCCGAGTGGCGGATGGCGTAGCTCGCGCTCGTGTCCCGGACGCGGTGCGGCGCGAAGTGCCGCTCCGCAGCGCCGGGACCCAGAAGGCCGCATTGAACTCTGTGAAACAAACCGGGCCCCGGCTCTGCAGCGCATCACTTCGTGCTGCGCTGCGTCCGGGGCACGAGACCCCTCACCCCTTCGTCGGCTGCTTCTCCGACGCGGTCGCTGGCTTGGCCTTGGCGCCAACCACGCGCACTGCGTCCCCGTTGGAGAGGCCGTCCGGCGGCGCTGTGATGACGCGATCGTCCGCGGCGATGCCCGAGGCCAGCTCGATCTCGCGGCCGAGATCGCGGGCGATCGTCACGGGCTTGAACAGCACTCTGTCGTCCGGGCCGACGGTTGCGACACGCAGGCCGTTGCTGTTGAAGATCAGCGCGCTAGCGGGGATGCTGAGCGGCGCAGAGTCGCGCTGGAGATTCAACTTCACGCTGGCATAGCCGCCGGGCATCAGCTCGCCTGACGAATTGTCGAGCCCGAGCTGCATGCGCGTGGTGCCGGAGGCGACGTCGACGGCCTGCGAGGAAGCTTCCACGGTCGCCTGAAAGGTCCGGTTCGGGTATTCGGGCAACGTGATGGTGGCCTTGGCGCCGATCTTGATCGCCGGGACATAGTTCTGGGGAACATTAACGTAGACGCGCAGCTTGGTGATATCGGAGATCACGAACATCGCCGGGCCCGAGCCGCCACCAGCATTGATCAGCGCGCCGACGTCGGTATCGCGCGCGGTCACGACGCCATCGAATGGTGCGGTGATCTTCTTGTAGCCGGCCAGTGCTTCCAGCCGCTCGACATTGGCCTTGCCCGAATTCACAGCAGCGTTCTTGTTGGAAAGATCGGCGGTGCGCTCGTCGATCTCCTGCGCCGAGACGAAGTTCGAGGCGACGAGCGTCTTACGCCGGTTCAGCGTCGCTTCCGACAGCCGGGCGCTGGCCTGCTGGCTGGCGAGGTCGGCGCGGGCCTGCAAGAGTTGCTGATCGAGGTCCGGCGCCTCGATCTCGGCGATCACCTGCCCTGCCTTGACGCGGGCGCCGATGTCTGCGTTCCAGCTCTTCAGGTAACCCGACACGCGCGCGAAGATCGGGGCGCGATAATAGGCCTCCAGCCGGCCCGGCAGATCGAGGGTGGCGTGGAGCGCCTTGGCGTTGGGCTGGGTTACCGCGACGCTGGGAATGGCCTGATCGTCGGTCCATTCCTTCAGCTTGGTGCCCTGCTCCTCGCGGGCGCGGATGCCGGTGCCGACCACAAGGCCTGCCGCAATCAGCGCCACCACGCCGAAGATGCCCAGTTTCCGGTGCGACACCGGGGAGCGGGGTTCAGTGGGCGACATGCGCGGTCTCCGATGGGGCGGCGGCTTTGGCGCCTTGTTTCTTGTGTACCATGCTGAACACCACGGGAACGAACATCAGCGTGGCGAAGGTTGCAAAGATCAGGCCGCCGATCACGGCGCGGCCGAGCGGCGCATTCTGCTCGCCGCCCTCGCCGAGCCCCAGGGCCATCGGCGCCATGCCGATGATCATGGCGAGCGCGGTCATCAACACGGGACGGAACCGGACGAAGCCGGCTTCGAGCGCGGCCGCGATGGGATCGCCGAGTTCCTCGTATCGCTCGCGGGCGAAGGAGATCACGAGCACGCTGTTTGCGGTGGCAACGCCCATGCACATGATGGCGCCAGTGAGCGCGGGTACTGACAGCGTCGTCTCAGTCATGAACAGCATCCAGACGATGCCGGCGAGCGCGGCCGGCAAAGCGGTGATGATCACGAACGGATCGGACCAGGACTGGAAGTTCACAACGATCAGGAAGTAGATCAGCACGACGGCACCCAGCAGGCCGAACAGCAGGCCGGTGAAGGCACTGTTCATGGTCTGCACTTGGCCGAGCAGCACCACGGAAGACCCCTTCGGCACCTCCTTGGCGGTGTTGGCTATCAGCTGACGGATGTCGGCGGCGACAGCGCCGAGATCGCGGCCTGTGGTCGTGGCAAAAATCTGCACCATCGACTGGATGTCGTATTGCGACACCACCGCGCTCGAGGTCGAGCGCTTGATCTCGGCGATGCCGCCGAGGATTGGCGACTGCGAATTGCCGGCCGCGGTGATCGGCAGCGTCTGCAGCGCGCTGAGCGAATCGATATGGTATTGCGGTGTCTGCATCACGATCGAGTAGGACACGCCGTTATCAGGGTTGAGGTAGTAGGTCGGCGCCACCTGCGAGGATCCGGCGAGATTGACCACGAGGCTGTTGGTGACGTCGCGCTCGGTCAGGCCGACATATTGCGCGCGGGTACGGTCGACGTCGATGTTGAAGGTCGGGTTGTTCGGCGATTGCTGGATACGCGCATCGGCAACGCCGGGAATCTTGCGGACCTTCGCCAGCAGGCTGTTGGCGTAGGCGAAGTTGGCGCTGAGATTGGCGCCGCGGATTTGCAGGTCGATCGGCGCCGGCGCGCCGAAGTTCAGGATCTGGCTGACGATGTCGGCCGGCAGGAACGCGAAGCTGACCCCGGGAAACAGGCGCGGCAGCTGCTCACGGAGCACCCTGACGTGCTCCTCTGTCGGCTTGTGGCCCTCCTTCAGCTTGATCTGGATGTCGCCGTCCTGCGGGCCGATCACGCCGGTATTGTTGTAGGTCATGTTGATGCCGGAGATCGGCATGCCGATATTGTCGGTCATGGTTTCGATCTCACCCGGGATCAGCTTGCGCACCGCCTTCTGGATGTCCGCGAGCTGGTTGGCGGTCTCCTCGACGCGGGTGCCTACTTGCGTGCGGACATGCATCAGGATGTTGCCGGCATCGACCGCCGGAAAGAAATTGCGCCCGAGAAACGGCACCAGCGCGAAGGACGCGCCGACGACGCAGAGGAAGCCGATCACGAACACCGCGCGATGCGCCAGCGCAAGTCCGAGGAAGTTATGGTAGCCGCCGCGGATACGCTCGAACCGCGCCTCGAAGCCGCGCTGAAACCAGACGAAGGGATTGCGCGATTTCGGCGGCCCGCCTTCGTGATGGACGTGCGCCTTGAGCAGATAGTTCGCCATGGTCGGCACCAGCGTGCGCGACAGGATGAACGACCAGATCATCGCGAACATCACGGCTTCCGCCATCGGCACGAACAGGAAGCGCGCGACGCCGGTCAGGAAGAACATCGGCACGAACACGATGCAGATGCAGAGCAGCGACACGAAGGCCGGCGTCACGATCTGGTTGGCTCCGTCGAGAATCGATTGCTCGACCGGCTTGCCCTGCTCCAGATGGTAGTTGATGTTCTCGATCGTCACCGTGGCGTCGTCGACGAGGATGCCGACCGCGAGCGCAAGCCCGCCGAGCGTCATGATGTTCAGCGTCTCGCCGATCGCCGACAGCATGATGATGGCGCCCAGCACCGACAGCGGGATCGACACCGCGATGATGATGGTCGAGCGCCAGCTGCCGAGGAACAGCAGGATCATGACACTGGTGAGCAGCGCCGCGATCACGCCTTCGAAGGCGACACCCTGGATTGCGCCGCGGACGAACACCGACTGGTCGCCGATGAAGCCGATCTTCAGCGCGTCAGGCATCTGATCCTTGACGTCGATGACCTTCTGCTTGATGCCGGCGATGATGTCGAGCGTCGAGGTCGCGCCCGCTTTCAGCACCATCATCAGCACCGAGCGGTTGCCGTCGACGTGGACAATGTTGGTCTGCGGCGGATTGCCGTCGCGGACGGTCGCGACGTCGCGCACATAGACCATGGCGCCATTGAAGGTCTTGATCGGCAGATCGCCGAGCTCGTCGATCCGGAGCGGCGAGTTATTGAGCTGGATGTTGTACTCGAACTGACCGATCTTCTGGGTGCCGACCGGTGTGATCAGGTTCTGGGCGGCCAGCGCATTGGCGACGTCCTGGCCCGAGAGGCCGCGGGCCTGGAGCGCAGTGGGATCGAGGTCGATCTGGACCTGACGCTGCTTGCCACCGAAGGGGTACGGGATCGCCGCACCGGGCACGGTGACCAGGGGCGTGCGCAGCTGGTTGATGCCGATATCGGCGAGATTCTGTTCGGTGAGCCCCTCGCCTGACAGCGCGACTTGAATGATGGGCACGGTGGAAGCCGAATAGTTCAGGATCAAGGGCGGCGTCGCACCCGGCGGCATCTGCTTCAGCAGCGTCTGCGAGATCGCAGTGACCTGGGCGTTGGCGGTGCGGATGTCGACGTTCGGCTGAAAGAAGATCTTGATGATGCCAAAGCCGTTGTACGAATTGGCTGCAATGTGCTCGATGTCGTTGACCGTCGTCGTCAGAGCACGCTGGAACGGCGTCGTGATGCGGCCGGACATCTGGTCGGGCGGGAGGCCGGTGTACTGCCAGACCACGCCGATCACGGGAATGCGAATGTCCGGGAAGATGTCGGTCGGCGTCCGCAGCGCCGCGAGCGGTCCGATGATCAGCAGCAGAAGCGCGAGCACGACGAAAGTATAGGGCCGGCTCAGGGCGATACGGACCAGTGCAATCATGCGCCAGGCAATTCCAGGTCAAACGAGAATGTGGAATCCGCCCCCCGGGCGATCCCCGTTCCCCTTTACCTGAGCACCACCGGAAACGCTAACCTCCGGCAGACTTTCCGCCTTCACTTCCTTGCTACCGCACTGCGAAATCTACATCGCAGCCATGCGGCCGCATGCCTCACGCGGCACGGACCGAATTGAGGAACTTGCCGACCTCGAGCTTGAGGCGGTTGGAATCGCGCGACAGCATCTGCGCCGCGGACAGCACCTGCGAGGACGCCGAGCCGGTTTCGGACGCGCCGCGCTGGACGTCGCCGACGTTGGACGAGACCTGCTGGGTGCCCTGGGCGGCCTGCTGAACGTTGCGGGCGATTTCCCGGGTTGCCGCGCCCTGCTGCTCCACGGCCGCCGCAATCGCCGCGGCGATTTCCGACAGACGCGCGATGGTGCCGCTGATCTCGCCGATGGCGCTGACTGAATCCTGCGTCGCCGCCTGAATGCCGCCGACCTGCTGGCCGATCTCGCCGGTGGCCTTGGCCGTCTGCTCGGCGAGCGCCTTGACCTCGGAGGCCACGACGGCGAAGCCGCGGCCGGCCTCGCCCGCTCGTGCCGCCTCGATCGTGGCGTTGAGCGCCAGCAGATTGGTCTGGCCGGCGATCGCATTGATGAGCTCGACGACGTCGCCGATCCGGGATGCGGCCCGCGACAATTCGCTGACACGTTCGGTGGTGGCATGGGCCTGGCTGACCGCCTCGCTCGCGATCCGGGAGGAGTCCTGCACCTGACGGCCGATCTCGCGCACCGAGGACGACATCTCTTCGGCGGCCGACGCCACCGAGTGGACATTGGTGGATGCTGCTTCCGAGCCGGATGCGACCACTGTAGCCAGCTCCTGCGCCCGGCCCGCGGTCGAGGACAGCGTCGAGGCCGACGCCTCGAGCTCGGTCGCGGCCGACGAGACAGTCTCGACGATCTCTCCGATCGCGGCCTCGAATCCGTCCGCGAGTTTGGTCATATCGGCTTTGCGCTGCGTCTCGGCACGGCGCTGCACCGCCTGCACCTCGTCGCGGCTGAAGCGGATGATGGTCTGCACGGTCTGGAGGTTGCGCAGGGCCTCACCGATCTCGTCGTCACGCTCGATCACGATGCGGTTGTCGAGCTTGTCCTGCACCAGGTTGACCAGGGTCTCGTTGAGATGCTGCATTGGTCCCTGGATCGCGCGCATCGTGGCAAAGCCGGCGAAGCTGACGACGGCGGCGCCGACGACGGCCAGCAGCGACAGGATCAGGCCGGCCGAGCCGCTGGTAGAGAGCGTCGCACCGCCGATGCCGAGCGCAAGCATGAACAGCAGCTGGAGTGCCATCGTCGTGACGAGTCTCGCCTTCAGCGTGCCGGTGAAGACGCTGAACCGGTCGAGCCACGAGCGGCGGCGAATGATGCCGGCGTCGATGCGATAGCCATGCGGCTTCTTCTCGCGGATCGCAGCGTAGACCTGTTCGGCGAGCTTGCGCTGGTCGGCCGGCAGTCTTGTACGGATCGAGGTGTAACCCTTGACCTGACCGTTCTCGCGGATCGGAGAGGCCGTCGCGAGCACCCAGTAGAAGTCGCCGTTCTTGCGGCGGTTCTTCACCGCGCCGAGCCAGGGTTTGCCCGCCTTCAGCGTGTCCCAGAGGTTGTCGAACGCCTCGGGCGGCATGTCGGGGTGACGAACGATATTGTGCGGCTGGCCCATGAGTTCCGCCGACGTGAAGCCGGCGGCGGCGATGAAGTCCTCGTTGAAGTAGCTGAGCTTGCCCTTCAGATCGGTCCGCGAGACGATCAGCGTCTCGTCGCTAACCGGATACTCGACATCGGTAACAGGAAGATTCTTGCGCATCGGGGCTCCAAAGACCGCATTC
The DNA here is from genome assembly GCF_032918005.1 of Bradyrhizobium sp. NDS-1. Classification (NCBI taxonomy): domain Bacteria; kingdom Pseudomonadati; phylum Pseudomonadota; class Alphaproteobacteria; order Hyphomicrobiales; family Nitrobacteraceae; genus Bradyrhizobium; species Bradyrhizobium sp. NDS-1. The sequence continues at coordinate 5,717,864 of NZ_CP136628.1, forward strand.
AGGATGAAATTATTTCAATACGAGCCCTGCCACGCACCAGGCTCTCTCCCAACTTTAGTAAATCCGATTTAACCATCGATGAAACGACTCGCCCGTAGGATTACGGGCGAGTCCTGAACACGCCAACTGCGGGCGGCGCCATGCCAGCCGGCAAGAACGAGACGAGCGGCGCTTTTGGCGCCGCTCGTGTTTTGATCGGACGAGGATCTGCGCCGCGCGGACGTTCTACGCCGCGCGGACGTTGGTCAGGAACTTGCTGACCTCGTTCTTCAATCGGCCGGAGTCGTTGGACAGCATCTGCGCCGCCGACAGCACCTGCGAAGAGGCGGTGCCTGTTTCGGTCGCGCCGCGCTGCACGTCGGTGATGTTGGAAGAGACCTGCTGGGTTCCATGCGCCGCCTGCTGGACGTTGCGGGCGATCTCCTGTGTCGCCGCACCCTGCTCTTCCACCGCGGCCGCGATCGCCGAGGAGATCTCCGACAGGCGTTCGATGGTCGAGGAGATCTCCTTGATGGCACCAACCGAGTCGTTGGTCGCCGCCTGGATGCCGGAGATCTGCTGCCCGATCTCGCCGGTCGCCTTCGCTGTCTGCTCGGCGAGCGCCTTGACCTCGGAGGCCACCACCGCAAAGCCGCGGCCGGCTTCACCGGCACGTGCGGCTTCGATGGTCGCGTTCAGCGCCAGAAGGTTGGTCTGGCCGGCAATGGTATTGATCAGCTCGACGACGTCGCCGATCCGGGCAGCCGCCTTGGACAGCTCGCTGACGCGCTCGGTGGTGGCGCGCGCCTGGCCGACGGCATCGCCCGCCATCCGCGCCGATTCCTGCACCTGACGGCTGATCTCGCCCACCGACGAGGCCATCTCCTCGGTCGCCGACGCCACCGATTGCACGTTGGTCGAGGCTTCCTCCGAGGCTCCGGCAACGGTGGTCGCCAGCCTCTGGGAGCGGTCGGCCGTCGAGGTCAGCGTCGAGGCGGAGGCCTCCAGCTGGGTCGAGGCCGACGACACGGTCTGGACGATCTCACCGATCATCGTCTCGAATTCGCGAGTGATGTCGTCGACCCGGCGGCCGCGCTCGATCTTGGCTTCGGCATCCGCGGCCGCAGCCTCGTCCGCCGCCTTCTTCGCGATCAGCGCCTCCTTGAAGATCTGGAGCACGTCGGCCATGGCGCCGATCTCCGTCTTCTCGCCGCGATGCGGGACTTCGGCCGAAAGGTCGCCCCGGCCCAGCGCCTGCATCGGCTCGGTGATGGAATTGATGCCGCTCGAGACGTCGCGGACGAGATAGAGGCTGAGACCAATGCCGATCACGACGGCGACGCCGAGAATGACCGACACCAGCATGAAGGCATAGGCGTAGCTGTCGGCAGCATCCAGAGCGGCCTGTTCGCCGCCCTTGGTGTTGAGCTCGATGTCCTTGTTCAGGATCTCATCGGCCTGAAGACCGATCTTGTTGACCGTCTTGCTGTTGAGCTCCTGCGCCTCTTGCGGCACCTTGCCGGCCTCCTTGCGCGACAGCGCCATGACCTCTTCGGTGCCCTTCTTGTAATCGTCCCAGAGCTTGGACCATTGGCCGTAGAGTGCCCGCTCTTCCGCAGAGGTGATCATCGGTTCGTACCTGGCCCGCACTTTGGCGAGCGCCTCTATCACGGTGGCGGCGGTCTTCTCCGTCGCGAGCTTGTCCTCCAGGGTCGGGGCCAGCATATGCTGACGAACCACGTTGCGATACGTGATAACGCTGGCGCGCAGATCCCCGATCACCCGCACGCTGGGCATCCAGTTCGTGGTGATGTCGACGGTGTTCGCGTTCATCGACCGCATCTTCGTGATGGCGAGCAGGCCCATGCCGGTCATCGCGACCAGCAGGAACGCCACGACGCTGATGATCTTGGCGCGAATGGAGATATTGGCGAGCATTATCGGGTCTCTTTGTGCTGGAGCCGGCGCGCGTCCGGGAATTACGAATCAATCAAAGGGAGCAGCGCCGACATCCCACACCAGAGCACCTGAGCAGACGTTAACTACGACTCCGTACGAGTACGGAAGCCAGAAAGAAATGAATGGGGGCCTAAGAATGCCCTGCGCTCAGCGCATGAGCCCAAGCGCATCGGAGAAGAACTCAGCGCCGCCGAAATTTCCCGACTTCAGCGCAAGCAACATCTGGCCCGCCTCCGCACCGACCGCGCGCAGCACCGGGACGCCCGCCGCAATTTCTACTCCTACGAGAAATCCGGGAATCTTCAGCCGGTCGACCACGGCGCCCGAGGTTTCACCACCGGCAACGATCAGGCGCCGAACGCCCGCCTGGACCAGGCCTTCGGCAATGTCGGCCATGGCCTGCTCGATGGCATGCCCGGCGGCGTCGCGGCCGTGGCGCGCCTGAACGGCGGCAACGGCTTCCGGTGTCGCGCTCGAGGCGATCAGAACGGGACCATCCGCCAGCCGAGGCCGGGCCCAGGCGAGCGCGCGCTGCGCTTCGCCAGTACCTGCAACGACCTGCTCCGGGTCGAGATGTAACACCGGCATGACACGTTCGGCATTGGCGATCTGCTGAAGCGTCGCCTGCGAACAGCTTCCGGCAAGACATGCTGCTGGCCCGCCGACGGTAGCTCCGGACTCGCTGCTCGCGGCGGCGGGCTTGACCTTTCCGGTCGACACCAGCGCCCGCGCGAGGCCGAGGCCGATGCCGGACGCACCGACCGACAAGCGATGTTCGCCGGCCACGAAGCCGATGGTTTCGAGGTCGCGGTCGAACACGGCGTCGATGATGGCCGCGCCGATGCCCTTGCCCGCAAGCTCCGCCAGCCGCGCTCGCACCGCATCGGCGCCGCGCGTGACGGCGGCGAGGTCGACGAGGCCGATCTGCGTCTTGCTCTGGCGCGCCAGCACGCGCACCAGATTGGAGTCCCGCATCGGGTTGAGCGGATGGTCCTTCAGCGGGCTCTCGTTGAGCGGGACGGCGCCGACGAACAAATTGCCCTGGTACACGGTGCGACCGGTCTCGGGGAATGCGGGCGTCACCAGCACGTTCGCCTCGCCGCAATCGGCGCGCAGCGCGTCCATCACGGGGCCGATATTGCCGGCGTCGGTGGAATCGAAAGTCGAGCAGATCTTGAACAGGACATGGCGCGCGCCACGGCTGCGCAGCCATTTGTCTGCCGCGCGCGAACGCGTGACGGCAAGGCCGGCCTCGATCGAGCGGCTCTTCAGCGACACCACGACGGCGTCGACCTCGGGCAATGACAGATCGTCCGCCGGCACGCCGATGGTCTGCACGGTGCGCAGGCCCGCGCGCGTCAGCGTGTTGGCGAGATCGGACGCGCCGGTGTAATCGTCGGCGATGCAGCCCAACGCAAGTGTCACGGCTTCACTCCTGCGTAAGGCTTGAACCAGGCAAGGCCGTCGGTGGTCTTGCCGCGCGGGTTGTATTCGCAGCCGACGAAGCCGGTATAGCCGAGGCGGTCGAGCTCAGTGAACAGGAAAGGGTAGTTCAACTCCTCGCCGTCGGGCTCGTTGCGCGAGGGAATGCTGGCGATCTGGATGTGGCCGATGACCGGCATCATCTCGCGAAGACGCATGGTGACGTCGCCATGGATGATCTGGCAGTGATAAATGTCGAACTGGAGTTTCAGGTTCGCAAGCCGCAGTTCCTGGATCAGGTCGCGCGCGAAACCGAAATCGTTCAGGAAGTAGCCGGGCACGTTGCGGGCGTTGATCGGCTCGATCACGATGTCGATGCCGTGGGGGGCGAAGAATTCGGCGGCCCACGCGACCGATTTGTAGAAGGCCTCGATCGCGACACGCTCACCGCGGTTGGCGATGCCGGCCATCAAATGCAGGCGCTTGACGCCGGTCGCCTTCGCATAAGGCAGCGCGGTCTCCAGGCTCGCCTTGAGATCGGAGAAGCGCGAGGGGAGCGCGGCGAAGCCCTTCTCGCCGGCATTCCAGTCGCCCGGCGGCAGGTTGAACAGCGCCTGGGTCAGCCCGTTGCGCTCGAGCCGCTCGCCGACCGCCGCCGCCGGATGATCGTAGGGAAAAAGAAACTCGACCGCGGTGAAACCGGCCTGCGCGGCGGCATCGAAGCGATCGAGGAACGGCACCTCGGTGAACATCATCGAGAGATTGGCGGCAAAACGCGGCATCGGAGTTCCCCTTACTTGTCGCCGGGCAGCTTGACGCCGGTGACCTGCGCATACATCCGCGCCACCGACGCATCATCGTCGCGGCCCATGCCGGCGGCCGAGGTCATCAGGAACATCTGGAGCGCTGCGGCCGAGACCGGCACGGGGAATCGGGCACTGCGCGCCATGTCCTGGATGATGCCGAGATCCTTGACGAAGATTTCGACTGCGCTGCGCGGCGTGTAATCACCGTCGAGCACGTGAGGCATGCGGTTCTCGAACATCCAGGAATTGCCGGCGGAGGCCGTGATCACCTCGTAGACCTTGCGGATGTCGAGGCCCTGCTTGGCCGCGAATGCCATGGCTTCGCTGGCGGCGGCGATGTGCACGCCGGCGAGCAACTGATTGATCATCTTGAATGCCGCGCCCTGCCCGGCGGCATCTCCGAGCTCGTAGAGCTTTGCGGCCATGGCGTCGAGGGCGGGGCGCGCTTTCACAAACGCGGCGGGACTGCCGGAGGCGAGAATCGTCAGCTCTCCCTGTGCGGCGCGCTGCGCCCCACCGGAGATCGGCGCATCCAGATAATGCCGGCCTGTCGCCTCCAGCTGCTTGGCGAGGCGCCGCGCCACATCCGGATCCATGGTCGCCGAGGATATGAAGACGCTGTCCTTCGGCATGGTCTCGGCGGCACCATCCTTGCCGAACAGGATCGTCTCGGTCTGCGCGGCGTTGACGACGACGCTGACGACGATATCGGCCTCCTTGGCCGCCTCGGCCGGCGTCTTGGCGCCCGCGCCGCCATCCTTCACGAACCGCGCCACTGCGTCAGCCGAAACATCGCAGCCGGTGACGTTATGGCCGGCACGCTTCAGCGAGGTCGCCATGCCGTATCCCATCGAGCCGAGGCCGACGATGGCGATGTGCTGTTTTTGAGACGTGGAGGCGGACATATGCAACTGACCCTTGCGACGTTTCCCGGACGGCCGGCCTTCGCGGCGGCTCGGCGAACCGATAACACGGCTTGGCCGCGCTGCCAAAGCGTGAGACAAGCGGACATGACGGCCATGAGGACTGAAAACAGCAACGAGACCCGGCTGCGCGAGGACGTTTGCCGCTTCGGACGGTCCCTGTTCGAGCGCGGGCTGACGCCAGGCTCCTCCGGCAATATCAGCGTCAGGCTGGATGGCGGCGGCTGGCTGGTGACGCCGACCAATGCCTCGCTCGGCTTCCTCGATCCCGCAAAGCTGTCGCGGCTGGACGATCAGGGCCGGCTGGTCTCGGGCGATGCGCCGACCAAGGAAGTTCCGCTGCACAATGCGCTCTACGACACGCGCGGCAGCGCGCGCGCAATCGTGCATCTCCACTCCACGCATTCGGTCGCGCTCTCGATGCTGCCCGAGATCGACCCGCGCGCCGCGCTGCCGCCGATGACGGCCTATTACCTGATGAAATGCGGCGCCACTGCGCTCGTGCCCTATTATCGCCCCGGCGATCCCGCGGTCGCGGACGCGATCAAGGGACTGGCAGGAAAATATTCATCGGTGCTGCTCGCCAATCACGGTCCTGTCGTCGCCGGCGACACGCTGGAAGCCGCGGTGTTCGCGACCGAAGAGCTGGAGGAGACGGCGAAGCTGTACCTGCTGCTGCGCGGGATGAACCCGCGCTATCTGTCGCCGGAGCAGGTGCAGGATCTGGTGAAGGTGTTCGGGGTCGCGCTGCCGGAACACGGGCACGGGCATTAGCGCCACATGCACCGGCGTCATCCTGAGGTGCGAGCCTTGCGATGCAATTGCATCGCAAGGTGAAGCCTCGAAGGATGGGCTACGGACGCTCGCAGCGCATCCTTCGAGGCGCGCGAAGGGCGCGCACCTCAGGATGACGGCAGAGTATGCCGTGGCAATCTAGCTACAGCCCCAGATACGCCTTGCGCACATCCGGATTGCCCTTGATCTCGCTCGCTGCGCCCTGCATCAGCACGCGGCCGGTTTGCAGGATGTAGGCGCGGTCGGCGATCTCGAGGCACTCGGCCATGCGCTGCTCGACGATCAGCACGGTCATGCCGGAGTCGCGGATGAGCTTTACGGCTTGAAAGATCTCGTCGACGAGCTTCGGCATGATGCCCTGCGACGGCTCGTCCAGCATCAACAGCCGCGGGCGTGTCATCAGCGCGCGGCCGATCGCGAGCATCTGCTGCTCGCCGCCAGAAAGCGTCTCGGCGCGCTGCTCCAAACGTTCCTGGAGACGTGGGAACAGCTTGAAGACGAGATCGAGCGGCTCTTCGCGGTTTGCCTCGCTTCGGTAGAGGTAGCTGCCGAGGCGGAGATTGTCGCGCACCGACAGGCGTGGAAACAGGCGGCGGTTCTCCGGGACATAGGCGATGCCGGTCGCTGTGATGTGATGCTGCGCCATGCCGTCGAGGCGCTTGCCGTCGAACGTCACCGTGCCCGAACGCGGGCGCTCGGCACCGGCGATGGATTTGAGCAGCGTCGACTTGCCCGCGCCGTTGGCACCGGCCACGCAGACGATCTCGCCCTTCTGGACCTCGATCGAGACCGCGGAGATCGCGACCAGGCCCTGATAGGCGGTCGTGACTTCACGCACGCTGAGCATGACGATCTCCCAGATATGCGCTGATCACCTTGGGATCGCGGACGACATCGGCGGGTTTGCCCTCGACCAGCACCTTGCCGAGGTCGAGCACGATGGCGCGGTCGACCAGCGGCATCACGATCTCCATGACATGCTCGACCATCAGCACGGTGATGCCGGCATCGCGCACCTTGCGCACAAGTGCGACACCGGTCTGCGCCTCGGTCGGCGTCAGGCCGGTGAGGACTTCGTCGAGCAGCAACAGCTTCGGCTCGGTCGCGAGCGCACGGGCGACTTCGAGGCGGCGCTTCTCGGCCGGCACGAGGTCGCTTGCGAGCACGTCGGCGCGCGCCGCAAGGCCGGTGAACTCCAGCACCTCATGCGCCTTGCGGCGGGCCTCACGCATCACCGTGTTGCGCACGAGCGCACCGACGATGACGTTGTCGATCACGGTCATGGTCTCAAAGCTCTTGACCACCTGGAAGGTACGACCGATGCCGCGTTGGCAACGCTGGGCCGCCGGCATGCGGGTGACGTCCTCGCCATCGAACAGAATCGAGCCTTGGGTGGGCGGCAGCACGCCGGCGATCAGGTTGAACAGCGTCGACTTGCCGGCACCGTTGGGACCGATCAGGCCGACGATCTCGCCGCGGCCGACCGAAATCGAGACGTCGCTGTTGGCGACGAGGCCGCCGAAGCGTTGCCAGACCCCGCGGGTTTCGAGAAGCGGCGTCATCGTGCGGCTCCCGTCTTCTTAGGGCGTGAAAACAGGCTCAGCAGGCCTCGTGGCAGGGCCAGCGAGATCAGGACGATCAGCGTGCCGTAGACGATGAGGTCGACACCGCGCCCCGAGCCGCCGAACTTGAAGCGCGTCAGTTCCGTCAGCGGGATCAGAATGGCGGCCCCTAACACCGGCCCCCACAGGGTGCCGATGCCGCCGAGCACGGCGGGCAGCGCCATCAGCAGCGAAAACTGGAAGCCCATGACGCTCTCGGGATCGATGTAGGAGACGAACTGGGCGTAGAAGCTGCCACCCACCGCGACCAAGAAGGCAGAGACGGCGGCCGCGCCCATCTTGGAATTGAACACGTCGACACCGAGACTCTCGGCCGCGTCAGGATTGTCCTTCACCGCGCGCCACCAGAATCCCCATTTGGAGTTTTCCAGCCACCAGGTGACGAACCAGGCAAGGCAGCACAGTGCGAGCGCGAAATAGAAATACGGCAGCTTGGTGCGCAGGAACTGGAATTTCAGCCAGCTGTCGCCGCGGATCGGAATGGTGATGCCCATCGCCGCACCGGCCCATTCCCAGTTGTGGAACAGCAGCAACCCGATCTCGGCGATGACGATGGTGGCGATCACGAAGTAATGGCCACGCAGGCGGAAGAACGGATAACCGAGCCCCATCGCGATCAGCGCCGACACGACGCCACCCGCCAGCATCCCGAACCAGGGCAGCACGCCGAACTTGGTGAACAGCAGTTCGGTCGTGTAGGCACCCAGGCCGAAATACAAGGCGTGCCCGAGCGAGATCTGCCCGCAATAGCCGGACAGGATATTCCAGCTCTGTGACAGTCCCGCATACATCAGCGTCAGGATCAGGATGTTCTGGACGACGACGTCCTTCACGAACAAGGGCGTCGCTGCGGCGATCGCGGCAAGCATCGCAGCGATGATGAGGTCGCGGCGGCGCCGCGTTGCAAAATCCTTGTCCATCACATCGATCCGAACAGGCCGCGCGGCCGAATGAAGACGACCAGCAGATAGACGGCGTAGATGCCGACCGATTTCAGCGACGGCGGCAGCACCAGGGCCGTGGTGGCTTCGACGAGGCCGACGATGATGCCGCCTGCGAAGGCGCCGAACACGCTGCCGAAGCCGCCGAGCGCCACCGTGACGTAGGCGATCAGGGCAAAGGACGCGCCGACGTCGGGATAGATGTAAAAGAAGCTCGCCATGATCGCGCCGGCAAGCCCCACCAGCGCGGCGCCGAGGCCCCAGCCGAACGCGAACACGCGGTTCTTGTCGATGCCGACGAGTGCGACGGCGCCGGGATCTTCGCGGGTGGCTTCGATCGCGCGGCCGAAATCGGTGCGGTGGATGAAGAAGTAGAGGCCGGCAAAAGCCGCGATCGAGACCAGCGCGCCTACCAACTGGGGCTCCGGCAGGAAGATGCCGGCAATCGAGACGGTTTTGCCGCCGAGCCAGGACTGCGGAATGCTGCGATAATCCGGAGTGAAGAAGAACTGCGCGAGGCCGCGCATGACGATGGCAAGGCCAAAGGTGGTGAAGATCTGCACCATGCCGGCGTTGGCCTTGGCCCGCATGGCGAAGCGTACAATGAGTAAGTAGATCACCGCCCCGAACACGAAGAGCGCCGCAGCGACCAGCGGCGCCGACAGCAAGGGGTCGATGGCGAAGAACGCGAACAGGAAGAAGGACAGGTACATCGCGATCATCAGGAACTCGCCATGGGCGAAGTTCGTGACGTCCATCAGGCCGAAGATCAGCGCAAGGCCGACGGCGATCAGTCCGTAGAGCAGGCCCATGAGCAGGCCGCTCGCGAGACTCTGGATAATGGCTTGGGCTGTCAAAAGTCGTCCCCCAAAATAGATCCTGCCCCTGAGGAGCGCGCAGAAGGGCGCGTCTCGAAGGATGGCCAGCCCCGTCCTTCGAGACGCGGGCTATGCCCGCTCCTCAGGATGAGGGCGGGAGCTGCACCTGAGCTCCCGCGTTCCCAATCTTACTTCATCGGCCAGATCGCCTCGGCGATCGCGGCCTGCGGCGGGAAGATGGTGACGAACTTGCCGCCGACATATTGCAACAGCACCGGGTCGGCGTCGTTGTTCTGGCCCATCTCGTCGAATTTGACCCGCTTCCAGGGCATGATGGTCTGCTCGCCCGGGATGTCGGTCGCCGCCAGCGCATCGCGGATCTTCTCGCCGTCGGTCGACTTGGCGCGGCTGATGGCGTCCGCGAGGATGATCAGGCCCATGAACTGGCGCGAGGTGAGGTCGTTGAAGTCCTTGCCCGACCGCGCCTTGAACATGTCGTTGATCTTGCCGACCATCGGGCGCTTCTGCGCGAGGTCGAGCGAGAAGGTGCCGCGCGAGATCACGCCTTCGAGCTTGTCGCCGACGGCATCATAGAGCGCCTTCTCGGAGAATCCGGCGTCCTGCGCCACGATCGCGTTCGGCTTGTAACCGAGCTCGGCCATGGTCTTGACCAGCAAAATGCCGTCCGTGGTGTAGCTCGATGGCATCAGCACGTCCGCATTCGCGGACTTGAGCTGCTGCACCTCGGCCGAGAGCGAGGGCGAGTTGGCGCGGTACTTGATGTCGGTGACGATCTTGTAGGCGCGTTCGCCGGCGATCTTGGCCTGGGCGTTGCCGGAATCGGTGCCGAAGATGGTGTCCTCGTGGAACAGCGACAGCGTCTCGATCTTGGTGCCCTTCTTCTTCATGGCATCGAAGAAGTCGAACATCGCGGCCGAGTACATCTCGTCATGCGGCGCGGCGCGGAAGTAATATTTCAGGCCGCGGCGATGCAGGCTCGGCGAGGAATTGTCGGCGGAAACGAACGGGACCTGGTAGCGTTCGCAGATCTGGCTGACGGTGACGGCGACTGCGCTCTGATAGGTGCCGATGATGGCGCAGACCTTCTCCTGCGTGATCAGGCGCTCGGCCTCGGCGCGGCCCTTCTGCGGATCGGCCTGGTGGTCGGCGAACACGAGACGGATCTTCGCACCACCGAGACCCGGCAGGCCCTCGCCCTTGGCCAACGGAAGGTCGAAATCGGCATCCTTGTTGATGACCTCGAGCGCGGTCTCATAAGCCTTCTGCGCGTCGACGCCCTGCTGCGCGCTGCCGCCGGAGAACGGATAGATCACGCCGATCACGACTTCAGGGGTCTGGGCGCGCGCTGCCAGCGGCACCAGCGCAGCGGTGGCGGTGGCTCCCAACAACACGTCGCGGCGAGTGATCGTCATGGCAAAGTCCCCTGTCATTGAATTTGGCTGATCGAATGAAGCGATTGATGGATGCGGTAAAGCCCGAACAAGCAGCAGACGCTGCCTACTAAATCACGGCCATGGTCTTGTTCTTGAGATCCGTCACCAGCATCAGGCCGGGCGAATGCGTGATCGCGAACGGCAGCTTGGCGGCGTTGATCACTGATTGCGGCGTCACACCGCACGCCCAGAACACCGGGATCTCGTCATCGGCAACCGGCACCGGATCCCCATAGTCAGGCTTGGTGATGTCCTTGATGCCGATCAGATGCGGATGGCCGAGATGCACGGGCGCACCGTGCACGGCTGGATAACGCGAGGTGATCTGCACCGCACGGATCGCGTCCGCCGGCTTGAATGGGCGCATCGACACCACCATGGGACCGGCGAACGGCCCCGCCTCGCCGCAGGCAATGCTGGTGCGGTACATCGGCACGCGCACGTTCTGCTCGATGTGGCGGATCGGCATGCCCTCGTCGAGCAACGCCTCTTCGAACGAGAAGGAGCAGCCGAGCACGAAGGTGACGAGATCGTCGCGCCAATGCTTGGTCACGTCGGTCGGCTCGTCCACGACCTCGCCGTCGCGCCAGAGGCGGTAGCGCGGCACGTCGGTGCGGATGTCGAGATCGGCGCCGAGCGCCGGGATGTGTGGACTGCCGACGTCGGACATACCGATGATCGGGCACGGCTTCGGGTTGAGCTGGCAGAAGCGGTGGAAGGCGCCGGCATATTCCGCAGGCAGGATCGCCAGATTGCCCTGGACGAAACCGGGGGCGACACCGGCGGTGGAAGCGACAAGCCCCCCGCGATAGGCCAGCCGGGCCTTGCGGCTCGGAAGGGCGTCGGGCGTTTCAGTTTGCTGCGCTGCCACCAAAACAGTCATGTAATCGACCTGCCTATAAACTCGACAAGGACAAGCCAACACCAAGCGTGCTATAAAGTCTAATCGTCATTTCTAATCAATATCGATAAATAAAGTTTATCGACTGGGGAAATCCTTCCAATGCTGGACTTCAGGTCGATCGAGACATTCCTCTGGGTTGTGAAGCTCGGCAGCTTCCGCGGCGCCGCGCAACGGCTCAACACGACCCAGCCGGCGATCTCCCAGCGCATCGCCCAGCTCGAGCGCGAGATGGGCGTGAAGCTGCTCAACCGCGATCATCGCGTGGCCTCACCGACCCCGAGCGGCCGGCAGATGATGGTCTATGCGGAGAAGCTGATCGGCCTGCGGGCTCAGATGATCGCGGAGATCGGCGACCGGTCGGCGATGCGCGGGGTGATGCGGCTCGGCGTGGCCGAGACCATCGTGCACACCTGGCTGCCACGCCTCGTGAAGAGCGTGAACCAGGTCTATCCGAACCTGTCGCTGGAGATCGAAGTCGACATCACGCCGAACCTCACTTCGCGCCTGCTCGCGCAGGAGATCGAACTCGCGTTCGTCGTCGGACCGCTGTCCGCCTCTGGCGTCCACAATCGCGTGCTCGCCGACTATCCGATCGGCTTCCTCGCAAGCCCCTCCCTCGGCCTTGGCAACGGCCCGGTGACGCCGGCGGAGCTCGCACGGTTTCCAATCATCACCTTCCCGCGCAAGACCAAGCCTTACGAGGTCGTACGCGAGGTCTTCGACCGCCCCGACCTGCCGCCGATCCGTCTGCACGCCTCCGCTTCGCTTGCGACCGTGATCCACATGGCGGTGGAAGGGCTCGGCGTCGCCGTGATCCCCGACGCCATTGTGGAGCACGAGATCGCCGACGGGCGGCTGCAGCTGCTCGACACCGATCTTGCGATCGCGCCGTTGACCTTCACCGCGAGCTGGCTCGCCTCGCCCGACGTCGTCGCCGTGGAGCGCGTCGCCGAGCTGGCCCGGCAGATTGCGCAGAGCAGCCTCGCGGTTGACGCGCCCGCGCTGGCGCGTCATTGAAACAGGCGCCGGACAAAAGAGAGAACGACCGCATGAGCCGAGCCGCCACCAATTTGCAAATCGATTCCGCCCGCCTCTGGGGGTCGATCCACGAGACCGCACAATTCGGTGCGACAGCCAAAGGCGGCGTGCGGCGGCTGACGCTGAGCAACGAAGACAAGCAGGTTCGCGACTGGTTCCGCAAAGCGTGCGAGGACGCCGGACTCGAGGTTCACGTCGACGCGCTCGGATCACAGTTCGGCCTGCGCAAGGGCCGCGACATGTCGAAGCCGCCCGTCGGCATCGGCTCGCATCTCGACACCCAGCCTACCGGCGGCAAGTATGACGGCATTTTGGGGACACTCGGCGCGCTGGAAGTGATCCGTACGTTGAACGATGCCGGCATCGAAACCGAGGCGCCGATCTGCGTGGTCAACTGGACCAACGAGGAAGGCTCGCGCTTCGCACCTGCGATGATGGCCTCCGCGGCTTACGTCGGCGACTTTACCACGGACGACATTTTGTCGCGCAAGGACGCCGAGGGCACGACGGTCGGCCAGGCGCTCGACAGCATCGGCTATCGCGGCGACAAGCCCGTCGGCTTCCAGAAGCTCGGCTGCTTCGTCGAGCTGCACATCGAGCAGGGACCGATTCTGGAGGCCGAAGGCAAGACCATCGGCGTGGTCGATTCCGGCCAGGGCGTGCTCTGGTACGATGGCAGGATTTCCGGCTTCGAGAGCCATGCCGGCTCGACGCCGATGCCGCTGCGGCGCGATGCGCTGGCGACGTTGTCGGAAATCGTGCTGGCGATGGAGTCCATCGCGAAGAAGCACGGGCCGAACGCGGTCGGCACCATCGGCGAAGCCGTCATCGCAAATCCTTCGCGCAACGTCATTCCCGGCGAGATCGCCTTCACCATGGATTGCCGCAGCGCCGATGGCGCCATCATGGACGCGCTCGATCGCGATCTGCGCGCAGCGATTGCGGAGATTGCCGCGCGCCGCAAGGTCGAGGTCAAGATCGACCTGGTCTGGCGCAAGCCGCCGACGCATTTCGACCCCAAGCTCATCGCGGCGGTCGAGAACGCGGCGAAGACGCTCGGCTATTCCTCTCGCCGCATCACCTCCGGCGCCGGCCATGACGCCTGCAACCTCAACACGATCATGCCGGCGGCAATGGTGTTCGTGCCCTGCAAGGACGGCATCAGCCACAACGAGCTGGAGGATGCCACGCAGCCGGATTGCGCCGCAGGCACCAACGTCCTCATGCATACCGTGCTGGCGATCGCCGGCCTCGCGTCCTGACCGGAGAAAACCATGCGCGGAGTATTCGTCGACGCCAATGAATCGCTGGCCGTCATCATGGAGCGGCTGGAGCAGCCCGGCGATCCCAAGGTGCGGATCAACCGGAATCCCGACATCAAGCCGGAGCAATATCCTGAGATTCTCGATGGGGCCGAGATCGCGATCGTCGACCACACCGCGCTGCCGACCGAGGTCGCGAAGAAGTGCACCGGACTGAAGCACGTCGTGTTCCTCGGCACCGGCGCACGCAGCTACATGAACCCGGAAGAACTCGCCGAGCTCGGCATCTCCGTGCACCTGATCAAGGGCTATGGCGACACGGCCGTGGCAGAGTCTGCAATTGCGCTGATGTGGGCCTCGGCGCGCGTCATCGCAATGATGGACCGCGAGATGCGCGCCGGCAACTGGCTGCGCGAGGATGGCATGCAGCTCACCGGCAAGACGCTCGGCCTGATCGGGTTCGGCGGCATCGCGGCAGAAGTTGCACGCATCGCGGCGGGCAGCGGCATGAAGGTGATCGCCTGGAACCGCTCGCCGAAGAGCCATCCGGGTGTGGAGTTCACCGATCTCGACACGCTGCTGGCGAAGAGCGACGTGGTGTCACTGCATCTGCTGCTCAACGACGAGACGCGCGGTATGATCACGCGCGAGAAGATCCTTGCGATGAAGCGCGGCGTCATCTTCGTCAACACCGCGCGCGCCGCGATCGTCGACGAAGCGGCGATGATCGACGCGCTGAAGTCGGGTCATATCCGTCATGCCGGTCTCGACGTCTTCAACACCGAGCCCCTGCCTGGCGATCATCCGCTGACGAAGATCCCGAACGTGACGCTGTCGGCGCACTCGGCCTTCCGGACGCCGGAGGCCAGCGAGAACCTGATTGAAGCGGCATTGGTCCACTGCCGCCGGATCGTGAATTCGTAGGGTTGGTTAGCCCTGCAGAGGCGCGAAGCGCGTCGGCAGGGGCATAACCCACCATTGTCTATTCCGCGGGGACAGAAGCGTGGGTTACGGTTTCGCCTAGTCCACCCTACGCTCCCCGCCAAATCGCGAAGGTATAAGAGCAACAGCAATGGCCGACTATCGCACCATCAAGGCGGAGCCGCTCACCAACGCCATCCGCGCCATCGTCAAGGCCGGCGGCTCCTCGGACCGCGAGGCCGAGCTCGTGTCCAGCAATCTCGTCGAGGCCAATCTCAAAGGCCACGACTCCCACGGCGTCGGCATGATCCCGCGCTATGTCCAGAGCGTCACCAATGGCGGCCTCGCCGTGAACGCGCACGTCAAGATCGTGCTCGACACCGGTCCGCTCCTCACCCTCGACGGCCTCACCGGCTACGGCCAGGTGATCGGCCATGAAGCGATGGAGCTCGCGGCCGAACGCGCCAAGAAAAATGGCGTCTGCCTCGTCGGCCTTTCCAACTCGCACCATATCGGCCGCATCGGCCACTGGGCCGAGCAGTGCATCGACCACGGGCTGGTCTCGATCCACTTCGTCAACGTGATCTCTCGGCCGATCGTGGCGCCCTGGGGCGGCAGCGATGCGCGCCACGGCACCAACCCGTTCTGCGTCGGCATCCCGCGTGCAGGCAAGGACCCCATCGTGCTCGACTTCGCCACCAGCAGGATCGCGCAGGGCAAGACCCGCGTCGCCCACAACAAGGGCGTCGCGCTGGAGCCCGGCACCATCATCGACAATGAAGGCAAGCCGACGGTCGATCCGCGCTACACGGTGATCCCCCCGTACGGCGCCATCCTTCCCTTCGGCGAGCACAAGGGCTCGGGGCTTGCGCTGGTGTGCGAAATCCTCGGCGGCGCGCTCTCCGGCGGGCAAGTGGTCAAGGGCCCGTCCGACGGCAAGTACAACGTCCTCAACGGCATGCTCTCGATCGTCGTCGATCCCGCCAAGCTCGGCACCGGCGAGAACCTCGCGCGTGAAGTCGAGAGCTTCGTCGCCTGGCACACCGGCTCACCGCCCGCTTCCGGCGTCGACAAGGTCAAGATCGCCGGCGAGCCAGAGCGCGAGACCAAGACGAAGCGCCTCGCCGAAGGCATTCCGGTCGACCCGACCACCTGGCAGGAGATCATCGAGGCCGGGAAGAAGTTCGGGCTGGATCAGGCGGCGATCGAGAAGATCGCGGGCTGAACGGCCTGACGCGGCGCGCAGTCTTCCCTTCTCCCCTGTGGGAGAAGGTGGCGCGAAGCGCCGGATGAGGGGTTGCCTCCGCACGCAATTCCTCAAGTCATGGGCCGGCATCTGCCGAGACAGCGCCCTCACCCGGCTCGCCGCTACGCGGCGAGCCACCCTCTCCTACAAGAAGAGTGGGCAAGAACGCCCAGCCTCAATCCACCATGTCCGCAACAGCCTTGCCGCAAGCCGTCGTGTCGGCGTTGCCGCCGAGGTCCTTCGTCCGCAGCGTGCGTTCGGCGAGCGTGCGCTCGATCGCCTCCACGATCGAACGGCCGGCTTCCTTTTGGCCGAGATGCTCCAGCATCATCGCGCCCGACCAGATCATGCCGATCGGGTTGGCGATGCCCTGCCCGGCGATATCGGGCGCCGAGCCGTGCACCGGCTCGAACACCGAGGGGAAATCGCCTTCGGGATTGATGTTGCCTGACGGCGCGATGCCGATCGTGCCGGTGCAGGCCGGGCCGAGGTCGGACAGGATGTCGCCGAACAGGTTGGAGCCGACCACGACGTCGAACCAGTCGGGATGCAGCACGAAGTTCGCGGTCAGGATGTCGATGTGGTACTTGTCCCACTTCACGCCGGGAAACTTCTTGGCCATCGCCTCCACGCGCTCGTCCCAATAGGGCATGGTGATGGAGATGCCGTTGGACTTGGTCGCGGAGGTCAGGTGCTTCTTCGGCCGCGACTGTGCGAGCTCGAAGGCGAACTTCAGGATGCGGTCGACACCGGTGCGGGTCATCACCGTCTGCTGCGTCACGAACTCGCGGTCGGTGTCGGGGAACATGCGGCCGCCGACGGAGGAATATTCGCCTTCGGTGTTCTCGCGCACCACCCAGAAATCGATATCGCCGGGCTTGCGGCCCGCCAGCGGCGACGGCACGCCGGGCATCAGCCGCACCGGGCGCAAATTCACATATTGGTCGAACTCGCGACGAAACTTGATCAGCGAGCCCCACAGCGAGACGTGGTCCGGAATCTTGGCCGGCCAGCCGACCGCGCCGAAATAGATCGCATCGTGCTTGCCGATCTTCTCCTTCCAGTCATCCGGCATCATCTGGCCGTGCTTCTCGTAATAGTCCCAGGACGAGAAATCGAAATGGTCGAAATGCAGGGCGACGCCGTGCTTCTTCGCCGCGGCCTCCATGACGCGCAGGCCCTCGGGAATGACTTCCTTGCCGATGCCGTCGCCGGGAATGACCGCGATCCGGTATTGTTTCTTGCTCATCGAGAACGTCCCTTTTTGGTCCGGCAGCCGCCGCCTTTTTGACCGCACTGCAATGGACCAAACGCGTCGGCAGTGCAACGCTGCACTGCAATGTTGACCGTGGCGCGGCCGAGCGCCTACTGGTTTGATCCTGTTCCAATTCCGAGAGTACCCCCAATGGATCTGCATCTGCGTGGCAAGCGCGTCCTGATCACGGGCGCGTCGAAGGGCATCGGCGCTGCCGCGGCCGAAGCATTTGCCGAGGAAGGCGCGCATCTCCTGCTCGCCGCCCGCAGCGGCGATCAGCTCAAGGCGCTGGCCGGGCGCTTACGCTCGGCGCACCAGATCGATGCCGCAACGAGCATCGTCGATCTGCGCAAGGCCGAGGACGTGGCGCGGCTGGCGGAAGAAGCCGCCGACATCGACGTGCTCGTCAACAATGCCGGCGACATCCCCGGCGGCTCGATCGACAAGATCGACGAGGCGACCTGGCGCCACGCCTGGGAATTGAAAGTGTTTGGCTATATCAACCTCACGCGGCAGATCTACGCGCAGATGAAGGCCAAAGGCGGCGGCGTCATCGTCAACGACATCGGGGCTGCCGGCGAGAAGTTCGACGCCAATTACATCTGCGGCAGCGCCGGCAATGCCGCGCTGATGGCCTTCACCCGCGCGCTCGGCGGCAAGAGCCTCGCCGACAACATCCGCGTGGTCGGCATCAATCCGGGGCCCGTCGGCACCGATCGCCACGTCACGCTACTGAAGACGCGGGCCAAGCACCAGTTCGGCGACGAGAGCCGCTACAAGGAATTCCAGAAGAGCCTGCCGCTCGGCCGCCCTGCGCATGCGCGCGAGATCGGCGACCTCATGGCGTTCCTGGCCTCGGACCGCGCGGGCTATACGTCGGGCGTGATCTATACGGTGGACGGCGGCATCAGCGCCGGGTGGGGTTAGTTTTCCGTCATTGCGAGCGGAGCGAAGCAATTCGGCAATGTGTCCGGAGCGGCAGTCTGGATTGCTTCGCTGTGCTCGCAATGACGACACAATGAGCACAGGAGTGAAATAATTGTCTCAAGACCTGATCCGCGAAACTGCATGCACCGTCGTCGACAAGCTGCGGTCTGGCGATGTCTCGCCGCTCGAGCTCCTGGATGTGCTGGAGAAGCGCGTCGGTGAAGTCGACGGCAAGGTCAATGCGCTGCCGACACTGTGTTTCGATCGCGCGCGGGACAGCGCCAAGGCCTTGATGCGCAAACCCGCCGGCGCGCGCGGGCTGCTCGCGGGCCTGCCGGTGCCGATCAAGGATCTGACCGACGTTGCGGGCGTCTTGAACACACAGGGCTCGCCGATCTTCAAAGACAACATCCCCGCCAAGTCCGACCTGATGGTCGAGAACCTCGAGGCCAATGGCGCGGTCGTCTACGCAAAATCCAACACGCCGGAATTCGGCGCCGGCGCCAACACCTTCAACGAGGTGTTCGGCGCAACGCTCAATCCCTGGGACACGACGAAATCCGCGGCAGGCTCCTCCGGCGGCGCCGCGGTGGCGCTGGCCACCGGCATGGCCTGGCTCGCGCAGGGCTCGGACATGGGCGGATCCTTGCGAAGCCCCGCAGCCTTCTGCGGCATCGTCGGCATGCGCCCGAGCATCGGCCGCGTCGCGCATACGCCGAAAGTAGCGATCGATCGCAATCTCGGCGTGCAGGGCCCGATGGCACGCAATGTCGAGGACCTCGCGCTGCTGCTCGATGCCATGAGCGGCGATTATGCCGACGATCCGCTGTCGCTGCCGGCGCCCGCGACCTCGTTCCTGACATCCGCACGGTCCGGCAAGAAACCGAAGCGCATCGCCTATTCACCTGACCTCGGCATCACCCCTGTCGATCCCGAGGTGAAGGCGATCACGCGGAAGGCTGCGGAACGTTTTGCCGAAGCCGGTGTCATCGTCGAGGAAGCGCATCCGGACTGGCGCGAGGCGCATGAGTGTTTCCACGTGCTGCGCGCCTTCGATTTCGCGATCAGCAAGGCGGAGCTGCTGCGCACCAAGCGCGACCTGCTCAAGCCCGAGGTGATCTGGAACATCGAGGAAGGCCTCAAGCTCACCGTGGAGCAGCTCGCGCGCGCCGAGGCCCAGCGCGTCGGCATGACCGCGCGGGCGGTCGAGTTCTTCAAGACCTATGATCTGCTGCTGACACCCACCACAATCGTGCCGCCCTTCCCGATCGAGCACCGCTATGTCGCCGAATGCGCCGGCAAGAGGTTCGACAATTACGTCGAATGGCTCGGCATCGTCTACGCCATCACACTGGCCTGCTGCCCCTCGCTGTCGCTGCCGTGCAGCTTCACGACGTCCGGCCTGCCGGTCGGCGTGCAGGTCGTCGGCGCACCGCGAAGCGACGCCGACGTGCTCGCGGGCGCGAAGGTGCTGGAGGATATATTGGGCCTGCGTAGCACGACGCCGATTGATCCGAAGGTGAAGAACTGACATCTCTCCAATGGCGACGCCCCCTCGCATCGCCCTCATCCACGCCCTCAAGCACTCCATCGCCCCGATCGAAGCGGCTTTTGCGAAGGCGTGGCCGGAGGCGCGGCTGATGAACCTGCTCGACGACAGTCTGCCGGCGGATCTGGCGCGCGACGGAAAACTCAATGACGCGATGACCGAGCGCTTCCTGGCGCTCGGCAATTACGCGGCGACGACCGGAGCGAACGGGATCCTGTTCACCTGCTCGGCCTTCGGCCCCTGCATCGAGGCGGTCGCACGCGCGCATGCGCCGATGCCGGTGCTCAAGCCCAACGAGGCGATGATCGAGCGCGCGGTGACGATGGGCAAGCGCATCGGCCTGCTTTCGACCTTCCCGCCGACCTGGTCTCGATGCCCCCGGAGTTTCCGATGACCGTCCAGATCGTGCCAAAGCTTGCCGAGGGCGCGCTGGCGGCGCTCGACCACGGCGACCGTGCCACGCACGACCGGCTGGTCGTCGAGGCGTCAAAGGACCTGCGCGATTGCGACGTGGTCGCGCTGGCGCAGTTCAGCATCGCAGCGACGGCACCGTTGGTTGCGGAGGCCACCGGCCGCCCCGTCGTGACGACGCCTGACAGCGCGGTCGACAAACTGATGAGACTCCTGAAAGCAAAGGCTTAGACGTCGGCCTTCTTCTGGCGGCGCGCGTCCTTGATCGCCGCCGCGAGCGCGGCCTTGGTCTCTTTGACGAAATCCTCGACCAGTTCCTCGCGCGTGGCATGGGCGGCCTCGCCGGTGAACAGGCCCTGCTCTGCCAGCATCACCACCCCGTGCAACGCCGCCCAGATCTTGAGCGCTTGCCGCTCGCGCAAATAGCCGACGGCAGGCGCTTCGAGGGCTTCGATCACGAGCGAAAAAGTCTCGCGCGTGGCCTCGTGCAGCTCGCTGCCCTTGGCTGCGCATGAGACGGTGCGCGATGCGAACATCAGACGGTAGATGCCATTGCGGCGCAGACCGAAATCGAGGGTGACCTGCGCCAGTCGCGACAGCTTTGATTGCTTCGACGTACCAGTCATCGCCTCGCGCAGGATCGCGCTGAGCTGCCGGAACGCCTCCGCCGTCACCGCTGCAAGCAGGGCCTCGCGGTCGGCGAAGTGCCGATACGGCGCCGGCTGAGAGACGCCGAGTTGCTTGGCCAGCGCCTTGATGCTGATCGCCTCGGCGCCACCGTGCTCCGCCTCGCGCAGCGCGGCCTTGATCAGTGCGTCACGGAGATCGCCATGATGGTAGGTGTTCTCGGGCTTGCGAGCGAGTTGGGAGCGCATGTCGAAGGCAAGCCTATAAGTTTGCGCTTGACAGGGGAAGTCTGTCGCGAATGTAATAGCATATAACTTAGAACAAGCGGCAAATGCCGCGACAATGTCGTCAAGAGGAACGCGCCGCCTTCCAGCAGCGCGCATACGACCGAGGAAGCCGCCATGACAGAGCGATTGAGGGTTCACGTCGATCCCGACAAATGCCAGGGCCACGCCCGCTGTAAGGCGCTCGCGCCCGAGCTGTTCGAACTCGACGAATACGGCAATGCGCACGAAGCCGGCGACGGCATTGTCCCGCCGGGCCTTGAAGACAAGGCCTGGCTCGCCAAATCCAATTGCCCGGAAATCGCAATCGACGTGACCGAGGAGTAGCGCGGGCTCCCTGTGCCCGCGTGCCCGATCCGAACACCAGCCCGAGGATTCCCCGACATGTCCGACGTCAGCCAGCCTGTCGCCCATCCGCCGGTCACCGACTGGGTCAACGATTTCGACCACACCGACCCGCAATGGACGGAAGATCCGTTCCCGATCTGGGATGAACTGCGCGCCGCAAGCCCCGTCGTGCACACCGACCGCTTCCTCGGCTGCTACATGCCGACGACCTATGAAGCCGTGCGCGAGATCGCCAACGACACCGAGCATTTCTCCTCACGCCGCATCATCGTCCGCGACGTTCGTCCAGAGGTCGCGAGGAACGCCGCTCCGCCGATCACCTCGGATCCGCCCGTGCACAAGCCGGCCAAGCAGCTCCTGCTGCCGCCGTTCACGCCGGACGCGATGAAGAAGCTGGAGCCGCGGATGCGCGCGATCTGCAACGAGCTGATCGACGGGTTCATCGCCGACGGCAAGGTCGACGCCGCAGCACGCTACAGCAAATACATTCCGGTTCGAGCCATCGCGCATATGCTGGGCATCCCAGAGAGCGACAGCGATCTGTTCATCCGCTGGATCCACATGATCCTCGAACTCGGCATCAAGGACGAGAGCAAGCTGCTCCAGGCCGTGCAGGAGATGAGCGCCTATTTCAGCGCGCATATCGAGGCGCGCAAGAACAAGCCGACCGACGATCTCGACGATCTCATCTCCTACCTGATGAACGCCAGGGACAAGGAAGGCAACCCGCTCGAAGACTCGCACGTCCTGGGCTCGCTGCGCCTGCTTCTGATCGCCGGCATCGACACCACCTGGAGCGCGATCGGTTCCTCGCTCTGGCATCTTGCGAAGACACCGGCCGACCGCGAGCGGCTGCTCGCCGAGCCCGCACTGATTCCGACCGCGGTAGAGGAGCTGCTCCGCGCCTATTCGCCGGTGACGATGGCCCGCGAGGTGGTGAAGGAGACGACGATCTCGGGTTGCCCGGTCAAGGCGGGCAACATGGTGCTCCTCTCTTTCCCGGCCGCGAACCGCGACCCCAAGGTGTTTCCGGATGCTGACAAAGTCGTGATAGACCGCCGCGAAAATCGTCACGCCGCCTTCGGCCTCGGCATCCACCGCTGCGTCGGTTCCAACCTGGCGCGCATGGAGATGCAGGTTGCGCTGGAGGAATGGTTGAAGCGCATTCCAGACTTCGCGCTCGATCCGGCAGGCACCGTGACCTGGTCGCAGGGCACGGTACGAGGCCCGCGCCAGTTGCCATTTCTGCTGGGAAAGGCGATGTAGGTCTTTCCAACACGAGTATGGAGAGGCTGGACGGCCATGGCTGACGACAACGAGCCGCCCGACAGCAAACTGACGCGCACCAAGGAGAAGTGGGCGCGCGAGGGCCGCTTTCTCACGGGGAAGATCACCCGGCCGCAGGAACAAAGACTGCCGCCCGGCCAGCACCTCACCAAGGACTGGCCCGTGCTCGATCTCGGGGTCGTGCCGCCGGTGTCGCGCGAGCGCTGGCGGCTCGACGTCTACGGTGCGATCGAGACTCCCGTGTTCTGGACCTTTGCGGAGTTCGCTGCGCAGAAGCAGGCCCGGTTCACCTCCGACATCCACTGCGTCACCACCTGGTCGCGCTACGACAACGAGTGGGAAGGGCTCGCCACGCGCGAGCTGCTCGCGGCCTGCCAGCCCCGCGAGGATGCACGCTTCGTCACACTGCATTGCCATGACGGCTACACCACCAACCTCGCGCTGGAAGACTTTGCCGCCGAGGACGCGCTGCTCGCCCATAGCTGGTCCGGCCAGCCGCTGACGGAGGAGCACGGCGGCCCCGTGCGTCTGGTCGTGCCGCATCTCTATTTCTGGAAGAGCGCCAAATGGCTCCAGGCCATCGAATTCCTGACCGAGGACGCGCCGGGCTTTTGGGAAGTCCGCGGCTATCATAACCGCGGTGATCCCTGGGCCGAACAGCGCTATTCAGACGATTAGAATTCCAGGCAAGAACGGGGGAAGCCCATGCCGACCGAGCGCTTTCAATTCACCGGCGAAGGCGGTCATCAGCTTTCAGCCGCACTGGAATTGCCCGACGGCGAGCCCGCGACCTACGCGCTGTTTGCGCATTGCTTTACCTGCGGCAAGGACACGCTGGCGGCCAAGCGCATCGCGGTCGCGCTCGCAGCCAAGGGCATCGCGGTGCTGCGCTTCGACTTCACCGGACTCGGCTCGAGCGAAGGCGATTTCGCCAATTCGACGTTTTCTTCGAATGTCGCCGATCTGGTCCGCGCCGCCGATCATCTGCGCAGTGTCCGCAAGGCGCCGTCGATCCTGATCGGCCACAGCCTCGGCGGCGCTGCGATCCTCGCGGCCGCTGAAAATATCCCGGAAGCCAGGGCCGTCGCGACCATCGCGGCCCCATCCGACCCGGCGCATGTGACCGGCCTCTTCAAGGAGCACCTCGACAACATCCGCACGCAGGGCGAGGTCGAGGTGTCGCTCGCTGGACGCCCGTTCCGGATCAAGCGCGAATTCCTGGAGGACATCGCCGAGCACGCGCTGATGACGGATATCACCGGTCTGCACAAGGCGCTGCTGGTGATGCACTCGCCGGTCGATGACACCGTCGGCATCGACAATGCGACCAGGATCTTCGTTGCCGCCAGGCACCCCAAGAGCTTCGTCTCGCTCGACCATGCCGATCATCTGCTCACCAAGCCGGCCGATGCGCTCTATGCGGCCGATGTGATCGCGGCCTGGGCAAGCCGCTACATCGACACCGCCAAGCCCGCCAAGGCGATGGATCTGCCCGAGGCGCCGCGCCAGGTGGTGGTGCAGGAGACCCGGAAAAGCAAGTTCAACCAGATCATCACCGTCGGACCGCATCGACTGGTGGCGGACGAGCCGGTCGCCGCCGGCGGCGAGGACGCCGGTCCCGGGCCCTATGATTTCCTGCTCGCAGGCTTGGGGGCCTGCACCTCCATGACCATGCGGCTCTATGCCGACCGCAAGTCGCTGCCGCTCGAACGCGTGACCGTCGCGCTGAAGCATTCCAAGATCTACGCCAAGGACTGCGCGGAGTGCGAGACGCGCGAGGGCATGCTCGACCAGATCGAGCGCGACATCACGATGGACGGCGCTCTCGATGCCGACCAGCGCAAGAAGCTGATGGAAATCGCGGACAAATGTCCGGTGCACCGGACACTGACCTCGGAGATCCGGATCGTGACGAGGGCGGCGGACTAGCCACTTGCACTAGAAGCACGATGCCATCGTCCGCACGGCCGCGCTGATCTCGCTCTCGCGCCAAGCCGCAAAGCCGAGCAGAAAGCCGTGATCGCGGCGCCGACCAAGCGCCAGGCTGGACAGGGCGCGCGTCTCGACCCCCGCGGCGACCAGCCGCTTCACCGCCTCCTGGTCGGCAGTGCCGCGCTTGAAGCGGGCGACGAGCTGGATGCCGCCCGGAGGCACTTCGACAGAGAGCTTCTCACCCAGCTGCTGCTCCAGTTCCTCGACGAGATGATCGCGGCGCGCGCGATAGAGGCGGCGCGTGCGGCGCAGATGTGCGAGGAAGTGGCCGTCGGCGATGAATTCGGCCAGGGCCTCCTGAACGTGGCTGGCGGCGATGAGCCCGACATGGCGCTGCGCGATCTCCAGGGTGCCGACCAGCGCCGGCGGCGCGACGAGATAGCCAAGCCGGATATCCGACGTCATCACCTTCGAGAAGGTGCCGACATAGAACACGCAGCCATGGGCATCGAGCCCCTGCAAGGCCGGCACCGGCCGGCTGTCATAATGGAATTCGCCGTCGTAATCGTCCTCCACGATCCAGGTCTTGCCGGGCCTGCTCAGGCTGAGAAACTCGGCGCGGCGGGCGAGCGACATCAACCGCCCCGTCGGATGCTGATGCGAGGGCGTCATGAAGATCAGCCTTGGCGCGGCAAGTCCCGGCATCCGTCGCATGCCCTGCTCGTCCAGTCTGATACCGGTCACGCGCGCGTTGGAGGCCCGGAAGGCAGCCACAGCACCGGGATAGCCGGGATCCTCGACCCAGACCTCGTCACCGGCCGCAACGACGGTTGCGGCAATCAAGTTCAATGCCGCCTGCGCGCTCGGCAGGATCATGATCTGGTCCGCGCTCGCGCGGACGCCGCGGCTGGTGGCGAGATAGCGCGCCAGCGCCTCGCGCAGGCGCGCCCGGTTCACCGATCCGAGCCCACGCTTGGCCGCACCTACGGCGCTACGGCGCAGACAGCGCGCCCAGACCTCGTTCGGAAATTCCCTGAAATCGCCGTGCCCCGGGCGCAACGGCTTCAACTCTCCCTGATAGGACATCGGCCAGTCGACCTGCTTGAGCCTCGAAGCCCAGGGTGAGAGCCGCGGCCTTGCGGAGCGCTTGCTCGATACGACGGCGCCGGTCAATTCGGTACGCTCGCGGCCGTCGACAGCGACCACCGGACGGCGGCCGGGCGAGGCTTCGAGATATCCCTCGGCAGCAAGTTGCTCGAACGCATAAGTGACGGTGTTCCTGGAGACGCCGAGATCACGCGCGAGCCGGCGGCTCGACGGCAGCGTGCGGCCTTTGCCGAGGCGGCCGCTCGCGATCAGCTCTCTCAGCCGGCTCGTGAGCTGGGCCACCAGCCCCTCGCCGTCAGCCCGTTTCAAGTCGATCAGGGCCCAGATCATATCATCGGAAACTGGCACCTTGTTCTTCTCCAATCTGGCACTTTTTCAAGTGCCAGATTGGATGCTATCCGCGCAACCGGATTGCTTCAAGGAGATCCGAGATGAAGGCCCTGTCACCTCGCGCCGCCGTCGGCCTGTTCCTCATCGTGGTGCTGGCCTGGGGCGTGAATTGGTCGGTGACGAAGCAACTGGTGCAGTTCGTCCCGCCGCTTTGGAGCGCGGCGATCCGGAGCTGGATCGCGCTGATCAGCCTCACGGTGATCCTCGGACTGAGCAACAATCTCGTGATCCCGGAACGACGCGACGTGCCTGTCATCCTCAGCGTCGCGCTGCTGCACATGACGCTGTTCTCGATCCTGGTCGCCGCCGGCCTTCGCTTTCTGCCTGCCAGCAAGGGCGTCGTGCTGGGCTACACCACGCCGCTCTGGGTCGCACTCGCCGCGCCCATGCTCGGAAAGGACACGCTGACCGCGCCGAAACTCGCCGGCGCCCTGCTCGGACTGGCCGGGCTTGCCGTCATCATGAATCCGTCGTCAATCGACTGGACCAATACAGGAATCCTGCTCGGCGCCGGCATGGTCATCCTCGCCGCAATCTCCTGGGCCGCGAACATCATCTATATGCGTGCGCATCGCTGGATCGCCTCTCCGCTCCAGCTCCTGCTCTGGCAGGTGCTCGTGGCCACGGCCTTGCTCTCGACCCTGGCAATGACCTTCGACGGGCTGCCGCAAATCGAGTGGTCATGGAGGCTCGTGTCGCTCTTTCTGTATTCGGGACTGATTGGGACGGCGCTGGCCTATTGGGCGATGTCGATGGTCAACAAGAGCATCTCGGCGCTGACGACATCGCTCGGCACCACCGGGACGCCGCTCGTCGGCATCGCAAGTGCTGCGATCTTGCTGGGTGAGCCGATCGACATCAGCCTTGCCATCGCGGCCGGACTGATCGTCACCGGTATCGGGCTTGCGACACTCGGCGACCGCCTGTTGCGCGGTCAGGCCATTGCAAGCGGCTGAACCCGCAAGTTTCCGCGCAGGCCGGCCGTCGTGCCGAGAAGGATGCCCGCGACTGCGACGAACGAGCCCAGCGCGAGTGTCGACATGCCGGTGAGCCCCTGCCCGATCGAACAGCCGAACGCCATCGCGCCGCCGATCCCCATCAGTGCGGCGCCGCCGCCCGAGCGCAGCATGTGGCGCGGCGAGGAATAGCCTTCAAGCTTGAAGCGGCCCGTGGCCAGCGCCGTGGCGAGGCTGCCCGCGAAGACGCCGGCCACGGTCGCGATACCGAAGTTCAGCGTCAGGCCGGTCGAGAGCATCGCGTATTGCAGGCTGTCGGCGATCGGCGCGACGAAGGTGAGCGTGGTCACCGCGACCGGATTGAAGTCGTCGGCGCCGAGATAGCCGGTGACGAGCCAGCCGGCTGCAACCAGGAGACCAACGATGACGCCCGCTGCGATCTGGCCCGGCGAGCGGCGGAACCCCGGATGCGCGACGGCAAACAGGACCAGCGCGGCGACGATGACCGCCGCAGCCAGCGCGCGAGAGAGAGGTTCGGCGAGACCGAGTGTCCCCAGCAAGGACGGCAGCGAATTGGCGCTGACGGTGGCTTGCGAGGCCTGAACCAGGGCGATGCGCGCCGGCGCGATGAGGCCCTTGAGCGTCATCTGCGCGGCAATGGCAAGCACGATCACGACGACGAAGGAGCGGAGGTTGCCGCGGCCGAGCAGCACCAGCGCGCGCGAGCCGCAGCCGTTCGACAGCACCATACCATAGCCGAACAGCAGACCGCCGAGGAACAGCACAGGCACCGAGAAAGTCTGTTGCAGGTAGATCGTCTTGCCGAGATCGACTACGCCCTTGCCGGCGAGGAATTGGCTTGCGGCGATCGCCACCCCGATCGCCAGCGCATAGGTCCGCACCAGCCGCCCGTCCCCCTCGCCCAGCCAGCCGCGCATGCTGCTCATCAGGCAGAAGCCGCTGAGCAGGCCGACGGCGCCGTAGATCAGGCCGATGACGAGGCCGGCGAGGACGACGAGCTGAGCGGACGCTTCCACGATCACGGCTTCAGGATCACCCGGTCACGCGAGGAGCCGGCAACGGCGACGTAGGACTCCTTGGCACGCTCCAGCGGATGGACGGCGCTCGGCTTAATCGGGAACGGTTTCAAGTGGGCGCTGGCAAAGCCAGGGCCGAGATCACGGAGCACCGCACCGGTTGCGGCCGAGGACAGGCCGAGCGTGTCGATGCCGACATAGGTGTGCTGTCCCCGGTAGAACTCGAGAATGTTGAACTGCACGATGCGGTCGATCGCGGCGATTAGGATCTGGCGGCCGCGCAAGGCGAGCGACTTGTGCGCCGCCTGGAAATAGGGATCGCCAACGGTGTTGAAGACGATGTCGGCGCCCTTGCCGCCGGTCAGTTCGCGCACGCGCGCGGCAACGTCCATCGCGGAGGCGTCGATCACCTTGATCGGTGCGTTGGCATGGCCTTCGTAAGCTTCCGCCTTGCGCACCACGCCGATGACGCGCGCACCCTGCCAGGTCGCGATCTGCACGGCAGCCTGGCCGACCTTGCCGTTGACGCCGAACACCAACACGGTCTCGCCATTCTTCGGTACGCCGGCGCGGCGAAAGCCTTCCATGGCCGTGACGAAGGGAACGCCGATACCCGCGGCTTCCTCCCAGGAGACCGTCTTCGGCTTCTCCACCACGGCGTCGGCCTCGACCACGAGATGGCTGGCGTGGGTGCCGTCGCGGCGGATGCCGAGATCACCCGAGGAGCCGAACACCTCGCGGCCAATCGTGCCGGCGGGCCCGTCGATCACCACGCCGGAATAATCTCGGCCGGGCGTCCGCGGGAACACCGCATAGGGCATCAGCCCGGTCGCGGCCTTGACGTCGGACGGATTGACGGCCGCCGCCCTCACCTCGATCAGGAGATCGTTCGGGCCGCGCGTAAGCATCTGAGGCTCAATCACTGGCGCAAGTGCGGCCGCGTTTTCAGCCTTGGCATTGAGGCGCACGCAGCGCGCTTCGACGGTTTTGGTATCGGCTGGCGACATAAAAAGACCCGTGATTTATCGCGGCCTTGTCGCCCTTGGGGCCGGTCAAGTCAATCCGTCAAGACAACACGTCAAGTCAGTCTTTGAGCCGCTTGTCGTACAGGCGTTTGGCCTTGCCGAGCGAGCGTTCCAGCGTGGCCGGCGCGACGACTTGCACCTTCGAGCTGATCCCGATGGTGTTCTTGATGTGGGTCGAGACGCGATCGGCGTGATCGACGAGCCCCCGGCCATCCCAGCTCTCCGACCTCGCCTCGGCGATGATGGTCAACTCATCCATGCGGCCTTCGCGGGTCAGCTCCAGAATGAAATGGCCGCCGCACCAATCGGTCGCGAGCAGCACCTCCTCGATCTGGGTCGGGAACAGATTGACGCCGCGCAGGATAATCATGTCATCCGAGCGGCCCGTCACCTTCTCCATCCGCCGCATGCCGGGGCGCGCCGTGCCCGGCAGCAGCCGCGTCAGGTCGCGGGTGCGATAGCGGATCACGGGAAAAGCTTCCTTCGTGAGTGAGGTGAAGACCAGCTCGCCCTTCTCGCCGTCCGGCAGCACCGCGCCGGTCTCGGGATCGATCACTTCGGGATAGAAATGATCCTCCCAGATGTGCAGGCCGTCCTTGGTCTCGATGCACTCCTGGGCGACGCCCGGGCCGATCACTTCGGAGAGACCATAGATGTCGGTCGCGTCCATGTCGAAGGCGTCCTCGATCTCGCCGCGCATCGCATTGGTCCAGGGCTCGGCACCGAAGATGCCGACCTTGAGCGAGCATCGGCGCGGGTCGAGCTTCTGGCGCTTGAACTCGTCCAGGATCGCCAGCATGTAGCTGGGCGTCACGGTGATGATGTCGGGTCGGAAGTCGTTGATGAGCTGCACCTGCCGTTCGGTCATGCCGCCCGAGATCGGCACCACGGTGCAACCGAGCTTCTCGGCGCCATAGTGGACGCCGAGGCCGCCGGTGAAGAGACCGTAGCCATAGGCATTGTGGATGATCATGCCGGTGCGGCCGCCGGCCGCGCGGATAGAGCGCGCCATCACCTCCGACCAGGTATCGATATCGGCCTGCGTATACCCCACCACGATCGGCTTGCCCGTGGTGCCGGAAGAGGCATGCACGCGCACCAGCTTTTCGCGCGGCACGGCGAACATGTTGAAGGGATAATTGTCACGCAGGTCCGTCTTCACGGTGAACGGAAACTTGGAAAGATCGGAGAGCTCGCGAAAGTCGGACGGATGCACGCCGGCTTCGTCGAACGCCTTGCGATAATGCGCGACATTGTCATAGGCGTGCTTCAGCGACCAGGCCAGCCGCTGCTTCTGCAGCGCCATGATCTCGTCGCGCGAGGCGCGCTCGTGCGCGTCCATCTCGGCGCTATAGGAGCTGCCACCTTCCTTGCGTCTCGTCAGAGCCATCCTCGTTTCCCCACATTGGTCGTTCTTATTTGTCTTGCCCCGGCAGCCACGTGCCGGGAATGACACGCGAGTGACCGCGGAATTCCGCGATGACGGTGTCGCCTGCGGTGACACGCACGTCATAGATGCCGGAACGGCCTCCGCGTGTGACCTCACGTGCCTTCGCAACGAGGCGATCCCCAAGCTTGCTCGGCTTGATGAAGGTGATCTGTCCTTGCGCGGCAACGACGCGATGGTTGTGCGAGTTGCAGGCAAACGCAAAGGCGGAATCGGCGAGCGTGAAGATGAAGCCGCCATGAGCGATGCGCTGGCCATTGACCATGTCCGGCCGCACATTCATTGCGAGCGTCGCAAAACCCGGGCCGATCTCGACGATCTCCATGCCGAGACCCTTGGAGGCATCGTCCTCCGCCCACATCGCCTCGGCGCAGGCGCGGGCAACATCCTCAGGCGACAAAGCGGCTTTGACGTTCACGCGCCTCTCCCGGTCAAATGCTTGCCCATGATGTTCTGCTGGTTGGCCAAAACTGTCAAATAATGCGACGCATTTGCATCGCCGGCGTCTGATGCGCCTGCTCAGACATGGTCATAGTCGACCACGACGCGCTCCGACGACGGCTTGGCCTGGCAGGTCAGGACGAAGCCTGCCTTCAGCTCCCAGGGTTCCAGCGAATAATTGATCTCCATCGGCGCTTCACCTTCGACCAGCTTGGCGCGGCAGGTCGAGCACATGCCGCCCTTGCAGGCGAAGGGCAGATCGATGCCCGCGCGTAGCGCGGCATCGAGGATCGCCTCATCCTCGGCGACCGGAACGTCGCGGCGCTTGCCGTCGATGATCAGCGAGGCGATTGCTTTCGGCGGCGCGTCGGAAGCCACCACCTTCTTCGGCCGCGGCTTGCCGCCGAATTCGGAAACGAAGCGCTCGACGTGAATGCGTTCCTGCAGGATGCCGAGCGCGCGGCAGGTCGCCTCGATATCTTCGCTCATGCCAAGCGGCCCGCAAATGTAGACATGATCGACGCTTCCCGCCGGCACCAGCGAGCGCAACAGCACCCTCACCTTGTCACCGTCGAGCCGGCCATGCAGGATCGGGATGTCCTGCTCCTCCCCGGAGATGACGTGGAAAATCGAGAGGCGATCGATGAATCGGTCCTTCAGCTCCTCGAGCGCTTCGAGGAACATGATATTGTCGGTGGTGCGGTTGCCGTAGAACAGGAAGAAGCGGCTGCCAGGCTCACGCGCCAGCGTCCCCTTGACGATCGACAGGATCGGCGTGATGCCGGAGCCTGCGGCAAAGCCGACATGGATGCGCGCGGCGTCCGCCTGGGGGACCGCACCGAAGCGGCCCGTCGGCGTCATCACGTCGAGCTCGTCGCCGCATTTCAGCTCGTCCGCCGCCCAGTTCGAAAACGCGCCGCCGTCAACCTTCTTCACGGCGATGCGGATCTCGCCGTCGTCGGGGCCGGAGCAGATCGAATAGGAGCGGCGTACTTCCTCGCCGTCCAGCGTGGTGCGAAGCGTGAGGTACTGGCCGGGCGTGAAGGCGTAATCGCGGGCGAGTTCGCCGGGGATGGCGAAGGTCATCGAGACGGCGTCGGAAGCCTCGCGACGGAGGTCGCTGACGGCAAGGCGATGGAAGCGTGGTGCGGCGGCTGACATGATCAATGACACTTGAAATAGTCAAAGGGTTCGCGGCAGGACTTGCAGCGCCACAGCGCCTTGCAGGAGGTCGAGCCGAATTCGGACAAGACTTCGGTCTTGTCAGAACCGCATTGCGGGCAGGCCACCGCCTGTTCACCGAACAGTGCCCGGCGCGAGCTTGAGGCTTGCGGCGGTGCGATGCCGTAGGCGCGTAGCTTTTGGCGGCCCTCCTCGCTCATCCAGTCGGTTGTCCAGGCGGGTGACAGCACGGTGCGGACCTTGGGACGGTGAAAGCCTGCGCGCTCCAGCGCCATCTCGATCTCCAGCGCGATCATGTTCATCGCCGGACAGCCGGAATAGGTCGGCGTGATCGCGACCTCGACATGTTCACCATCGAGCGCAACCTCGCGCAGCACGCCGAGATCGGCGATGGTCAAGACCGGGATTTCCGGGTCGACCACGCTTGCCGCGGCATCCCAGGCACGCCGGCGCAGCTCGCTATCGCGCTCCAGTACCCTCACCACGTCAGCCCCGGGAAGGTACGCTGCATCGATTGCAGCTCGGACAGGAGATGGCCGAGATGTTCGCTGTGCCGGCCCACACGGCCGCCCTGCTGCATCCAGTCGTTCTGCGGCAGCTCGAGTGTCGCCTCGCGGGCGACATCAGACACCGTCGTCAACCAACGACCGCGCAGGCTCGCCGGATCGATGGCGACACCGCCATGGATCAAGGCGCGCTCGCCATCGTCAACTGTAAACATCTCGCCGGTGAAGGCCCAGAGCTGATCAACCGCGGCCTGGGCGCGGGCGTGGCTCTCATCGGTGCCGTCGCCGAGCCGAATGATCCACTCCGAGGCATGGCGCAGATGATAGGCGCTCTCCTTCTCGGACTTGGCGGCGATCGCGGCAAGCGTCGTATCGCGCGAGGACATCATCGTGCGCCAGTAGAGATCGGCAAAGGCGGAATAGAAGAACTGCCGCACCAGGGTCTGCGCGAAATCGCCATTGGGCTGCTCGACCAGCAGCAAATTGCGGTACTGCCTGACGTCGCGCAGATAGGCGAGCTTGTCCTCGTCGTTGTCCCTGCCTTCGACCTTGGCAGCGTAGCTGTAGAGCTCTCGCGCCTGGCCGATCAGGTCGAGCGCGATGTTGGAGAGCGCCATGTCCTCTTCCAGCATCGGCGCATGCCCGCACCATTCCGACAACCGATGCCCGAGGATCAGCGCATCGTCGGCGCGGCGCAGCGCGTAGAGCACCAACGGCGTTTCGGAGACCTCGATGTTGGCGGTCGCCATCACATGTGCCCCACTTCCTCGGGCACCTCGTAGAAGGTCGGATGCCGGTAGATCTTCGATTCCGCCGGCTCGAACATCATGCCCTTCTCGGCGGGATCGCTCGCGGTGATCGCGGTGGACGGCACGACCCAGATCGACAGACCCTCGCCGCGACGCGTGTAGATGTCGCGAGCGGCCTGCAGGGCCATCGTGGCATCGCTCGCGTGCAGCGATCCCACATGCTTGTGCGCGAGCCCGTTGCGGCTGCGAATGAAGACTTCCCACAGCGGCGTGTTCGGCGTGGCCATATCGATCTCCTATTCGGCGGCTTGTGCGGTCTGACGCTGCGCGCGCTTTGCGGCGTAAGCGGCCGCCGCTTCGCGCACCCAGGCGCCTTCTTCATGTGCCTTGCGCCGCACGGCTATGCGATCGCGGTTGCACGGTCCATTGCCGGCGAGTACCTGCTTGAATTCCGTCCAGTCGATCTCGCTGTAGCGCCAGTGCCCGTCGGCGTCCTGAATCATGCCGGGATCCGGAATGGTGAGGCCGAGATATTGCGCCTGCGGCACGGTGGCATCGACGAACTTCTGGCGCAGCTCGTCATTGGAGAAGCGCTTGATCTTCCACTTCGTCGAGGTGTCGCTGTGCTGGCTCGTCGCGTCCGGCGGGCCGAACATCATCAGCACCGGCCACCACCACCTGTTCAGCGCATCCTGCGCCATCGCCTTCTGCTCGTCCGAGCCGCGGCACAGCGTCAGCATGATCTCGTAGCCCTGGCGCTGGTGGAACGACTCCTCCTTGCAGACGCGGATCATCGCACGCGCATAGGGGCCATAGGAACAGCGGCACAGCGGGATCTGATTCATGATCGCGGCGCCGTCGACCAGCCAGCCGATGGTGCCGATATCGGCCCAGGTCAGCGTCGGATAGTTGAAGATCGAGGAATATTTTGCCTTGCCGGCCAGCATGGCGTCGACCAGCTCTTCGCGCGAGGTGCCGAGCGTCTCGGCCGCGGCGTAGAGATAGAGCCCGTGGCCGCACTCGTCCTGCACCTTGGCGAGCAGCGCGGCCTTGCGGCGCAGCGTCGGCGCGCGCGTGATCCAATTGCCTTCCGGCAGCATGCCAACGATTTCGGAATGGGCGTGCTGGGAGATCTGGCGGGTGAGCGTCTTGCGATAGGCCGCCGGCATCCAGTCGTTCGGCTCGATGCGCTCTTCGGCATCGACTCTGGCCTGGAACTGCGCGGCTTTGCCAGCGTCCTCCAGACCGCGATCGTCAGCCTCGGCCGTGTTCAGCGCCTGGGTATACATGCGCTTTCCTCCCATTTTGTTGGGAGACAATATATAACGAAAATCACATCATGCAAGATATTTCTGTAACATGAAACTTAGACCCCGAACCTCCTTTCCAGGAGTTTTCGCGCAGGCGGCAATGGCCCTTTCTCGTTGGTTCCATGGCCATCAAGCCATTGTTCGGAGGGGACAAGCAGCGCGCGATAAATTTCACCGCAGACCTGCC
This sequence comes from Bradyrhizobium sp. NDS-1, assembly GCF_032918005.1. Lineage (NCBI taxonomy): Bacteria > Pseudomonadati > Pseudomonadota > Alphaproteobacteria > Hyphomicrobiales > Nitrobacteraceae > Bradyrhizobium > Bradyrhizobium sp. NDS-1. The sequence continues at coordinate 5,752,911 of NZ_CP136628.1, forward strand.
GCGCCGCCCTACCCGGCCAGTCCCGCGGCAGCAGGCTTTCCGGCAGCAGCGGATCGCGCAGCACGACGCGGCGGTAATAGTGGATGAGCAGGATACGTGCGGTGAAGGCGTCGGCCCCGGACAGATCCGTGCCGCGCGCGATCGCGGCGCGAAGCGGCTCGAACGTCTTCATGAATTTCAGATAGGCGTCCGCGGTGCGGTCCAGCGGCCAGCTCGCGCTGAGCAGACGACGTCCACTGTCATCTTCCGCCGAGACCTCGAGACGGATCGCACCCGAGGCTTCATCCGGCACCGGCACGCCTGAGGGGGCAACCCACACTCCTGGCAGCGGACTGCCGAAACCGGCATTGCGCAGCGCTTCGCGCGAGACGTCTCGGTCCTCGCCATTGCCGATCAGCAGCAGTTCGAACCGCCCGGTCCAGTCGGACGGCGGCGGATCGTAGATGTGGCGCGTCGCAGCCTCGAATGTCTGCCGGCCCTTGTCGGCCAGGCGATAAAAACTGTTGCGGCCGACCTTCTCGCGCGTCAGCCAGCCATCGGCAGCAAGACGAGACATCGCGGTTCGGACGACGCCGCTGTCGATATCCAGGCTTTCGAAGAATTCCAGCAGCGTACCCAGCCACACGGAGCCGCCACGCGGCACGATGGCATCGCCGAACACGGTGATGACGATGGACCCGGTGCGCGACGGTTCACGCTTGAGCTGGTCGATGATGCGAGAGAGCGGATGCGCCATGCGCGAGGCATAGCGCGTTTGGTGTCGCTGCGACAATGGATTGGCGGCTGCTCTCCCTTCCCCGCGAGCGGGGCAGGATGAAGAAGCACACTAACGATGCGGATCGGGATATACCACGCTGCGCCAGCCGCTCCGGTCGAAGGGACGCCACTGGCCTTCCTTCTGCGCGAGGCGATCGGCGACCGCGTAGACCACGGCGGGATGATGGCCCATGCCGCAATGGCTGCTCTCGACCTCGATGCTCTCGGTCTGAGCCCCCGTCTTCTCCATGCAGCCCTGCCAGGCACAGACGCCGTCGGTGCGGCTGAAGATGGCGGTGGTCGGCACCGGTGGCGGGGCGGCGAGCTCGCCGCCGAACTGCGGGTCGATTTCGTCGGACTTTCGCCCGCTCGCCCATTCATAGACGCGCCAAGCGTTGGTCGAACGCGGATCGCCGGCAAACGGACTGCCGAGCGTGATCACCTGACGCACGCGCTCCGGCATCATCTTGGCGAGCTGACGCGCATAGAGGCCGCCGAGACTCCAGCCGACCAGGCTGATCTTGCGACCATGCGTGTCGCTGAGCTCCCGAACCAGGTCCACCATCGCATGCTGCACGCCATCGCGCAGGCCGTAATTGCGGCCCTGGCGCCAGCCGCTCATTGCATAGCCCTTGCTGGTCAGAAATGCCCGCAGCGCGCGCGTGGACGCGTCGGAGGCCACGAGGCCCGGCAGCACCAGCACCGGATGCCCATCGCCGCGCGGCGCGAGGCTCAGCAGCGGCAGCGCGCCGAGGAACGCGCCGAACTCATGGATCGCGCGCCCTTCCAGGAACATCAGAGTTCGGGACGGCGGACGCAACGTCTGGGCAGTAGCGGTCATCAATAGTCCCCTGGGAAGAATTGCTGAAAAGGCCGCCGGCCGCGACGCCGGCAAAACGGGTATGAATTCCAACACGCCGGCGACTTGATCGTTCCGCAGCGCAACATGAATCAGCTAGGCGGCCGGTTCCCGACATTCAAGCGGGAGAGGCGCGAGGCTACAATAGGCCCGCGCGTTAATGCTAACGGCAGTGACGCAAAAGTCACAGCCATCGGAGCAGGAATTCTACGGAGTACAACGCGAGCCCGGCGAGGCCGCCGATCAGCGAACCGTTGAAGCGGATGTATTGCAGGTCGCGTCCGATGTTGATCTCGATCAGCGAGATCAACTGCGCCATGTCCCAAGCCTTGACCTGGTCGGAGATGAAGATCGAAACGCCGCTCTTCTGGTCGGCGACGAAGCTGCGCAGCACCGCCACCAGACCCTTGTTGATCTCGCCGCGCAGCTCGGCATCGCCGGCGAGCGCCTCGCCCGCCGCGACGAACATGCCCGCGAGATGATGTTGCAGCACCGGTGTCTCACCGCTCGCACTGCGCTCGATGAATGAGCGCGTGTTGGCCCACACCGTGCGGGCGAGATCGGCAAGCTCGGGCCGCGCCAACAGATCGCGCTTCAATCCGTCGATGCGGTCGATATAGGCCTGATCGCTGCCGAGCCGGTCGACGAAGCTCAGCACCATGCGGTCGAACTCACCGCGGAACGGATGCTTGGGATCGCTGCGCACCTCATTGAAGAACGCCGTGGCGGACGCCACGATCTTGTTCACCAGAAACTTGTCGGCGCGATACAGCCTGAGCAGGGTCGGCAATTCCGCACGCACCTTCTCGCGGATCATCCCCATCGTCTCTTGCTGGTTCAGCGTCTCGTGCATCACGCGCAGGAGATCGTCGAACAGGATCTGGTGCCGTCCCTCCGCGACGAAGCCGCGCAGCGTACCGGCAGCGAGCGGCGCAAGATCGATCGCCTGGAGCTGCGAGGACATGCGACGGATGATGAAGGTCATCAGTCCCGAACTTTCCGTCGCGGAGACAGCCTCGGGCAGCAGGCGCAGCGCAAAGCGTGCAAGGTCGTCGCTGCGCTTGCGATCGCGCAGCCAGTCGGCGACGAAGGAGCCGAAATCGATCTCCTTCAGCTTGGCCTCGACGGGACCCGCTTCCAGGAAATGCACCTGGATGAATTCGCCGAGCTTGTCGGCGATGCGGGCCTGGTTGCTCTGGATGATCGCGGTATGCGGGATCGGCAGGCCGAGGGGCCGCTTGAACAGCGCAACCACGGCATACCAGTCGGCGAGGCCGCCGATGGTCGCAGCTTCCGCGAAGGCGGCGACGAAGCCGAACACGGGATGCACGGGGAGAAGCCACTTCGCGACGACGAACAGCGCCAGCGTCGAAGCCAGCACGAGCGTCGCCAGCGCCTTGACGCGGCGCAGCTCGGCCGCGCGTTCGGCATCGCCGGGGGAATCGAAGGAGAAGGTGGCGGGTGGGGTCATCGTGAATTGGAGATTACGTCATTCCGGGGCGGTCCGCAGGACCGAACTATGGTGCGCACTTGCGCACCAGAGAATCTCGATTCCGGGCTCGCCCTTCGGCGCCCCGGAATGACGGCTGTGACAAAAAACAAAAGGCCCGCCGAAGCGGGCCTCAAATTTCAGTTTGCACTCAAGGCGCCGGATCAGGCCGTCTTGTTGTAGACCTTGGCGAAATTGTCCTGAGCGGACTTCGCGCCATTGGCGGCGAGCTTGCCGAAATAGTCGGCGGTCGCCTTGGCACGCGAGACGAACACTTCGCCGCGCGAGCGGAGCAGGCCCGACTGGATCTCGACCGCCTCGCTGAACGACTTGGCGGAAGCGAGCTTGTCGATGCTCGAGAAGAACGCCTCGGCGTCCTCGTAGATCGCCTGCTGAATGTTGCGGCTGATCTTGCCGGCTTCAGTGACGGACTCGGTCACCGCGTTCTCGACGGCGGCGGTCACGCGCTCGGAGCCGGCGAACACCTCGGCAGCACGGTCCTTGGCGGTGTTGGCGGTCTTCTTGACGAACTCGCGGGCGGCCTCGGGAACTTCCAGATTCTGGATGTTCTTGAAAGCGTCCTTGAAGCCCTCGAAAGCGGTGTTGGTTTCAGTGGTCATGGGGTTCTCTCCATCCTCATTGGTCTGAGCTATGGGCTCACCCCGTCCGCATTGGCCCGGGGCCCGATCTATATGGCATAGTTAATTGTGCGATGCAACATCTATGTTGCAATGCGACATCACGAGATCGTGAACAGCCTTAACGAGAGGCAATCTGGTGCCTCCTTGCCCAGGCGGGTTCCCGCGGCCCCAGCCGGCGCTAGGGCTGCACCGCCCCCGGCAGCCCATAGGCCTCCATCTGGGCCTGGACCTGCGCGATGTTGTGCCCGAGCACGACGATGTCGTGGGTCTTGCCATCGACATCCCGAACGTGGTCCCGCAGCAGCGCTTCAGCCTTGAAGCCGAGGCTCTCGAACACGGCGATCGCCGCCTGCTGGTCGACCGTCATCTGGACCGAGAGTTTCTCCAGGCCGGCGCCGAGCGCGAGGGCAAAAGTCTCCTGCGACAGCGCCCGCCCCACCCCCTTCCCGCGCACATCGAGCGAGACCACCATGCGGATCTCGCCGACATGGGGCGACCAGGAGTGAGGATCGCGCACCAGGGTGCCGCAGCCGACAACCTTGCCGTCCCTGACCGCAAGCAGGCTCGTGATCGCGCCGCGCTCGATCTCCTTGACCCAGGCCGACAGCACCTTCGGCTCGCTGATGTTGCGCGGCAGAAACAGCAAATCGTGGGTCGGCAGGCCCTTGCCGAACGCGAGCACCGCGGCCTCATCCGCGGGCGCCATCAGGCGAATCTCGATATCGCCCGCGTCGGTTCCGACGTGACGCGGATAGGAACGCTGTTCGCTCATGTCGATCTCTTTCCCAGCCAGGAATCCAGTTTTGGCCATAGCCGCTTCACCGCGTTGGCGCCCGCGACGAGCGAGACGTGACCGCCTTTCAGCATCACCTCTTCCTTGTCCGCAGATCCGATCTTCGCAATCAGGTGCTTTGCGGCCTCATAAGGCACGATGTGATCGTGCTCGGCGACCGCGTGCAGGATCGGCACCTGGATGTCTTCGAGCTTCGCCGCGCGGCCGCCGACCGACATGGTGTCGTTGAACAGCTTGTTGTCCCACATCAGGTCCTTGGTGATGGTGCGGAAATACTCGCCGGCCAGCGGCAGCGTGTCAGTCGCCCAGCGGTCGAACATGCGGTACGATTTGACGAACTCGTCGTTCCAGATGTTTTCCCAGAGCTGGATCTGGCTCACCGTGCGCGAGGCCGGGCGCAGCATCTCGAACGAGGACAGGATCATCTCAGGCGGCACATTACCGACGCTGTCGACGAGACGGTCGACGTCGAAATAGCGGCGGTCGGAAAAATTCGAGAACAGTTTCATTTCGCGGAAGTCGATCGGCGTGGTGAAGCAGATCAAATTCTTCATCGGCCCGTCCTTGTGGATCGAGCCGTACAGCAGCGACAGCACGCCGCCGAAACAATAGCCGATGACGGAAACGTCCTGCTCGCCGGAATCCTGCTGCACCCGGCGGACGCAATCCGGAATGAAGTCGAGGACATAGTCCTCCATCCGCAGGCTCTTTTCCTCCGGCCGCGGCGCGCTCCAGTCGAGCATGTAGACGTCGTAGCCGCGCTTGAGCAGGAATTCGATGAAGCTCTGCCCAGGGACGAGGTCGAGAATGTAGCCGCGGTTGGTGGTGGCCATCACGATCAGCACCGGCACGCGGTAGATTTCGTCCGACATCGGCCGGTAGTGGTAGAGGCTCATGGTGCCGCGCGAATGCAGCACGTCTTTCGGCGTCGAGCCGAGCGAAGGGCCCGAGGTCGAGAAATATTCGACGCCCTTGATGCTGCGCTGAATCGCACGCTGCACCTCGGACTGGATGCGCTCCGGAATAGCTGCGAAATCGAGCCCCGTCGGTGCGTTCATGTATGCTCTCCGCCTTCTGAGGGCGGACGCTTCGTCCGTGGTGGCCGCGGCGCGCCGTCGAACCCTTGCGGGATCCCCGAACGTGCCGCCATCTGACTCAGCATCGACTTCATCTCGCCGATCTGAGCTTCGATCGACTGGAGGCGCTCGGCAAGACCCGTGACTTGCTCCCGGCTCGGCAGGTTCATGGTGACCAGGTATTTTTCCATGAGCTCGCCGAGCTGCTTCTGTGCACCTGCAGCAGCCCCGCCCGCACGGTTCATCGCCTGTGAAAATTCCGGAGACGACATGGCTTGATTGGCGAAAGAGTTGAACCCCTTCTCCATCTCGCCCACCATCTTCTGCCACATGGCAACGGGATCGTTGGTCTTGTCGGTCATCGGCATCCTCCTGAAATCGAGAGCTGCGATGCCCTTCTTTTCCCGCCATACCACACCGTTGCGCGGTGCCGGTCAACCGGCAGGTCGCCCAGTGCGGCGCACACCGCTTCTTTACGGCGTGAAACCGTGCGATACACAAACATCAAAAACCAAGGGAACGCCCGTGACCACCCATCAGCCGCCCCAGACCGTCCGCGCCAACGGCATCGACATCTGCTACGAGATCTTCGGCAACGACAACGCGGAACCGCTGCTGCTGATCATGGGGCTCGGGGCGCAGATGATCCATTGGGACGATCCGTTCTGCGAGCAACTTGCCGCGCGAGGCTTTCGCGTAATCCGCTTCGACAATCGCGACATCGGCAAGTCGAGCCATCTGACCGGCGGCAAGCGGTTGACGCCGTTCGAGCTGCTGAAGCTGCGCTTCCTCAAGATTCCCGTGACGGCGACCTACAAGCTGATCGACATGGCCAGGGACACGATCGGGCTGATGGATGCGCTCGGCATCAAGTCGGCGCATCTGGTCGGCGCGTCCATGGGCGGCATGATCGCGCAGGAGGTGACGCTGTCGTTTCCGGAGCGCGTCCGTTCGCTGACCTCCATCATGTCGACCACGGGTAATCCGCGCGTGCCGCCGCCGACACGCGAGGCTGCCGCCATGCTGATGGCGCCGCCGCCGCGCAGCAAGGAGGAATTCATGATCCGGTTCGGCCAGACCTGGAAAGTGCTGCGCGCCGGGCATTTTCCCGAGGAGGAAGCGCTGGACGTTGGTCGGGCCGAGCGGGTGTTCGCGCGCGGGCTCAATCCGGCCGGCGTTGGCCGGCAGCTCCGCGCCGTCCTTGCTTCCGGCAGCCGCAAGGAACGGCTGCAAGGCGTGAAGATCCCGACGCTGGTGATTCACGGTACCGTCGATCCCCTGGTCCGCCCCGAGGGGGGCAAGGACACGGCCGAGTCAATTCCGGGCGCAAAGCTCCTGATGATCGAGGGGATGGGCCACGCGCTGCCGATGCGGTTCTGGCCGGAGATCATCGGCGCAATCGACAAGCATGCGCATGGCGCGGCGGCGCGGGCGGCGTAGACGCCGGTCTCCTTGCGGTGACCATGTGAGCGGCCGGTTACTCCTTAACGAGAGCCGGCACGGAAGCTATACAGGTCCTCCTCAATCCCAAAGAGGCCGCGGCCTCGCGGAGTTCACATGCATTCCATTGTCCGGCCAGGCGCCACGATCGTTGCCGCCATCCTCATGCTCTCGCTGGCCAATGGCGCCGCGATGGCCGGTAGCACGCAAGACGAAGCCAATCGCAAAACCGTGCTCGACTTCTACGACAAGGGACTCAATCAGAAGGACGCCGATGCCGCCCTCGCCCATGTCGGCGACCGCTATGTCCAGCACAATCCGAACGCGGCCGATGGCGCGGATGGCTTTCGAAAATTCATCGGATTCCTGCGCGAAAAGTTTCCGAATTCGCGCAGCGAGATCAAGCGCAGCTTCGTGGACGGCGACTACGTCATCCTCCACGTTCACGCGGTTCGCGAGCCCGGCACCCGAGGCAATGCGATTGTCGACATCTTCAAGCTGGAGAACGGCAAGATCGTCGAGCATTGGGACGTCGTGCAGCCGATCCCGGAAAGCCCCGCGAACAACAACACGATGTTCTAGCTCGGAGCGTAGCCCGCCGTTTAACTTTTCCTTGCGATCCAGATCACGTGGCGTGCGCCGCCGCCCCTTCCGGTGGCGCGGACGTTGACTTCATTGACGTCGAAACCGGCGCGGCCAAGGCGTTTGGTGAACGCCGGATTGGGTCCGGACGACCACACCGCGAGCACGCCGCCGGGCCGCAGCGCCATCTTCGCCGCCGAGAGCCCGCTCGCGCTATAGAGCGCATCGTTGCCCTTGCGGGTCAGTCCTTCCGGCCCGTTGTCGACGTCGAGGAGAATGGCGTCGAAAGCAGACCGCTTTGCCCGGATGATGTCGCCGACATCCGTTTCCCGGATACTTACCCTTGCATCATCGAGACTGTCGCCGAAGACCTCCGCCATCGGGCCTCGCGCCCAGGCCACAACAGACGGGACGAGCTCGGAAACAACGATCTTCGCCTGGCCTCCGAGCACCTTCAGCGCCGCACGCAACGTAAAGCCCATGCCGAGGCCGCCGATGAGGACGACGGGCTTTGCAACCTTCTCGATCTGCTTGGCCGCCAATGTTGCGAGGGCCGCTTCCGAGCCCGACAGCCGGTTGTTCATCAGCTCATTGGTGCCGAGCTTGATGGAGAACTCCTTGCCCCGCCGCATCAGGCGGAGCTCCTCGTCGGAGCCGGGGATCTTGGCGGTGTCGATCTTTTCCCAGGGAATCATGCCAGACGTTTAGCACGATCGAAAAGGTTCCCCGAAGCATGGTCGGTTACGCCCTGCGATTGCGCTATGCGCAATCGCAGGGCTGACCCGCCCTACGATCTAGCCGCCCGCCCACACGTCCAGCACATAGCGGTTCTTGGTCCCCATCTCCTCGATCCACCGCGCGCCCGCGGCCGCATCGCTGCCGCTCTTCTCGCGATGGATCGCGACCAGGGCCGCCTTCACGTCCGGCTCCATCTTCCCGCCGTCGCCGCAGACATAGATGACAGCCCCCCGCTCGATCAGCGGCCACACCTTGTCCTTCTGCACGGCCAGCACGTGCTGCACATAGGTCTTCGGTCCGTCCGCGCGCGAGAATGCCGTGAACAGCTCGGTGATGCCGCTTGCCGCCAGCGCCTTCAGCTCGTCCGCATAGAGAAAATCCTGGTCGGGATGGCGGCAGCCGTAGAACAGCATGGATGGCCCGAGCGTCGCGCCCTTCGCCTTGCGCGCGGCGCGTTCCTGGAGAAAGCCGCGGAACGGCGCGAGGCCCGTGCCGGGGCCGATCATGATGATCGGCACCGAGGGATCGTCCGGGAGCCGGAAACCGGCCTTGGTCTCGCGCACGGTGGCGTAGATCGCATCACCGGTGCGCCGGTTGGCGAGATAGTTCGAGCAGATGCCCTTGTAGGTGCCGCGCCCCGACGCGGCCGGCCCTTCGACCACGCCGACCGTGATGCTGCAGCGCGCCGGGTCGACCGACGGCGAGGACGAGATCGAGTAATAGCGCGGCGCCAGCAGGGAGAGCATTTCGAGATAGACGTGAAACGGCAATTCACAGGCCGGATATTCGAGCAGCAGGTCGAACACAGATTTGCGCCGGGACAGAATCTCGCTGCGGTAACGCTCGAGTGGCTCGCCCTCCTCTCCGACGAAGGCCAGCAGCTTTGGCTTGGTGACGGGGCAGCGCGTGTGCTCGGCCATGATCTGGATCTGCTTCCGTGTCGCGACCTGCTGCAGCTCGACGAACTCGCTGAGCAGGCGGCTGACCGAGACGGCATCCCCGACCAGCAATTGCGCGCGGCGCCCTTCTGCGACCTGCAGCCTGATCTGGTCGGCCGGCAGGAAACCGAAACGGCGGGCAACAGAATCCACCAGCGTCGGATCGTTGCGCGGGACGACGCTGAGGTGATCACCGACGCGATAAGTGACGTTGGCCGGCAACTGCACCTCGATGTGGCGCGTCGAACGCTCGGACGGATTCGAGCCGTTCTTGTTCTGAAGCTCGTCGTTGACCAGTACCTTCATCGCCACGGCGCCGCCCTGGGCGACGATGGTGTTGACGGCGGTCACCGCCACCGGCTGGATCGCGTAAAGCGGATCGTCCTCTGCGGTGCGGGTGAAGTTCCAGTCGATGCCGAATTCCTTGGTGGCGACCTGGGCGGCAGCCGGGAACCATTTCTGGAACTGGCCGTCGAGATCGCTGCGCGCATCGCCCTCGCCGCGCGGAAAGACCGCGCGCGCGCCGTGAGCCGACAATTGCTCGTCGATCAGGCGCGGCACCGATTGATAGGTCGCAGCCCAGTCACTGTTGCCGCAACCGAACACGGCGTAACGCACACCGGCAAAGGCATCCTTTGGCAAGTCGCCGCCGAGCCATTTGACGAACTGCGTGGCATTGTCCGGTGGCGCGCCGTTATAGGAGGCGCAGATGATCAGCACGCCGCCCTCCTGCGGCAGCTTGCCGACGTAATCGTCGAGCGGGCCGAGATGCACGGCAAAGCCGTTGATCTCGGCAAGGTCCGCCATGCGCGTCGCGAGCTCTTCCGCCGTGCCAAGATTGGAGCCATACAGCACCAGCATCGGCGTGTTGTGGCCGGGCCGGGCCGTCGGCTGGCGCGGCGCCTTCGGCGCCGAGGATACAGCCGCGACGGGCCCGCCATAGACACCGCGCTCGCGATCGGCACGGGGGCGCACCTTGATCTTGAAGCCTTCCGGCTTCATCGTCAGCGTCTCCTTCAGGTGCATCTGGTAGCGCTGGTGATCGATCAGCTTGAAGCGCTGCAGGATCATGCCGAGCGCCAGCGCCGCCTCGTGCATCGCAAAGCCCCGGCCGATGCAGGCGCGCTGGCCGTTGCCGAACGGCTTCCAGGCATTGATCGGCCGTTTGGCCTCCGCCTCACGGCTGAAATTCTCGGGATCGAAGGCATCGGGATTCGGCCCCCACACCGAGGGATCGCGATGCAGCGCGGTCACCAGGATGGTGGTGAAAGTCCCCTTCCTGAGCTTGTACTTGCCGCCGCCGATGGTCTCGTCGTTCAGCGGCGAGATGCCGTAAGCCGGCGCCGGCGGCCACAGCCGCAGCGCCTCCTTCAGGATCTGCGTGATGTAGGTGAGCTGCGTCACCTGCTGGTAAGTCGGCTTTGCATCGACATTCGGACCGAGGACGCGATCGACCTCGTCATAGGCCTTCTTGAGAATGTCCGGATGCTTGAGCAGCGCATAGATCGTGCACGACAGCAGCCCGCTGGTGGTCTCGTGTCCGGCGATCAGGAACGTGTTGATCTGGTAGCGGATGTTGACGTCGTCGAGCTGCTCGCCGGTCGAGCGGTCTACGCCGGTCATCATCGCGGCCAGCATGTCCTTCTTGTCGTCGATCCCCTCCGCACTCTTGCGGCGCTCGGCGATGATCTCGTCGACCATCTTGTTCATGAAGGCAACGTCTTCGGCGAGCGTCTTGCGCCGCTTCTGCATCCAGAGCTGCTCGAGCGGCAGGCCGCGTGTCATCATGATGGTTTCGAGCGAGCGCACCAACGACTCGACGAAGGGATGGTAGTCGCGGCGGTAGAACGAATTGAAGCGGTACTCGAAGCCGCACAGGCCGATCGTGTCCAACGTCAGCGCGGTCATGTCGTGGACGACATCGATCTCGTCGTCGGCGTTGAGCCGCCCCCATTTCTGGACGAGTTGCTCGGCAATGTCGACCATGCTCGGGTGATAGGACTGCATGGCGCGATTGCCGAACGGCTGCAGCAGGATGTTGTGCGCCTTGCTCCAGTTCGGTTCCCTGGTGTCGGCCGTGAACAGACCATCGCCGCCGACCGCACGCACGCGCCGCAGTGCGCCGCGCACCGTCTTGTCGAACCGCTTCTCGTCGGAGAGTTCGTCGACGAGATCGTGGCCGGAAACGACGACGATCGGCGAGCCCATCATGTCGAGCCAGAAGATCGGACCGAGCTCCTTGGCAAGTCGCGTCAGGTGCTGCACGGGGGCTGCCGCGTCCAGCGACAGCATGTTGCCGACCACCGGCTTGGTCGGCGGATGCGGGATCGGATCCAGTCGGTTCTTCGATGACATTAAATGCGCTTCCCCCTCTTGCCGTCATTCCGGGGCGATGCGTAGCATCGAACCCGGAATCTCGAGATTCCGGGTCCGGTCCTTCGGACCGTCCCGGAATGACGTCTCATTTGCAGTGACGACTGCGTCGTCAGCCAAATCGCCTTCTACGCCATTCGATCAGCTTGGCGCTGACCTCCTCCGGCTTCTCCTGCTGCGTCCAATGACCGCTATCCTTCACCAGGTACTTCTCGAGATCGCCGATCAGCTTCTCCATGCCGTCGGCAGCCGATGGCGGCAGCACCGCATCGTTCTCGGCCATGATCATCAATGACGGCACATGGATATGATGGTCCAGCCCTTTCGACCGCTCCCAATTGCGCGTGAAGTTGCGATACCAGTTGATGCCGCCGGTGAAGCCGGTTTTCGTGAAGGTGTCGACGAACACTTTCTTCTCGTCCGCGGAAAGAATCGGCGTGCGCGGATCGACCTTGGCATCGTAAGCCGCGATCATCTGCGGAAAGGCCAGGTTGGTCTTTGCCGAAGCGCCAACGCCTGCGATCGGCGGCGCTTCCGGTTTTGCCTCCGGCCGCGCCAGCGGCTTGCGCATGAAGGCGTCGAACGTCTGCTCGACGCGGCTGCCGAAGATCTGGTCCGGCTTGCGCGCGGGATCCTGGAACTGGACGATATACATCTGGTCGCCGAAGCGCTGGCGGAACAGCGCGATCGGGTCGATCGGGCTGCGGTCCCAATGCGGGGTGTTGACGCCGACGACGCCGGCCACGCGCTGGGGATGCCGCAGCGGCATCTGCCAGACGACGAAGCCGCCCCAGTCGTGACCGACGAAGATCGCCTTGTCGATCCCGAGATGATCGAGCAGACCGACGAGATCGCCGGTCAAATGCTCCATGTCGTAGTCCTCGACCGGCTCCGGCCGATCGGACGCGCCATAGCCGCGCTGATCCGGTGCGATCACGCGGATGCCGGCCTCGCTCAGCGCCTTGATCTGATGACGCCAGGAGAAAGCGAGCTCGGGCCAGCCGTGGCACAGCACGACCGGCGGCTTGTCGTCGGCCGGGCCTGCCTCGTAATAGCCCATGCGGATTCCGTTCGTCGTCGCGAACTTGAGCGGCGGCATTTCAATCATTGCAACATTCCTACTCAGCGGCGCCTTTGATGTCCGCCGCCGGCGGCGCGTAGGCCGCCTCCAGCGCGGCAAACTCCTCCGGCAGCATGTCGCACATCACCTGCACATGCGGAATGATGTTGGCACCGACGATGAAGCCGAAATCGAGCTGGTCGCGATAGCTCTGCACGGTGATATTGAGGGCCTGGCCGTGGGTCGAGATCGAGACCGGGAAGATGTGCAATAGCTCCGCGCCGGCGGCATAAAGAGTCTGCCGCGGTCCCGGCACGTTGGACACGGTAATGTTGGCGGCCGGCGGCAGCACGTCCGACAGGTTGGAGCGGCTGTAGAGCAGCGCGAGGATCTGCACCATGATCGGCGCGCCCAGCATCGAGATGTTGGAGACCTGCGGCATCAGTGCCCGCAGCGGATGCGACATCTCCTTGGACTTGGTCGACTGCGCGATGATGGCCTCGAGCCGGGCCTTGGGGTCCTCGATGTTGGTCGCGATCGAGCAGATCATGCCGAACACCTGGTTGTTGGCCTCGGTGTTGCCCTCCTCCCGCAACGAGATCGGCACGGCGGCGGTCAAGGATTTTGCCGGCAGCGTGCCGTATTGCTGGAGATAGCGGCGGACCACACCGGAGGCGAGCGCCAGCACGACGTCGTTGAGCTTGCCGCCGGCCTGCTTGGCCAACGCCTTCGCCCGTGACAACGAAATCGACACGCCGGCAAAGCTGCGCTCCGAGGAAATGGTCTTGTTGAGCATGGTCGGCGGCGACACCATGCTGGCGAGGCTCTCGCGCGACTTCGGATCGGAGACCTTGCCGAGCACCTCGGAGACGCTCTTGAGCACGGTGGGAATGTTGCCGGCGAAGCGCACCGCGCTCTCGATCTGGTACATCGCATTGTCGAACAGGATCGAACCGATATCGCTCTTGCCGGTGCGCGGCAATTGCAGGTTCTTCGCGGCGGCCGACGCATCGAGCGGCTGAGTGAAGAGCTGCTGATAGGAGTCGAGCAGGTTGGCGGCGATGTCGCGCGGCTCCTGTCCGGGCTTGCTTCCAGCCGCGGGCGGATCGACCTTCCGGGGCACCGGAGAGACATCGTAGATCATGCTGGTCAGCGCCGCACCGGCGCCGCCGTCGATGGCGGCATGGTGCATCTTGGAATAAAGTCCGACCTCGCTGTCCTTCATGCCCTCGAACACGTAGAACTCCCAGAGCGGGCGGGCCCGGTTCAACAGTTTGGCGTGCATCCAGCCGACGATGCGCTCCAGCGTGGCCCGGTCGCGCGGCTGCGGCAGGCTGGCGCGAAAGATGTGGCGGTCGATGTCGAACTGATCGTCCTCCACCCAGGAAGGATGATCGATGTCGAGTGGTGCTTTCTCCAGCCGCGCCTTCAGAATCGGCGCGACGTGAAGGCGCGAGACGATCATCGCCTTGAAGTCTTCGAAGAAGTCGCCTTTGTAGTCGTCGGGCAGGCGAAAGATCGCCATGCTCCCGACATGCATCGGCATTTCCGGCGTTTCCAGATAGAGAAACGACGCGTCCAGCGACGACAGCTTCTTACCGTCAGCCATAGTTCCCTCCCGCTAGATTTGACGGGCGCCTTGGCCGGCGCTTCTCGTCAGCTCGATACTGCCTGTTCCGGCGGGGCATATGCAATGGCAAACGGCCCTGCCCGGTCAAATGGCGAGAATTCCCCTTCCGGTTGGGCCAGACGGTCGGCGACGGCCCACAGCGCCGCAGGGTTCACCCCGAGCCCAATATGGCTCGCCAAGTGCACCTCGATGTTCTCGGCACGGTCGGAGGGCCGAAGCAAGCAGGTTCGCCAATTCACGACACCGTCGGCGCGCGAATAGATCGACGTCGCCGGCACCGGCAGATCGCCCGCGATCGCTTCGCGAGCTTCCGCAAAATCCTCGACCCGCTCGCCGGACAGCGCCTCGTAAAGCCGCGTGGCGTTGGTTGCCCGCACGTCGTTGGCGAAAGGGCTGCCAAGCGTGATGACATACCGAACCTTGTCGGGTGCCCACAGCGCGAGATCGCGGGCATAGACGCCGCCGAGACTCCACCCGACCAGGCTGACCTTGCGCCCCGTGGCAGCGTGGATTTCGACGAGACGGCTGCGCAACGAATCCCGCATCCGCCCCAGTCCACCAAGGTTGCGGCCCATTCGCCAGGCATGTGCATCGTAGCCGAGTTCGCTGAGATAACGCCGCATCGGCATCATCGAGAGATCGCTGGCGAGAAAGCCCGGCAGCGCCAGCACCGGATGGCCGTCGCCCCTGGGCGCGCGCATCAGAAGCGGCGACAGCAACAGGCTGGCGTTGAATTCGAACAGGCCGCGAGCCTCGGCGAGCAGCAGGCCGAGGCTCGGTGGACGAAGTCGATCTGTTTCCAGCGCCCCGGCCGGCCCGGCCGACATTTACTTCTTCTTGTCGCTGCTGCGCGAACCGCCGAGACCGGCCATGGTGACGAACATGTCCTGAAAGCGCTCCGCGATCTTCGGATCGAAGGTGAACCAGCTCTGGATCAGCGATTCCGGGGAGACCTTGTCGATGTTGGACATCATCTGTTGCTGCAGCTTGTCCATGACAGCGGTCTGCATCGGCATGACGTCCGGAAGGCCAAAGAACTGGCGGGCCTCGAGGGGGGTGCAGTCGATTTCGATGTTAACTTTCATGTCCCCTCCGGATTGAGATTCGAGCGACTTTGCGGAGTATCGCCGCGAGTTGTGGTGCGACGCAAGCGACCTGATGCAGGCGCGACTTGCCCCGTCCCGCAATCGGCCGGTATGGTCAACCAAAGTCGAAAGATGCGGTCCTCCATGCCAGGCGCCACGGTCAGCCTTGCTGCACAGCGGCGCAACTTGGCGCGTTCCTTGCTGGAATGGCGCTTGCACCGGTCGAGAACTCTGGGCAACATGGATTAATCGGCCGGCCGAACAATCAAAAACCACCGGCACAGCGACGTGGAGAGGGTCAAGAATGTCAGTATGTCGAAGTCTGTTTGCGGCGACTCTCGCCGGTACGTTCGCATTGGCGGCCTCGCCTGCGACCAGCCAGACGTTGCGCTATGCCAACCAGGGCGACCTGAAGTCCCTCGATCCCTATACGCTCAACGAGAGCACCACCCACGCCCATCTCGGTCACGTCTATCAAGGCCTCACCGCGCGCGACAAGGACCTCAAGATCATTCCGGCGCTGGCGGAGAGCTGGGAAACTCCGGAGCCGACCCGCTGGCGCTTCCATTTGCGCAAGGGCGTGAAGTTCCACAACGGCGATCCCTTCACCGCCGACGACGTGGTGTTCTCGGCCGATCGCGTCCGCAAGAAGGGGTCCAACATGCAGACCCGTCTTGCGCCCGACGTCAAGGTCGTCAAGGTCGACGACTACACCGTCGACTTCATCCTGCCTTCGCCCAATCCCATCCTGCATAACTCGTGGGATGTCTGGTACATCATGGACAAGAAGTGGGCCGAGGCGAACAACGTCGTCGATCCGACGCCGGTGGCGGCGACCACGCCGAGCTACGCCTCGCTCAACGAGAACGGCACCGGTCCGTTCACCATCGAAAGTCATCAGCCCGGCGTGAAGACGGTCTTCAAGGCCAACCCCAATTACTGGGGCAAGGTCGAAGGTAACTTGAAAGAGATCGTCTTCACCCCGATTGCTTCGGACGCAACCCGCGTCGCTGCGCTGCTCTCCGGCGAAGTCGACGTCATCGAGCCGGTGCCGATCCAGGACATCTCCCGCGTCGATTCCAGCCCGAACGCCCAGGTGCTGAAGGGGGCGGAGCTGCGCACCATCTTCCTCGGCTTCGATCAGATGCGCGATGAGCTGCTCTACTCCAACATCAAGGGCAAGAATCCGTTCAAGGACGTTCGCGTCCGCGAAGCCTTCTACAAGGCGATCGACATCGAGCTGATCAAGACGCGCGTGATGCGCGGACTGTCGACGCCCTCGGCCCTGATGATCGCGCCGGAATTGTTCGCACTGTCCAAGGAGTTCACGCGGCCGAAATTCGACCCTGATGGCGCCAAGAAGCTCCTGACCGAGGCCGGCTATCCCGATGGCTTCGAGGTCACCATGGACTGCCCGAACGATCGTTACGTCAACGACGCCGCGATCTGCCAGGCCGTGGTCGGCATGCTTGCTCGCATCGGCGTCAAGATCAATCTGCTGGCGCAGCCGAAGGCGCAATACTTTGCCAAGGTGCTGAAGCAGGGCGGCTACCAGACCTCGTTCTACCTGCTGGGCTGGACGCCGAGCACGATGGACTCGCACAACGTGCTCTACGACATCATGGGCTGCCGCGACGATGCGAAGTCTTCGCGGGGTGAGGCCAATCTCGGCGGCTACTGCAACAAGGAGTTCGACGCCATCACCGACAAGGTGCTGGTCGAAACCGACACCGCCAAGCGTAACCAGCTGATCAAGCAGGCCTACGAAATCGGCAGCAAGGACTGGTCCTACATCCCGCTACACCAGCAGGCGCTGGCCTGGGGCGTGTCGAAGAAGGTCAACCTGCCGCAGCGCGCTGACAATTTGGTCATGTTCCATTGGGCGACCAAAAAGGACTGACGTCAGTTGAACACCAGGTCCCGGCGGCGTCAGGCTTCCGGGACCTTTCCTTTTCCGGCTGACAGAGGCGTCGGCCGCACGCACACCAAGGACAGTGGAAGGCATGCTCGCTTTCACTCTTCGCCGCGCCGTTCAGGCCATCGGCGTCATGTTCGCCGTCGGCATCATCGCCTTCTCGATGTTCCGTTTCGCCGGCGACCCCGTCAACCAGATCGTCTCGATCGACACGTCGGCCGCCGAACGCGAAATGGTGCGCAAGTCGCTCGGCCTCGACGATCCCGTGCCAGTGCAGTTCGTGCGCTATTTCGCCGACGCCGCGCAGTTCAAGTTCGGCGTCTCCTACCAGTTCCGCCAGCCGGTCTCGACGCTGTTGATGGAGCGTATGCCGGCCACGCTGGAACTCGCGGTCTGCGCGACCGTGTTTGCCATGGTGTTCGGCATTCTGATGGGCGTCTATTCGGCGCTCAAGCGCGACACCGTGCTCGCCAAATTGTTTCAGGCGGTTTCGCTGATCGGCATCTCGTTGCCGACTTTCCTGATCGGCATTCTGCTGATCTATCTGTTTGCGGTGACATTGGGGTGGTTGCCCTCTTTCGGCCGTGGCGAGGTGATCAAGCTCGGCTGGTGGAGTACGGGTCTGCTCACGCTGTCCGGACTGAAGGCATTGATCATGCCCTCGATCACGCTCGGCCTGTTCCAGATGACCCTGATCATGCGGCTGGTGCGCGCGGAGATGCTGGAAGTGCTGCGAACCGACTATATCCGCTTCGCCCGCGCCCGCGGCCTGACCACCCGGGCCATCCATTTCGGCCATGCGCTGAAGAACACGCTCATTCCCGTGATCACGGTGGCCGGACTTCAGTTTGGCTCGGTTATTGCATTTTCGATCATCACCGAGACCGTATTCCAATGGCCGGGCATGGGACTTCTGTTCGTGCAGGCCGTGCAAAATGTCGACATCCCGATCATGGCCGCCTATCTGCTGATGGTTTCGCTGATCTTCGTCACCATCAATCTGGTGGTCGACATCCTCTACACCGTGGTCGATCCGCGCCTGCGCGCGACCGTCGGCCGAGCCGCATAAGGCAGCCCTGCATGTCCGACGTAGCCGCCTCCAACTCCGACAAGCAGAGCACCCCGCCCGCGCATGCCGGCCGCAGCTGGCTCAGCCGCGCTCTCGACAGCGACATCTTGTATTCGTTCCGCCGTTCCAAGCTGACGATGGTGGCGGCGGCCATTACCCTGCTGTTCTTCCTGCTCGCGATCTTTGCATCCGCGCTCGCCGTGCAGAACCCATTCGATCCGGCGCAGCTCCAATTGATGAACTCTCGGATCTCGCCGCTCTGGACCGCCGATGGCCAGAGCCCCTTCCTGCTCGGCACCGACGAGCAGGGCCGCGACGTGTTCTCCGCCATCCTCTACGGCATGCGCATCTCGCTGGCCGTGGGCGTCGCCGGCGTGATCTTCGCCGGCGCCCTCGGCATCGCGCTCGGCCTGATCGCCGGCTATTTCGGTGGCGCGGTCGATGGCGTGATCATGCGGATCGCCGATGTGCAACTCACTTTCCCCGCCATCCTGATCGCGCTGCTGGTCAACGGCATCGCCAAATCGATCTTCGGCAACAGGCTGGATGCCAACAGCATGCTGGTGGTGCTGGTGATCTCGATCGGCCTGAGTTTCTGGGTGGGGTATGCCCGAACGGTGCGCGGCTCCGTGATGGTCGAGAAGAACAAGGACTACGTCGCCGCCGCGCAGCTGATCGGCCTGCCCGCGCCAACGATCATGCTGCGGCACGTGTTGCCCAACACGATGGGCCCGATCCTGGTCATTGCCACCATCAACCTTGCGCTGGCCATCATCACCGAGGCGACGCTGTCCTTCCTCGGCGTCGGCTTGCCCGACACCATGCCCTCACTCGGCACGCTGATCCGCATCGGCAACAACTATCTGTTCGCCGGCGAATGGTGGATCGTCGCTTTCCCCGGCATCGCGCTGGCCGGGCTGATCCTGTCGATCAACCTGCTCGGCGACTGGCTGCGCGACGCGCTCAACCCGAAGCTCCGATGAGCAACACTTCGACAAGAGCGTCTCATTCATGACCGAGCCCGTTCTCTCCGTTCGTGATCTCCGCGTGGAGTTCGCCTCCCGCCGCGGCACGCTGCGGGCCATCGACGGCGTCTCCTTTGATATTGCCAAAGGCGAAGTGCTGGGCGTGGTCGGAGAATCCGGCGCCGGCAAGTCCGTCACCGGCCTGTCGGTGATCGGCCTGATCGACCCGCCCGGCCGCATCGCCGGCGGCGAGATCCATCTCGCCGGCCTGCGCATCGACAATCTGCGGCCCGACGAGATGCGCCGCATCCGTGGAAAGCGGATCGGCATGATCTTCCAGGACCCCCTCACCTCGCTCAATCCGCTATACCGGGTCGGCGACCAGATCGTCGAGACGATCAGAACCCACCTGAACCTGTCCGAGACCGCCGCCCGCCGCCGCGCCATCGACCTGCTCGCCGAGGTTGGTATCCCCGCGCCGGAAAAACGCATCGACGGCTATCCCCACGAATTCTCCGGCGGCATGCGCCAGCGCGTCGTGATTGCGCTGGCGATCTGCGCCGAGCCCGAGCTGATCATCGCCGATGAGCCGACCACCGCGCTCGACGTCTCCGTGCAGGCGCAGATCATCTCGCTGATCAAGCGGCTCGGCCGCGACCACGGCACCGCCGTGATGCTGGTGACGCACGACATGGGCGTGATCGCGGAAACCTCCGACCGCGTCGCGGTGATGTATGCCGGCCGCGTCGCCGAGATCGGTCCGGTCCAGGATGTCGTCAGAAATCCGCTGCACCCTTATGCCAAGGGCCTGATGGGCGCGATCCCGACACTGGCCGGCGACGACAAGCGCCTCATGCAGATTCCCGGCTCCATGCCGCGCCTCTCCGCGATCCCGCGCGGCTGCTCGTTCAATCCGCGCTGCGCCTTCGCGTTCGATCGCTGTCGTGTCGATCGGCCGGAGCCGCTGCCACACGGCACGCAATCGGTCGCCTGCCATCTCTACGACAACGTGCCGACGGAGAGCGCGGCATGAGCGCCCCCTTCGTTCAGGCCAGGGATCTGCGTCACGTCTTCGACGTCTCGAAACCCTGGCTCAACCGCGTGCTCGAAGGCGGCCACCTCGAATATCTCAAGGCTGTCGATCACGTCACATTCGACATCAGGAAGGGCGAGACCTTCGCACTGGTCGGCGAGTCCGGCTCGGGCAAGACCACTGTGGCACGGATGGTCGTCGGCCTGTTGCCGCCGAGCTCCGGCGACGTCCAGATCGATGGCGTCTCGATGACGGATCCGCGGCAGGCGCAGGCACGCCGAAAGCTGCGCCGACGCATCCAGATGATCTTCCAGGACCCCTATGCAAGCCTGAATCCGCGCTTTCGGGTCGATGCCATCATCTCCGAGCCGATCCGCGCCTTCGACCTGATCCAGGGCGAGCGCGACATTCAGGGGCGCGTCGGCGAGCTGCTCGGCCTCGTCGGCCTGCATCCCGACGACCGGCTGAAGTTTCCGCACGAATTCTCCGGCGGCCAGCGCCAGCGCATCGCGATCGCGCGCGCTCTCGCCTCCGATGCCGAGTTCATCGTCTGCGACGAGCCGACCTCGGCGCTCGACGTCTCCGTGCAGGCGCAGATTCTCAATCTGATGCGCGACCTCCAGGACAAGTTCGGCCTGACCTACATGTTCATCAGCCACAACCTCGCCGTGGTCCGCCACATGGCGAGCCGCGTCGGCGTGATGTATCTCGGCCGCATCGTCGAGATCGCCGAGGGACGCGAGCTGTTCGCCAATCCGCGGATGCCCTACACCAAGATGCTGCTGGGCGCCGTGCCTGATCTTGCCATGAGCGGCCGCCAGCGCATTCCAGTGAAGGGCGAGATTCCGAACCCGATCAATCCGCCGCCCGGCTGCGCCTTCAATCCGCGCTGCCCACTCGCGTTCGATCTCTGCCGCAAGGAAGCGCCGGAGCTGATCGGCGGCGTCGCCTGCCACGCGGTCAACACCGCGCCGGTCCCGGCGTGACGCGCGCGTGCCATGCCGGCAGCGCATTGGCGGCGCGGCATCTCCTGTGATCAATTGCGCGCGTCGCAAGTGAGGTAGCCCATGGCCAGCAACGTCAATCCCGATCCCTTCACGACACGCCCCGAGATCGAGGGCACGTTCGGGGTCGTCGCCACCACGCACTGGATCGCGACCGCCGTCGGCATGGCCGTCCTCGAAAAGGGCGGGAACGCCTTCGACGCCGGCGTCGCCACGGCCTTCACGCTCCAGGTGGTCGAGCCGCATCTGAACGGCCCCGGCGGCGATGTCCCTATCATCGTGCACGACGTGAAGCGTGGGCGCACCGAGGTGATCTGCGGTCAGGGACCGGCGCCGGCACGCGCCACCATTGCGCATTACAGGAGCGAGGGGCTCGACATGGTCCCTGGCACCGGCCTGCTCGCGGCCTGCGTTCCCGGCACCTTCGAATCCTGGATGATGCTGCTGCGCGATTATGGCACGATGCGCGTGCGCGACGTGCTGGAACCGGCGATCTCCTACGCCCGGGACGGCTATCCGTTGGTCGAGCGCGCCTGCGCCACGATCCAGACGGTCGAGCAGCTGTTCCGCAAGCACTGGCCGACCTCAGCGGCCGTCTACCTGCCGAATGGCGAAGTGCCGAAGCCCGGCACGCTGTTCACCAACAGGACGCTGGCTGCGACCTACGCGCGCATTCTCAGCGAGGCCGAGAGCGGCGGCGGTGGCCGCGACGCCGAGATCGGGCGCGCACGAAAAGCCTGGTCGCAGGGTTTCGTCGCCGAGGCCATCGACAAGTTCTGCCGAACGCAGGAGGTGATGGACGTCAGCGGCTCGCCGCATCGCGGCGTGCTCTCCGCCGACGACATGGCGCGCTGGCAGCCGACGGTCGAAGCGCCGCTCACCTACGATTATGGCCGCTACACCGTGTGCAAGGCCGGCGTCTGGAGCCAGGGGCCGGTGACGCTGCAACAACTGGCCCTACTGAAGGGTTTTGCTCTCGATGGGCTCGATCCGACCGGACCCGAGTTCATCCATCTCCAGATCGAATGCGCCAAGCTCGCCTTCGCCGACCGCGAGAAATTCTACGGCGATCCCAAGTTCAGCGAGATTCCGATCTCGACGCTGCTGTCGAACGCCTACAACGACGAGCGCCGCAAACTCGTCAGCGACAAGGCTTCGCTCGAACTCCGGCCTGGCTCGGTCGAAGGCTTCGGCGGCGTGGTCAAGCTCCGCCGAGCCGAGGGCCAACGCGAGGCCGTCGGCGCGCTCGGCGCCGGCGAACCGACCGTGGGGCGCTTCGGCGAGGTGCGCGGCGACACCGTGCATTTCGACATCATCGACAAGGCCGGCAACATGGTGTCCTCGACGCCTTCAGGAGGCTGGCTGCAATCCTCGCCTGTCATTCCCGAACTGGGCTTCTGCCTCGGCAGCCGCGCCCAAATGTTCGATCTGGAAGAGAACCAACCCGGTTCGCTCGCACCGGGCAAGCGGCCACGCACCACGCTGTCGCCGACCATGGCGCTGCGCGACGGCGAGCCCTACCTCGCCTGGGGCTCGCCCGGCGGCGACCAGCAGGACCAGTGGATCACCCAGTTCTTCCTGCGCCACGTCCATTGCAATCTCAATCTCCAGGAAGCCATCGACGCGCCGGCCTGGCATTCCGAGCATTTCCCGATCTCGTTCTGGCCGCGCACCGCACGCCCTGGCGTGCTCGTGGTCGAGAACCGCGTGCCGAAGGCGACGATCGAGAACCTTCGCGAGCGCGGGCATATCGTCGAGGTCGGGCCCGACTGGTCCGAAGGCCGCCTCACCGCGGCCTCCCGCGTCGGCGTCCGCCGGCGCGCCGCCGCCAATCCGCGCGGCATGCAGGGTTACGCCGCGGGACGCTAAAGGCAACACATGACCTGGTCGATCATCGCGCGAGATCCTGCCACCGGCCAGTTCGGCATCGCGGTCGCGACCCGCTTCTTCGCCGTCGGCGCACGTGTGCCCTATATCGCGGCCGGCGTCGGCGCCATCGCGACCCAGGCCTTCGTCAATCCCTATTACGGCATCGACGGCCTCAAGCTGCTGCGTGAAGGCCTGAATGTGCATGACGTTCTCGCCGCGCTGCTCGCCACCGACGACGGCCGCGAGAGTCGGCAGGTCCACATCATGGACGCGAGCGGCGAGATCGCCGCCCATACTGGGCGCGACTGCGTCAACTGGTGCGGGCACGTCGCAGGCAGCGGCTTTTCGATTGCCGGCAACATGCTCGCCGACGCCGACGTGCTCGACGAGACCGCAAAGACCTATATCGCCAATGACAGCCTGCCCTTCCCGCGCCGCCTGCTCGCGGCGATGCGCGCCGGCGAGGCCGCCGGCGGCGACAAGCGCGGCAAGCAGTCCGCCGCGCTGCTGATCCATGGCGAGGAGGAATGGCCGGCGCTGGACATCCGCGCCGACGATCATCCCGATCCACTCGGTGAGCTCGAACGGCTCGAACGTGTCAGCCAGGAGCTCTGGGTGCACTTCCGCCCTTCCATGCCGACGCGGCAAAATCCATCCGGCAACACCGATCGCAGCGTCATCGAAGCAACTATCGCCGCGGCACAGGCAAGGCAGGCATGAGCGCCGGTCCTCTCATCGAGATCACGGATCTACGCATCCGCTTTCACGGCGACGACGGCCGGATCACCCATGCGGTCGACGGCGTTGATCTCAGTGTTGCCAATGGCGCGACGCTCGGCCTCGTCGGTGAATCCGGCTGCGGCAAGAGCGTGACCTCGCTGGCCATCATGGGCCTCCTGCCGAAGCAGAGCGTGGAGATTTCAGGCGCGATCCGCTTCGATGGTTTTGACCTGCTGAAGACGCCGGACCAGACCCTGCGCGACTTGCGCGGCAACCGGCTCGCGATGATCTTCCAGGAGCCGATGACCTCGCTCAACCCGAGCTTCACCATCGGCGACCAGATCATCGAGACCATCCTGCGCCACCGCGGCGGCTCGCGGAAGAGCGCGCGCGAGCGGGCCATCGAGCTGTTGCGCCGCGTCCACATCCCCTCGCCCGAGCGGCGCATCGACGAATATCCGCACAAGCTCTCGGGCGGGATGCGCCAGCGCGTGATGATCGCGATGGCGCTCGCCTGCGATCCGCGCCTCTTGATCGCGGACGAGCCGACCACCGCGCTCGACGTTACCCTGCAGGCGCAGATCCTGGAATTGATGCGCGAGCTGAAGGCTGCGAGCGGCGCCGCCATCATCCTGATCACCCACGATCTCGGCGTCGTGGCCGAGGTCTGCGACGAGGTCGCGGTGATGTATGCCGGCGAGATCGTCGAGCGTGCGCCGGTGGATGAGCTGTTCTCCGCGCCGCAACACCCTTACACCGTCGGCCTGCTCGGCTCGATCCCGCGGCTCGACCACCGCGCCGAGCAGCTCGCGACGATCGAAGGCATGGTGCCGAACATGGCGCAGCCGCCGGCCGGCTGCCGCTTCGCCGCGCGCTGTCCGTTCGTGCTGGAGGCCTGCACCAAGGCGCCGCCGCCATTGATCGAGGTCAGCCCCGGCCACCTCTCGCGCTGCATCCGCGCGCCGCTCGAACGACTGGTGTCGTGATGGCCTCGTTCTCCCCTCTCCTGCCCCGGGCGCGGTGCAGCACAAGCGAAGCGCCATGGGCCGCCGCTGAACCGGGGCCCATCGCGCCGCAGACTGGGTCCCGGTTCAGCGTCACAACACTTCGTGTTGCGCCGCGCCCGGGACACGAGACCTGCACCGACGAGGAGCAGACACAATGACCGCGCTGCTCGAGGTCAAGGGCCTGGTCAAGCATTTCATCGCCGAGCGCTCGCTGTTCGGCCGGCCGCTGGCGCATGTGAAAGCGGTCGACGGCGTGTCCTTTTCGCTCGACGCCGGCAAGACGCTGGCTCTGGTCGGCGAATCCGGTTGCGGCAAATCCACCGTCAGCCGGCTGGTGCTGCGGCTGATCGAGCCGGATGCGGGCTCGGTGCGCTTCAATGGTCGCGACCTGCTCGCGCTGGATGCCGATGGCTTGCGAAAATTCCGCCGCGAAGCGCAGATAATCTTCCAGGATCCATACGCTTCGCTCAATCCGCGCATGACCGTCGGCCAGATCCTGACCGAGCCGTTGGCGCTGCACGGCCTCGTGCCGTCAGCGCAGCGGCGCGAGCGCGTCGCCGAGCTATTGCGCCTAGTAGGCCTCGAGCCACGGCTGGCGCGGCGCTATCCGCACGAATTCTCCGGGGGCCAGCGCCAGCGCATCGCCATCGCCCGCGCGCTCGCGGTCGAGCCGAAGCTGATCATCTGCGACGAGCCGGTCTCCGCGCTCGACGTGTCGATCCGCTCGCAGATCCTGAACCTGCTGCGCGAGCTGCAGGACCGGCTCGGCCTTGCCTACATCTTCGTCTCGCACGACCTCGCCGTGGTCAAGCACATCGCCGACCACGTGGCGGTGATGAATCTCGGCCAAATCGTCGAGACCGCGGAAGCGGACTCGCTGTTCGCAGCACCAAGCCATCCCTATAGCCGGGCGCTTTTGTCCGCGATCCCCGTGCCTAAACCGCAGGCAAAGCGCAGCCGGATTGTGCTGCAGGGAGAGATCCCCAGCGCGCTCAATCCGCCGCCGGGATGCCGCTTCCACACCCGCTGCCCCTACGTGGTCGAGCGCTGCCGCAACGAGATGCCTCAGCTGGCCGCGGATGGCATCGGACATGCAACGGCCTGCCACCGAACGTCGGAACTGCCGCCCTCCGCGGCGATCGTCCCGTCCGACGGCGGCTTTTCGCCGGTTCTTGAAAAATTGGTCGCCGCCTTCAGCGGCGGCCCGGAAGCAGTCCGCGGCAGCGGGGTTAGTTCATTGGGAACGGACCCGGTATAGCCGCAAAACAGAGGTTGAGAGCGATGAGTTTCATGCGTTTGGCAATCCTGGCGTCGGCCGTGCTGACGTCGCTCGCGGGCGCAGCCCAGGACCAAGTCCAGGCTCAGACCACGCTGCGCATCGGCATCGCCGAGGACCCTGATATCCTCGATCCCAGCATCGGCCGCACCTATGTCGGCCGCATCGTGTTCTCCGCTTTCTGCGACAAGCTGTTCGATATCGACGAGAAGCTCAACATCGTGCCGCAGCTCGCGCTGTCCCACGAGACCTCGGCCGACGGCAAGGAGATGACGATCAAGCTCCGGCCGGGCGTCAAATTCCACGACGGCGAGCCGCTCGACGCGGAAGCCGCAAAATTCTCGATCGAGCGTCACATGACGCTACCGACCTCGTTCCGCAAGTCGGAGCTTGCCAGCGTCGACCATGTCGAGGTGGTCGATCCCCTGACGATCAAGCTGGTGCTGAAAACGCCATACTCACCCTTGATCGCCCAGCTCACCGACCGCTCCGGCATGATGGTCTCACCGAAGGCGGCGAAGGAAGCTGGCGACAAGTTCGGCCTGCATCCGGTCTGCGCCGGCCCCTACAAATTCGTCGAGCGCGTCCAGCAGGACCGCATGGTGTTCGAGAAATTTGCCGACTACTGGAACAAGGACAACATCCATATCGATCGCGTGGTGTTCCTGCCGATCGTCGATGCGACCGTGCGGCTTGCGAACCTGAAGTCAGGGGGTCTTGATCTGATCGAGCGCGTGCTCGCCACCGACATCAAGGACGTCCGAGCCGATCCCAAGCTGGTGCTATCGACCGCGCCGGAGCTCGGCTATCTCGGCCTGACCGTCAATATCGGCAATGACAAGGCCAAGGGGCCACTGAGCCAGTCGGCGAAGGTACGCCAGGCGCTCGACCTCTCGATCGACCGCGAGGCCCTCAACCAGGTCGTCTTCAACGGCGAGTTCACCCCAGGCAATCAATGGGTCAGCCCGACACATCCCTACTACCAGAAGGCATTCCCGGTCCGCGGTCGTGATATCGCGAAAGCCAAGGCGCTGTTGAAGGAAGCCGGCGTCACCACGCCGGTGACGGTGGACTACATGATCCCCAAGGGCGCGGAGAACGAAGCCGTGGCCCAGGTCGTCCAGTCCATGGCCGCCGAAGCGGGCTTCGACATCAAGATCCGTGCGGTCGAATTCGCCACGACCTTCAAGCAGGCCCAGGCCGGAGAATTCCAGATCTTCCAGATCAACTGGAGCGGCCGTATCGATCCCGACGGCAATTCCTACATCTTCATGCGCAGCAAGGCACCGCAGAACGACGGCGGGTACGCGAATCCGGAAGCCGACAAGTTGATGGAAGAAGGGCGGGCGACGTCCAATGTCGAGGAGCGCAAGGCGATTTACGCCAAGCTGACAAAAATCCTGCTCGACGATTCGCCGATCATCTACATCTATCACCGCACGCTCCTGATTGCACACACGACCAAGCTTCAGGGCTACAAGCAGATGCCCGACGGGCTGGTGCGCGTGGTCGGATTGAAGTTCAAGTGACGAATCTGACGATAGGTGCGTGTCCCGGACTCGGCGCAGCGCGCAAGCGCCGCACCGCAGAGCCGGGACCCATAGCGATGACACATCGTGATAGATGGGTCCCGGTTCAGCAGCGCAGCATTGCATGTTGCGCCGCGCCCGGGACACCGGCCTAGCCATGCTGAGGTTCCTTGCCCACCGCATCGCTCAGATCGTGCCGACACTGTTCTTCGTGTCGGTGCTGATCTTCTCGCTCCAGCAATTGCTGCCGGGCGATCCCGCGCTGGTGATGGCGGGCGAGGAGCGCGATCCCGCCGTGATCGAGCAGATCCGGCAGCAGTACAAGCTCGATCAGCCGATTCCCGTGCAGTACGTCTACTGGCTCAAGGGCGTCCTGACCGGAAACTTCGGCGAGTCCTTGCGCAACAAGATGCCGGTGCGCGAGCTGATCGCGCAAAAATTGCCGGTGACGCTGCAGCTCGGCTCGATGGCGATCCTGATCGCGTTCTTCATCGGCATTCCCGCCGGCATCGTCTCCGCGGTGAAGAAGGGCACGGCCTGGGACTATGGCGCCAACCTGTTTGCGCTGTGGGGGATCTCGACGCCGAATTTCTGGCTCGGGATCCTGCTGATCTTCCTGTTTTCGATCAAGCTCGGTTGGCTGCCGGCATCGGGCTATGTCCCGCTCACCGAGAACTGGCGCGCGAGCCTTGCCGCCACCATCATGCCGGCCTTCGTGCTCGGCAATGCAATCTCCGCGGTCCTGATGCGGCATACGCGCAGCGCCATGCTTCAGGTGCTGGAGAGCGACTATGTCCGCACCGCGCGCGCGAAGGGGCTCTCCGAGCGCTCCGTGATCCTCAAGCATGCCATGCGCAATGCACTGACGCCCATCATCACGCTCGGCGCGCTGGAGCTCGGCACGCTGCTGTCGGGTGCGGTCCTGACCGAGCAGATCTTCTCCATTCCCGGTTTTGGCAAGCTGATCGTAGATGCCGTCTTCAACCGCGACTACGCGGTGGTGCAGGGGGTCGTGCTGGTCACGGCCACGGTCTACATCACGCTGAACCTCGTCGCCGATATCGCCTATATCCTCGTCAATCCCAGGCTAAGGGGTTAGGCGATGACCGACGCTGCCCTGTCAGCCACCCCTGCCACGCAAGCCTTTGAACTTGACAGCCCGGCGCGCCGCGCCCGGCGGCGGCTATTCAAGCGCAAGGCCGCCGTGTTCGGGCTCGTTGTGATCACGGCGTTCATCCTGCTTGCGGCCTTCGCCCCGCTAATCGTGCCCTATGATCCCATCGCGACGAGCTGGAGCCTGGTGCGCAAGGCCCCCACCGCGGCGCACTGGTTCGGCACCGACGAGCTGGGCCGCGATATCCTCAGCCGCGTCGTCTACGGCGCGCGCGCCTCGCTGCTCGCGGGCCTCATCTCGGTCGCGATCGCACTCGGCATCGGCGTGCCGCTTGGTCTCCTCGCCGGTTATCGCGGCGGCTTCCTCGATGCACTGATCAGCCGGATCACGGACGCGATGCTGGCCTGCCCGTTCCTGATCCTGGCAATCGCGCTCGCCGCATTCCTCGGGCCGAGCCTCGGCAATGCCATGATCGCGATTGGCATCTCGGCGACGCCGATCTTCATCCGCCTGACCCGTGGCCAGGTCCTCGTCGTCAAGGCCGAGGATTATGTCGAGGCCGCGCGCGCGCTCGGCAATCCGCCGTGGCGGATCGCGATCGCGCATATCCTGCCGAACATCCTGCCGGCACTGCTGGTACAGGCGACGCTCTCGATCGCCGCCGCCATCATCGCCGAAGCCGCATTGTCGTTCCTCGGCCTCGGCCAGCAGCCGCCGGCGCCATCCTGGGGCAGCATGCTCAACGCCGCGCAGCGCTTCCTGACCCAGGCGCCGTGGATGGCGATCTGGCCGGGACTTGCGATCTTCCTCGTGGTGCTGTCGCTGAACCTGCTCGGCGATGGCCTGCGCGACGCTCTCGATCCGAGGCAGCGGTAGAAGCCGAAACGGCCCTTTCACCTCTCCCCCTCGGGGAGAGGTGAGGACCTCAAATCACCACTTCCCGCATCACGCGGCGGCAATCCATCTCGTATTCGAGATCGACCACCGGCGGCCGGGCGAAATGCCAGGTCAGGCCGGAACGCAGAGCGCCGCGGCGGACCAGTTCGTCGACGAGGGCATGGTGGAAGTCGTGCACCGAATAAGCCTGCACGCCGGTAGTTTCCTTCCAGCCGAATCCAAACGCCGCCAGCCGGTTCTCCATCTGCGACGTCGTGGTGAAGCGCACCTTTTCACGCAGCCCCTCCGGGCTGAGATCGCGATAGCGCACGGTGCGCTCGACATAGGTGCCGCCGCCCTCGCGAGCCTCTGCGCCACCCGCGATCACGAAGCTCGGCGCCTTCGAGCGGGTCGGGCGCGTGAAGGAGAACGCGTAGAACGACGGCTCGGACGGCGGGTCGATCTCGGGACAGACATTGCTGCGCGCCACCGGATTGGTGGTGCCGTCGAAGATGCTCCATTCGGACAGCGTCTTCACATAGTGCAGGTTGAACGCGCGAAAGCCCTCTTCGCTGAAGGCCGCGGGTGAACGCAGCTCGCAGGCACAGAACGCCGTCAGCGGACGACCTGCCTCCTGAATGAATTTTGCGGCCAGTGCAAATCCTTCCGCGAGCGGCACCAGACGGTCGAAGCGGACACGCTCGATCTCATAGCCGTCGTCCGCGGCGGCACCCGCTGAGTATTGAAACACGGACGGAATGAAGCGGTAATTGCCGGCAGAGAACTGACGAATCATGACGAACTCCTATTCAAGCTGCATGCGAATGCCTTTGGCGCCATTGAGCAGGCGTTTCAGGTGAAAGCCGGCCAGGGAATCGTCGGCGTGCATGCCGACCAGCGCGGCAAAGGCCGGCATGGCCGCGGCATCGCCGGCCTCCATCTTGGCGAAAGCCTCCGAATACAGCGCCGTCTCCGGCGCTTCGTATTTGGCGGGCGGCAATGGCTCGAACGCGCGCAACGGCTCGCTGCGTCCGCGCAGCATCAGTTCCCCGACGGGGCGGCCTTGAAAGTTCTCAGCCGCCTCGGCGACGCTGCCGCTGACGCAAATGCGGGTGCCCAAATGCTTGTTGGCGGCCTCCAGTCGCGCCGCGATGTTGATGGAATCTCCATACGCGGTGTAGTCGAAGAAGCGGTTGCCCCCGAAATTGCCGACCAGCGCCGGGCCGGCGTGAATGCCGATGCGGGTGGCACCGAAGGTCACGCCCGTGGAGCTCTGGTGCGCGCGGAAGTCCTGCGCCCAGGCATCGAGTTCATGGGCGCAGGCGACCGCGCGCGTGGCATAGTCCGGCTGATCCCCGGGCGCATTGAAGAGCACCTGAATCGCGTCGCCGATGATCTTTGCGACCGTGCCCTCATGCTCAAAGACGATCTCGGTCATGCCGCCGACATATTCGTTGAGCAGCTTGCCCAGCGTCTCGGGCGGCGCGCTTTCCACCAACGAAGTGAAGCCGGTAATATCGGTGAAGATGGTGGCGACATCGCGCCACTGCACTTCGATCCCCTCGCCGTCGCCGCCTGCGGCCAGGCGCTTGGCCAGCTCCGGCGAGAAATGACGCGATAACGCGGCATGGGCGCGCTCGGCTTCGATCTGGCGCCGCCTCACGTCGCGCAGCATCTCGACATGGCGGATGGTCTTCTCGATCGTGGCTTCCAGATCGGCGAAGTCGATCGGCTTGGTCAGGAAGTCGAACGCGCCGCGGTTCATGGCGGTTCGGATGTTGCTCATGTCGCCATAGGCGGAGACGATGATGGTCGACTTCTTGTCCTCGCCCTCCTGGAGTTTCGCGAGCAGCGACAGGCCGTCCATCCTTGGCATGTTGATATCGGAGACCACCATGTCGACATGCGGATTCTGCTCGAGCGAGGCCAGCGCATCGAGGCCGTCGCGGGCAAACATGATATCGATCTGCCCGTCGCGAATCTGCCTGCGGAACTTTTGCAGGATCAGCGCCTCGAGATCCGGCTCGTCGTCGACGAAGAGGATGGTCGCAGTCATGCTGCTTGCTCGAGCCTCGTATCGATCTCCTGCCGCAGCAGCGCAAAGTCGATCGGCTTGGTGAGGAGCCCGACGGCGCCGCGCTCGATCGCCTTGCGCCGCGTCTCGGCGTCGCCATAGGCCGTGATCATGATGACGGGAACGTCAGGATGCGCAGCACGCACCTTTGGCAGCATGTCGAGCCCGCTCATGCCGGGCATGTTGATGTCGGACAGGATCAGGATCAACGAGGGATCGCGAACCTCGGCAGCACGCTTGAGTGCGTCGGGCCCTGAGGAGGCGAACTCCATCTGGAAGCGGCCGGCGCGCAACTCGCGCCGGAACTGCTGCCGGAACAGCGCCTCGACGTCGGGCTCGTCGTCGACGACCAGGATGTAAACGTTCAAGACTTGCCTCCGGGAGTGCCGCCTACCGCCATCGTGCGCGGCAGGCTGATGATGAATTCGGTAAATACACCTTGTGCGGTGTTCACGTCGATGGTGCCACCGTGCTGCTTCACGACGATGTCATGGCTCATGGACAAGCCGAGTCCGGTGCCCTCGCCGGCCGGCTTGGTGGTGAAGAAGGGATTGAACATCCTCTCCTTCACCTCGGGTGGGATCCCCGTGCCATTGTCGCGGATCCGGATTTCGACCCTGCCGCCGAGATCCTTCGTCGCAACGCTTAGAGTGGGCTCGAAGGCCTCGCCGGCGCTCTCCTTGCGCTTGGCAGTGGCATAGAAGCCGTTCGAGATCAGGTTGAGCAAGACGCGCGTGATCTCCTGGGGAAAGATGTCCACCATGCCGGCAGCGGGATCCAGCTCGCGCTGCAGCGTGACGTTGAAGGACGGCCGTTCGGCGCGCGCGCCGTGATAGGCCAGATTAAGGCTCTCCTCCACGACCGCATTGATGTCGACGGCGCGATGCTCGCCGGAGCCCTCGCGCGAATGCAGCAGCATGTTCCTGACGATGGAATCGGCGCGCTTGCCATGCTGCACGACCTTCTCGAGGTTGCTTCTGAGCATGCCAGTCAGCTCGTCGACCTCCTGCCTCGTCTTGTCCTCGAGCGCGGCCGATTGCAGGGTCTCGTTGAGCTCGTCGATCAGCTCGGTCGAGACCGCGGAGAAATTGTTGACGAAATTGAGCGGGTTCTTGATCTCGTGGGCAATGCCGGCGGTGAGCTGGCCGAGGGAAGCGAGTTTTTCGGTCTGGATCAGGCGGTCTTGCGCGGTTCGAAGCTCGTGGAGGGATTGTCGCAGTTGGGATGTCCGCTGCTCGACTTTCTTTTCCAGATCCGCGTAGGATTCCTGCAGGCGCGCGCCCATGTCGTTGAACTGGTCGGCAAGCCCTTCGAGCTCATCGCCAGTGCGGATCGAAATGCGCTGGGAGAAGTCGCCACCGCCGATCCTTTCGGCGCCGCTGCGCAGCGCTTGAATCGGCCCGACCATGCGGCGCGCGAGGAATATCCCCGCAAGCACCGCGAAGATCGACGCCGCGAGCAGCACGATCGCGAGCCGCTGCAGCGAGGCGTAGAGCGATGCATAGGCCTCCTCGACCGGCAACTCGACGAACATGGTCCAGTGCAGCGGCTCGATCGGCGCCGATGCGGTCAGGACCTTCCGTCCCTGTATGTTACGCGCTTCCTCGAGCGCATTCGCCATCGTGCCGCCGCCAGCCTGCGCGGCGCGCACCTGTGCGAGGCCGGACATGTCGGTATTGCGCAGGACCAGACTGATGTCGGGATGCGCGATCAGGCGCCCCTCCGGCCCCACGACATAGGCATGGCCATTCTCGCCGACCTTGATCTGGGAGACGACGTCCCAGATCAGCTTGAGATTGACCTCGGCGATACTGACCCCTGCGTCCTTGCGCGCGCCGGCCAGCGCCAGCGTCATGTAGGGCTCGGACTCCCGGCGGAAATAGACAGGCCCGTAATAGACCTTGTGCGCCACGGCCTCGGTGAACTTCGGATCACTGGACAGGTCGATCCCGCTCTCGATGGCATCCATCGCCAGCCGCGAGACCCGCAGCCGTTCCTTGCCGGTCGAATCGACCTGGGCGAGCTCGGTGATCCCGGGCACCTGGCGCAGCAGCCGCAGCGCGTCGAACCGGCGCTGCTCGATCGAGCCTGCCGACCAAGGCAACTGCGTGGTCCAGCCGAGCTGGCTCTCGATCTCCTTGACGAACTGGCCGATCTTGGCCGCGGCCGCCTCAGCCTGCTCGTGCTGGACCCGGATCAGCGAAGCCTTGTGCTCGCGATAATAGAAGAAGACCTCGAACAGGCCGTTCGCCAGCAGCGCGATGGCGACGACGGCCACGAACAGCGCAACATATTTGGTGAACAACCGGGTCCTGATGCCCCGTCCCGCCCCTGCGCCAGGGGCAGCGCCGTCCGGCACCGCACTCGGCAGCGTGCCGGCTCGCGAGGTGTCGGGATGGAGGGATAGGCTCATCCTGCGGAACCTAGCAAGAAGACCGGGCCTTGTCTCTCGCAAGCGCGGCAAGGCCCCCGCCCAACGATCGCGGCGTCGAATTGATGCGGTGGCAGAACGAAAAGGGCGGCAACGGCTTGGCCGCTGCCGCCCTGTGGCTTCGCCTGCGTGCGGCTTCAGGTCGGCCGCAGGGCCTTGGCGTCGAGGTCGAGTTCGGCAACCTGCCTGTTCCGCTCGGAATCGGCCGCCGCGCGGTGGTCGGTCGCCAGCACCACGTACACGGCCGGCAGCACGAACAGCGTGAACAGGGTGCCGATCGACATGCCGGCAACGACGACCAGACCGATCGAGAAGCGGCTGGCCGCACCCGCGCCGGTCGCGGTCAAGAGCGGGATCAGGCCGGTCACCATGGCGGCCGTCGTCATCAGGATGGGCCTGAGGCGGATACGGGCCGACATCTCGATGGCCGAGCGGCGGTCGAGCCGCTCCTTGACCTGGAGCTCGTTGGCGAACTCCACCATCAGGATGCCGTGCTTGGTGATCAGGCCGACCAGAGTGAGCAGACCAACCTGGGTGTAGATGTTCATGGTCGCGACGCCGAAGAACAGCGGGATCAGCGCGCCGACGATCGCCATCGGCACCGAGATCATGATCACGAGCGGGTCACGCAGGCTCTCGAACTGCGCCGCCAGCACCAGGAAGATGATGATCAGCGCGAAGCCAAAGGTGATCGCGAGCTGGTTGCCTTCCTGTACGTACTGCCGGGAGTCCGCGAGATAGTCGTGGCTGAATCCTTGTGGAAGCTTCTTGGCCTCGCCTTCGAGAAAGTCGACCGCTGCGCCGACGGTCACGCCGGGCATCGGCACGGCGGAGAAGGTCGCCGAATTGAGCTGGTTGTAGTGCGTCAGCGAATTCGGATCGGTCTTGGTCTCGATCGACACCACAGTCGACAGCGGAAGCTGCTGGCCGGTGTTGGTCGTCACGTAATAGCCACCGAGGGATTCCGGCGACAACCGCTTGGTGCGGGGCACCTGAGGGATCACCTGGTAGGACCGGCCCTCCAGATTGAAGCGATTGACATAATTGCCGCCGAGCAGCACCGCGAGCGTGGCCCCGAGGTTCTGCATATTGACGCCAAGATCTTGCGCCTTGTTGCGGTCGATCGTCACCTTCACGTTCGGCTGGTTGTAGGCAAGATCGCTGTCGGAGACGATGAACATGCCGCTCTTGCGCGCAGCGTCCTTCAGCTTCTCCATCTGCTCATAGACCGTCTGGAAGCCGGCGGTGGAGTTGATCACCATCTGCACCGGCAGACCGCCCGGCCCGCCCGGAAGCGGCGGCAGGTTGAAGGCGAAGGCCTGCACGCCCTCGATCTTGGAGAGCTCGGCCTGCACTAGCGGCTTCAGGGCAATCGAGGAGCGCGTGCGCTCGTCCCAAGGCTTCAAGAGCATGCCGGCAATGCCGCCCTGCGGGCCGTTGATGCCGTTCAGCACGAAGCGCAGATCGGTCTCGGGAAACTGCTGGAACTTCTCGTCGAGTTTTTCGCCGTAGAAGTCGACATAGTCGATGTTGGCGTATTTCGGAGCCTTGGTCACCGCGAACACGATGCCCTGGTCTTCCTCTGGCGCCAGCTCCTTCGACGTGTGCATGTAGAGGAAGCCGACGAGCCCGAGGATGGTTACCGCGAACAGGCCCGTGATGGCCTTGTAGTCGAGCGAGCGGTCGAGCCTGCGGCCATACCAGCGCGTGAGTGCGCCGAACACCTTGTTGACGCCCTTGGCGAAGCGGCCCTCTTCGGTGTTCTTCAGCAGCACCGAGCACATCATCGGCGACAGAGTCAGCGCGATCACGCCCGACACGATCACCGAACCCGCCAGCGTGAACGCAAATTCGCGGAACAGCGAACCGGTGAGGCCGCCGAGGAAGCCGATCGGCGCGTACACCGCGGCGAGCGTGATGGTCATCGAGATGACGGGGCCTACGATTTCACGCGCACCTTGCAGCGACGCCTGGACCGGCGTCTTGCCCTCCTCCAGATGGCGATGGATGTTCTCCACCACGACGATGGCATCGTCGACCACGAGGCCGATCGCCAGCACCATCGCGAGCAGGGTCAAAAGGTTGAAGCTGAATCCCAATGCGAGCATCAGCGTGCAGACGCCGATCATCGAGAGCGGAATGGTGACGACGGGAATGATGACCGAGCGGAGCGAGGCCAGGAACAGGAAGATGACCACGATCACGATGATCACGGCTTCGCCCAATGTATTCTGCACCTCGTCGATCGAAGACTGGATGAACTTGGTCGAATCGTAGGCGACCTTCATCTTCATCGAGGGCGGGAGGTTGCGTTCGAGTTCGGGGAACAGCGCGCGCACACCCTTGACCAGCGTCAGCGGGTTGCCTTGCGGCGTCGCCTGCACGCCAATGAAGATCGCGCGCTCGCCGTTGAAGGCAACGCTGGCGTCCGTGCTCTGGGCCGCAAGTTCGACGGTCGCGATGTCCTCCATCCGCACGAAGCCGCCGTCCTTGGCCTTGACGATCATCTTCTTGAACTGATTGACGTCGGTCAGACCCGTGTTCGTCGAGACGTTCGAGACGATCAGATAGCCCTTGGTCTGGCCCGCCGCAGACTGGAAGTTGTTGGCCTGGATGGCCGCGGCTACGTCCGCCGGGGACACGTTGCGGCCGGCCATCTTCTCGGGATCGAGCCATAGCCGCATCGCGAAGGTCTGCCCGCCCAAGATGTCGGCGGACGCCACGCCGTCGACGGTCGACAGCACCGGCTGCACCACACGCGTCAGATAATCCGAGATCGCCGAACCCGAGAGCTCCTCGGACGAGAAGCCGAGATACATCACGGCCGTGGTCTGGCCCGTGGTCTTGGTGACGATCGGGTCGTTGGATTCCTTCGGGATCAGGTATTTGACCGAGTTCGTCTTCGCCAGCACCTCGGTGAGCGCCTGGTTCGGATCGAAGTTCAGCTTGATGTAGACCTGGATCGTCGAGGTGCCGAGCACCGAGGACGAGGTGATGTAGTCGACGCCTTCGGCAGACGCGACCGCCTGCTCGATCGGCGTCGTGATGAAGCCCTGGATCAGGTCCGCGGACGCGCCCGGGTAGACGGTCGTGATGTTGATGACCGTGTTCGACAGTTTCGGATATTGGCGGATCGGCAGCACCATCGCCGCGCGCAGGCCGATCAGCAGGATCAACAGGCTGACGACGACCGACAGAACCGGACGCTTGATGAAAATATCGGTAAGGGCCATCGCGGCGATCTCGATTTGTTTGTCTCAAGAGAAGTGATCCGGCCAGGCCGGATCACTCGAATGTCATGGGATCAGTAGCGCGGCGGCTGCGCCGGGATCTGCGGGACCGGGTCGGTCGAAATCGACACCGCCGCGCCCGATTGCAGCTTGAGCTGGCCGACGGCGACGACCTTGTCGCCCGCCTTCAGACCCTTGACGATTTCGACGCGACCTTCGACCCGGCTGCCGGTCTGCACGAAGGTGCGCACCGCGGAGAGACTGGTCTTGCCGTCCTCTTCCTTCTTCTCGGTGATCACGAACACGGAGTCGCCGTACAGCGTGTAGTCGACCGCCGTCTCCGGCACGGTGATCACGGCCGGCTTGTCCGGTAGCACCACCGTGGTGGTCACGAACATGCCGGGCTTCAGGATCTTCTCGGGATTGGCGACCGTCGCCTGCACGCGGATATTGCGGGTGTCACTCGCGATCTGCGGCTCGATCGTGGTGATCTTGCCCTCGAAGATGCGGCCCGGATAGGCGTCGACCTTGAGCCGGACAGTCTGGCCGACCTTGAGGCTGCCGGAATCCTTTTCGGTCACGGTGAAGTTGGCCCACAGCGCGGAAAGGTCGGTCAGCGACACGATCGCCGTACCTGCCGTCAGATATTGGCCGACCTCGACCTTGCGGACGCCGAGATCGCCGGCGAAAGGTGCACGCACCAGCTTCTGCGAGATCAGCGCCTCGGTCTTGGCGATGCCGGCCTGCGCCTGGTCATAGGCGGCCTGCGCGGTATCGACGGTCGCCTGCGGACCGAACTGGCGCGCGGCGAGCTGCTTGGCGCGATCGAGCGAGAGCTGCGCAACGGTCGCCTGGGCCTTGTAGTTGGCAAGGTCGCCCTGCTCCGGCGCGTCGAACAGCTGCACCAGGGGCGTGCCGGCCTCGACACGCGTGCCCGGCTCGAACTTGATCTCTGTGACGCGGCCGTTGACGTCGGCGCTGACGTCGACCTGATGCACGGCGACGAGGCCACCGACGGCGGTGAGCAGGTTCGGCACCACCTCGGACTTCGCCTCGGCCGCGCTGACCGCGGTCGGCGGCGGCTTGTTGTTGGCGAAGAACTGCTTGATCATCTGGCCGCGGAAATAGTTGAACCAGACGAGTCCGCCGACGAGCACGGCGAGCAGCGTGCCGACGATGACGAACCATAGCACCGGCCGGACCGGACGCTTGGGAGCCTTGTTGTCGATCGGTTCGCCCGAAATCTTGTGTTCGGTTACGATGTTCATGTCATGCACTTTCTGCAATCGCCGTCCTGCCGGCATCCGCGGCCAGATCGTGGCCCAGATGCGAAGCAATTGCGGCGTCGTTAAGTCCGATACCCCTCAGGAGAAACTCGCAGAGCTGCTGCTCCAGATCGTTCGCCTTGCCGTAGTCGAGACAGGGCGCCGCCGGCAGCCTGGTCAGCGCAGCGGTCATCACTGTGTGATGCGCGAACCAGAACAGGTTGAGCGGTTCGCCGAGG
This sequence comes from Bradyrhizobium sp. NDS-1, assembly GCF_032918005.1. Classification (NCBI taxonomy): domain Bacteria; kingdom Pseudomonadati; phylum Pseudomonadota; class Alphaproteobacteria; order Hyphomicrobiales; family Nitrobacteraceae; genus Bradyrhizobium; species Bradyrhizobium sp. NDS-1. The sequence continues at coordinate 5,791,987 of NZ_CP136628.1, forward strand.
CATGGCCGCGCGTCACCGCTCGCAATTGCCCGCTCGAGCGAGGCGACGAAGATCGCCCCGATCAGCGTCTCGATCTTGGCATACATCAGACGGGCGAATTCGCCGTCGTCCAGATGGCTCGTGGCCATCAGCCGCAGGCGCTGCACCTCTTCCTGGTCGGGGCCGTCGGCCATGCGAAGGAAGTGGTCGACCATGCCGCGGACCAGCTCGACCAGCGTCGCGGTCGACGGCTCGCGCTCGAGCAGCTCCATGAAGTCGGGATCGGCCTCGCATTCGTCGCTGAGGATTTCGGCGTAGAGAGCCGCCTTGGACGGGAAATGCTTGAACAGCAGCGCCTCGGAAATGGCAGCGGCGGCCGCCACGCTCTTCGTCGTGGTGCCGGTATAGCCATGTCGGGCAAAGCAGCGCTTTGCGGCACCGAGGATCAATTGACGCCTCAGGTCGCTCGTCATACGCAATGAGCTCATGGTGGGTGAGTAAGCACTCACCCACGCGGAAGTCAAGCACTATGTTGCATCGCAACCTAAGTGCGTTGTAGATTCAGTGGAAATCGGCTCCGCCCGCACGGACCGCGTGCAGGACCTGGGCGCCGCGGAATGGATTGGCCTGCCTAGATCGGCTGAAAGCCGAGGTCTCCCCGGATCCGGTTGAGGATGTAAGTCCCATCCCGGCTCGGCAAAATCCGCTCCAGGCCGGCGCTGTCGATCTTCACATTGGCAAAACGCGGCCCGGCCGAGACGTCGTGGACGGCTTTGGCAATGGCGTGGACCTCGGCCATGGTCGAGACAGCGCGGCTGTCCTCGATGCCGCAGGCCTTCGCGATGCCGACGAGATCGGCGGCGGCCGCGGTGTGGCTGGTCTGGCCGCCCGTCTCGCCATAGGCCTCGTTGTCGAGCACGACGATGGTGAGATTGGCCGGCTTTTGCAGCCCGATGGTGGCAAGGCTGCCGATACCCATCAGCATCTCGCCGTCCCCGGTAATGACCAAAACCGGCAACTTCGGCTGCGCCAGCGCTAGGCCGAGCCCGATCATCGCGGCGCCGCCCATGCCGCCCCAGAGATAGAAGTTGCGGGCGTGGTCGCCGGCCGCGCACATGTCGTTGGTCGAGGCACCCAAGCCGCCGATCGCAACGACGTCCTTGCGGTTCGCGAGCAGCGTCGAGACCACCTGGCGGCGGTCGAGGAGATTGGCCTTGCTCATTTGGTGAAAACCTTGGCGCCGATCAGGCGCTGCGACAGAAGGACGGCGGTGGGGGTGAGCGCGTTGTAGGCCTGCGACGCGGCAGCCTCCAGCACGGCCGGCACCTCGGCTGCGGTCGAGGCGCGCAGCACCTGGACGCCAGACAGCTCGAATACGCCCTGCGTGGTCGATCCCATCGGCACCTGCCACGGATTGAACTCGCCCCACTCGCCGCGCATGGTCACGAGGGTGAGGAACGGAAAGCGCAGGATCGGGATCAGCGACAGCATGTTGATGCAATTGCCGACGCCGCTCGACTGCATCAGCAGCACGCCGCGCTGCCCGCCGGTCCAGGCGCCGGCCAGGAGCGCCACGCCCTCCTCCTCGGTCGTCAGGGGAATTCCGCGCATGGTGGCGGAATCCAGCACGCGCTGGATCAGCTTCGAATGGCCGGCATCGGGCACATAAGGCACCTGCCGGACGTCGAAGCGCTGCAATGTTGCGAAAATATCATCGGGCCAAGTCGGGGCCGTGTCGGGAGCGTCAGCGCGCGCGTGCATTTTCCTGTCCGGTCAGCTAGCAGTATCGAAAGACTGTAGACGCGTACGCGCGTCATTCAGAACAACAAAAACGGCATATCGGCTTTAACCGGCGAGTATAACGGGATGAACGCAGATGCGAAGGCGCTGGCTGCAAGCTTCGACCTCGAGAAGCTGACGCCGGAGTTCTACGACAACCCCTATCCGACCTATCGTGCACTGCGGGAGAACGAGCCGGTCAAGCGCCTGCGCAGCGGCACCGTGTTCCTGACCCGCTATGACGATCTCGTCACCACCTACAAGAACACCAAATCGTTCAGCTCGGACAAGCAGCGCGAGTTCGCGCCGAAATACGGCGACACGCCGCTCTACGAGCACCACACCACCAGCCTCGTCTTCAACGATCCGCCCGCGCATACCCGCGTACGCCGCCTGATCATGGGCGCGCTGTCGCCGCGGGCGATCGCGGGGATGGAGCCTGATATCATCAAGCTGGTCGACGGCTTGCTCGATGCCATCGCCGCCAAGGGAGCTTGCGAACTGATCGAGGACTTCGCTGCCTCCATCCCGATCGAGGTGATCGGCAATCTGCTCGACGTGCCTCACGAGGAACGCACGCCGCTGCGCGACTGGTCACTGGCGATCCTGGGCGCACTCGAACCGGTGGTGTCGCCAGAAGCGGCTGCGCGCGGCAACAAGGCGGTGCAGGACTTCCTCGCCTATCTCGAAACGCTGGTCGCGCGCCGGCGCCAAAAGCCCGGCAATCCTGATCGCGACGTGCTGACGCGCCTGATTCAGGGTGAAGAGAACGGCGAGCGGCTGACCGAGAAAGAGCTGCTGCACAATTGCATCTTCCTGCTCAATGCCGGCCACGAGACCACCACCAACCTCATCGGCAACGGCCTCGTCGCGCTCGACCGTCATCCCGAGCAGAAGCAGCGTCTGATCGGCAATCCCGATCTGATCAAGACGGCGGTCGAGGAGATACTGCGCTACGAAAGCTCCAACCAGCTCGGCAACCGCATGACCACGGAGAAGGTCGAGCTCGGCGGCGTCACGCTCGATGCCGGCACGTCGGTGACGCTGTGCATTGGCGCTGCCAACCGCGACCCCGCGCAGTTTCCGGACCCCGAAAGCTTCGATATCGCGCGCACGCCGAACCGCCACCTCGCCTTCGCCACCGGGGCGCACCAATGCGCCGGCATGGCGCTGGCGCGGCTGGAAGGCGCGGTCGCGATCTCGCGCTTCCTGGCGCGCTTCCCGAACTATGCCGTGAGCGGGGCGCCGGTGCGGGGCGGACGGGTCCGGTTTCGAGGGTTTTTGAGCGTGCCCTGCTCGATCGGGTGAGGCCTCCAAAACAAAAACTGCGAAAACAACCCCATGCACAGTAGAAACCGGGTCGGGGAACGATGCCGTGTGGTTCCGCAGACCCATCTGACATTGCGGGCAAATCAGGCCTCGCCCCGCAATCGGGCGCATGAAGGCTTCCAAGGCGACAGGCCGATACCCAAATCAAGTTGAGAGCCAGTGCGCGCAGCAATGGAGCGACGACTGATGAGCTCATCCGTCATTGATTTAGTCGCAACAGAAGCACGCTTTGGCGCTCACAATTACGAGCCGATCGGGGTGGTCCTGTCCCGCGGCGAAGGTGTCTGGGTCTGGGATACCGAAGGTAACCGTTATCTCGATTGCCTCTCGGCCTATTCGGCGGTCAGCCAGGGCCACTGCCACCCCAAGATCCTGACGGCAATGGTCGAACAGGCACAAAGGCTGACGCTAACCTCGCGGGCGTTTCACAACGATCAACTCGCCTTGTTCTACGAGGAGATCGCGGCGCTCACCGGTTCCCACAAGGTGCTGCCGATGAACAGCGGCGCCGAGGCGGTGGAAAGCGCGATCAAGTCGGTCCGTAAATGGGGCTATGAGGTGAAGGGCGTGCCGGACGGCCAGGCCGAGATCATCGTCTGCGTCAACAATTTCCACGGGCGCACGCTGGGCATCGTCGGCTTTTCAACCGACCCCGAAACGCGCGCGCACTTCGGGCCATTCGCGCCAGGCTTCAAGATCATCCCGTTCGGCGACGCCGCAGCGCTGCAAGACGCAATCACCGCGAACACGGTTGCCTTTCTGGTCGAACCGATCCAGGGCGAAGCTGGCGTCATCATTCCCCCGGCCGGCTATTTCACTGAGGTGCGAGAGCTCTGCACCGCCAACAACGTGATGCTGGTGCTCGACGAGATCCAGACCGGGCTCGGCCGCACCGGCAAGCTGCTCGCCGAACAGCACGAGGGCATAGAGGCGGACGTGACGCTGCTCGGCAAGGCGCTGTCCGGCGGCTTCTATCCGGTGTCGGCCGTGCTTTCGAACAACGAGGTGCTCGGGACTTTGAGGCCCGGCCAGCATGGTTCGACCTTCGGCGGAAACCCGCTTGCCTGCGCGGTGGCGCGGGCTGCGATGCGCGTGCTGGTCGAGGAAGGCATGATCGAGAACGCGGCGAGGCAAGGCGCGCGCTTTCTGGAAGGTCTGAAGGATATTCGTGCCAACACGATCCGCGAAGTGCGCGGGCGCGGCCTGATGCTGGCGGTCGAGCTGCATCCCGAGGCCGGGCGCGCCCGCCGCTACTGCGAGGCGCTTCAGGGCAAGGGCATCCTCGCCAAGGATACCCATCAGCAAACAATCCGTATCGCTCCACCTCTGGTGATCACGAGCGACCAGGTCGACTGGGCGCTGGAACGGCTCGCTGCCACCCTGACGCAGGACTTCTCTTGAGGCGGCCTGCGTCGGAAGATCGCAATGCCAGCCGCGGCCAACGACGAACGATTCCGCCGGATGTGCGTTGACATTCGTGGGCGATTACGAGTTGGGAGCTATGATCATGCTTCCGCGTGGCGTTTGCCTTACGACTGTTTTCGTTGGTGTCTCGATGCTGGCCGCCAGCGTCGGCGCGTTCGCCCAAGGGCCCGGCCATGGACATGGAAGGGGCGGACCACCAGGGCCAGCCGCAGCACCGGCAGCGCCACCAGCCATGGCCCGTCCGGCGGCGCCGCCAGCCATGGCGCGTCCCGCGCCGGCCGTCCAACCGCCAGCCATGCCGCAGCGGCCGGCGCCCCACATCGCCTCACCGCCGCCGCGTCAGTCCCCACATTTCAGCGCCCCGCGAGCCGCCCCCCAGGTGGCGGCGCCAAGGCGCGAATTCCATCGGGCGCCGGCAGCGCCGCAACGTCCGGCCATGGCGCCGCGGCCGACACCGCATATCGCAGCCCCTTCTCGCCCAAGTGCACCCCCGGCCGTGAGCGGGGGATCGGGACCGCCACGCGAGATGCTTTCGCGCCAATCCGCGGAACGCCAGGACCGCATCGACCGCTTGCAGCAACGCGTGCAGCAATTGCAATCGCAGAAGCCGGAAGGCGCAAGGGCGCAGCACCAGCAGCAACGGTTGTTGCAGTCGCAGAGCCGCCTTCTTGAGCGCGAGCAACGCGTCCAACAGCGCTCGCAGCACGTCGAGCAGCGACAGCGCGAGATGCTGTCGCGCCAGACGACGGAGCGCCAGACCCGCATCGATCGCCTGCAGCAGCGCGTTCAGCAATTGCAATCGCAAAAGGTGGAAGGCGCGCGAGCCCAACGCGAGCAGCAGCGGATGCTCCAGACCCAGAACCGCTTGCTCGGCCGTGAGCAGCGCGCGCAACAACTCGACCTGGCTCGTCAGCAGCGGCTCGGACTCCAGGCTCCGGAGGGGCGCGCTCCGGCGCTTGCGGCGGCCACGCAAGCCGCCGAGCGTGGACGATTTGCCGAGCGCTTCCGTCAGCAGACTACGCCACAAACCCAGGCGGCCCTCGTCGCCCGTCAGAGCGGCTGGGCGCCCCGGCAGGCTTGGCGTCACCGTCATCCTGCTGTGTTCGTGGCGTGGCTTGGGCCGGTGTTCTGGCCTTACGCCTATTCCGACATCTTCAACTACACCTTCTGGTCCTATGCCTACGAGCCCGGCTATTGGGCGTACGCCTATGACGACTTTGTCGACACCGTGTTCTGGGGTGGTGACGGCCCCTATTCCGCCTATGCCAGCATCAACCCCAATGACTATCCGCAAGGCGGCAGCGGCCGCGCGCGGCCGCGCGCCAGCGTGAGCCCGCAGACGCTGCAGCAATTGTGCGGCGCACCGGATAAGGGCGTGACCGCCTGGCCGCTTGCCGATATCGCGCGGGCTGTGCGGCCGGCGCCGGAACAACGAGCACTGCTCGACGAGCTGAAGACCGCGGCTTCGGAAGCTGCCGATGTGTTCAAGGACTCCTGCGCGGAGACCTATGCACTGACTCCGCCTGGCCGCCTGCGCGCCATGATGAACCGCATCAGCGCGACGCTGGAAGCCGTCAAGATCGTGCGGCCGGCCCTGGAGAGGTTCTACAACTCGCTCAGCGACGAACAGCAGGCCCGCTTCAACGCGCTTGGCCCCCATGTCGGCGAGCGCGCGTCACAGCCGCAGGAAGCCGGCGCCGAGGCCTGCGGCGATCCCAAGTCCAGCCTGACCCAGTTGCCGATCCAGAGGATCGAGGCCGTGCTCCACCCCGCAGGTAAGCAAAAGGAGGCGCTCGACCGCCTCGGCGAAGCAACGGCGAAGGGCGTTGAGGGCCTACAAGCGGCCTGTCCGAACGATGTGCCTCTGACGCCGGTCGGACGGCTTGAAGCAATGCAGCACCGGCTCGAGGCCATGCTGACGGCCGCCAAGCTGGTCGAACCCGCGCTGGACGAATTCTATGCCACGCTCAGCAGCGAGCAGAAGGCGCGCTTCAACACGCTGCAACAGGTCGCAGGGCCATGAGGGTAGCGCGCCCTCGACCTACACGACCGTTTTATGGCGCGCGATGCAGGTGCGCAGCACCTCGTCCATCGGCTTGCCCCACCAGTCGTTGGAGAAGATCTCGATCTCGGAATAGCCGGCAAAGCCCTGCGCTTCGACCGCGTGACGTACCGATTTGATGTCGATGACGCCGTCGCCCATCATGCCGCGGTCGTTGAGGATGTCCTTGGTCGGCACCAGCCAGTCGCAGACATGGAAGGCGAGCAGGCGATCCTGGCCGGCACGCGCGATCTGGCCCATCAGCTCCGGATCCCACCAGATATGATAGACGTCGAGCGCGACGCCGAGCATGCCGCTGCGGCCAGGATCGAGCCGGTCGCAGATGTCGAGCGCCTGCTTTGTCGTGTTCACGCAGGCGCGGTCGGCGGCGTAGGCCGGATGCAATGGCTCGATAGCCAGGGGCAAGTTCGCCTGCTTGGCGTAGTCCAGCATCTCGGCGAGCGCTTCCTCGACCTGTCCACGCGCCGCCGCGATGTCCTTCGACGCTGCGCTGCCCGGCCGCGAATATTGCGGCAGGCCGCCGACGACGAGGACGATGCAGGGCGCGCCCAGCGCCTTGGCTTCATCGACGCAGCGCCGGTTGTCATCACGCACCTCACTCCGGCGCGAGGGGTCCGAGGGGAACATGCCGCCGCGGCAATAACCCGACAGATCGAGGCCGGCATCGCGCACCGCACGCGCGGCACGCTCGAGACCGACGGATGCGACCTGATCGCGCCAGGGATCAATGGCGCGGATGCCGTGCCTCGCACAGGCATCGACGATCGCGACGAGGTCACCCTGCTTGCGGACGGTCGCCGTGTTCAACGACAGCCAGCGGTGGTCGGATGAAAAGTCGCGCATCAGGGTTCGATACCGTGGGTGGCGAGCACGGCCTTCATCCTCCGTGTCGCGAGTTCAGGATTGGCGAGCAGGCCGGCCTTGTCGGCCAGACGGAACAGCTCAGCCAGATGCAATGTGGAGCGCGTGCTCTCCTGTCCCCCGACCATGGTGAAATGATCCTGGTGGCCGTTGAGATAGGCCATGAACACGACGCCGGTCTTGTAGAACCGCGTCGGCGCCTTGAAGATGTGTCGCGACAAAGGCACCGTCGGCCCCAGCACGTCGTGGAAGCCGGCTTCGTCGCCGGCTGCCAGCCGCGACAGTGCATAGGACGCTGCCGGCGCGATGGCATCGAAGATACCGAGCAGCGCATGCGAAAAGCCTTCGCTGTCGCCGGCGATCAGCTCGGCGTAGTTGAAATCGTCGCCGGTATACATCCTGATGCGCTTGTCGAGGCGGCGACGCATGTCGATCTCGCGCTGCTTGTCCAGCAGAGAGACCTTGACGCCGTCGACCTTGCCGGCGTTGCCATTGATGATGGCGACGGCCGTATCCATCGCCTTGTCGAGATCTCTCGTGCCCCAATAGCCCGTCAGCGCCGGATCGAACATGTCGCCGAGCCAATGGATGATCACGGGCTCGCGAACCTGCGACAGCACGCGGTCGTAAACCTTGGCATAGTCATCGGCGTTGCGGCCGAGCTTTGCCAGCGCACGCGACGCCATCAGGATGATGCGGCCGCCGACCTTCTCGACCGCCGAGACCTGCTCCTCATAGGCGCGGATCACGTCGTCGATCGACTTGGCGTCTTCAACCGGGAGATGATCGGTGCCCGCGCCGGAGAACACCAGCGCGTTACGGCGCTTGGCGGCCGACACCGAGCGCGTGATCAGCTCCAGCGAAGTCGGCCAGTCCAGTCCCATGCCGCGCTGCGCGGTATCCATGGCCTCGGCGACGCCCAGGCCGAGATCCCACACGTGCTCGCGGAAGGCGATGGTCTTGTCCCAGTCGACGGCGACCGACAGCCAGGGATCGTTGTCAGCGAAGGGATCGGCGACCGTGTGCACGGCCGAGAAGGCGATGCGGTTCAGCGGCCCCTCGAGCTTTGCGGGGAACGTGCGCGAGGCAGCGAGCCGGTAAGTCTCGATCGAGCGATCGGCCTTCGGCAGCTTGAGCGACAAAGACGACATGGGTTGGACGGGCTTATTCATGATCTCGAACCTCTCCTCGTCATTGCGAGCGAAGCGAAGCAATCCAGAATGCCTTCGCGGCGCCAGTCTGGATTGCTTCGTCGCTTCGCTCCTCGCAATGACGATTTGGTAAACATCGCGACTGATCCAATAGACCTCACGCCTTGATCGGGGCGACGTCGATCCAGCGCCGCTCCTTCCAGCTCTTCAGCGCGCATTCGGCGAGCTGTACGCCCTTGGCGCCTTCGAGCAGGGTGAATTTGTAGGGGGCATCCTCGTAGACGTGCCGGATGAACATCTCCCACTGCTCCTTGAAACCGTTGTCGTAGGTGACGTTGTCGGGCAGCTTCTGCCAGTCGCCGTAGAAATCGTGCAATCGCTTCTCGTCGGGATTCCACACCGGACGGGGCGTCGCCTGTCGCGCCTGGATCATGCAGTCGGTAAGACCTGCGACCGCCGAGCCGAGCGTGCCATCGACCTGGAAGGTGACGAGGTCGTCGCGATAGACGCGCGTCACCCAGGACATGTTGATGTGGGCGATGACGCCGCCCTCGAGCTGGAACGTGGCGTAGGCGGAATCGTCCGCGGTCGCCTTGTACTTCTTGCCCTGCTCGTCGTACCGCTCAGGGATGTCGGTATTGCCGATGCAGCTCACGCTCTGGACGTTACCGAAGAGATTGTCGAGGACGTAGCGCCAGTGACAAACCATGTCGAGGATGATGCCGCCGCCGTCCTCGTCGCGGTAATTCCAGGACGGCCGCTGCGCCTCCTGCCAGCCGCCTTCGAACACCCAATAGCCGAACTCGCCGCGCACCGAGAGGATGCGGCCGAAGAAGCCGGAATCCCGCAAAAAGGCGATCTTCTTCAGGCCCGGCAGGAACAGCTTGTCCTGCACCGTGCCGTGCTTGACGCCCTTGGCATTGGCGAGCTTCACGACCTCGAGCGCTTCCTCGAAATTCGTCGCGATCGGCTTCTCGCAATAGACGTGCTTGCCGGCATTGATGGCCTGGGTCAGAAGACCGGGCCGCGCCTGCGTGGTCGCGGCGTCGAAGAACATGGTATCGTTCTTGTCCGCGAGCGCAGCATCGAGGTCGGTGCTCCAGCGCGTGATGTTGAAGCGCCTGGCGAGCGCCTCGACCTTGTCGGCGCTGCGGCCGATCAGGATCGGATCTGGCATCACGCGATCGCCGTTCTTCAGGCGGATGCCGCCCTGGTCGCGGATCGCGACGATGGAGCGGATCAGATGCTGGTTGAGCCCCATGCGGCCGGTGACGCCGTTCATGATGAGGCCGAGGCGTTGGGTGGTCATGCCAGTTGCTCCTGAAGTGATTTTGGCTGTTCGAGCGGGCGCAGCGCCGACCAGTCCGGATGGCCCGAGGTCGCAAAGCCCGCAACATGAAGCGATCCCGTCAGGAGATCACCGTCGTGAATGGAGAGGCGGATGCCCTGCCCGGCATCGGCGTAGAGATCGGGATGCGCGGCCGCGAAGGCCGCAGCTTCGGCGAGAGGCGTCTCGCCAAAGCCGTCGACATAGTGATGGCCGTTGCGCTCGGCATGGGTCACGCCGAGGAAGGCACCGAGCGCAAGGTCCTGCTGCACGGCAAGGCCTGCCTGGCAGGTGAGGTCTTCGCCGGTCACGAAGAACTTTTCGCCGCCCGCACTCCATTTCGCCGCGCGCGTCGCATTGACGATGGACTTGTAGAGGCCTTTGCAGGATTTCGACGATATGCCGCAGTAGCCCAACGCCCGTGCTGCCGGGAACGCATCGTAGGAATCGTCGGCCTCATCGATAATGAAGCCATGCGAAGCCAGCGAGCCGAGCGGCGATTGCCGCGTAATGTCGCGTGGCATCGGCTGCTCGACATAGAGCAAGCGCGTGGCGATCGAACGCAGCGCCGCATCATGATCGAGCCGTTCTATCAGCGCCTGTAACGCCGCGAGGTCGGCATACTGCTCGTTGGCGTCGAGCGTCACCTTGGTGCCGCGCCCGAGTGTATCCAGCTCCTTGCCGATCCGCACCAGCCGCGCCGCATCGGCCACAGGATCGCCCGACAGCTTGAGCTTGAAGTACTGAGCACCGGCATTTTCACGCGGATCGGCAACGCCGCCCTCGCCTTCGACGGCATCATCAAGGCCGACCGTATGTCTGATGGCAACACGTTCCAGCGGCTCGCGGCCGGAAAGAAACGTCCTGATATCCCTCTCGCTCAGATCAGGAGAAAGCCGCGCATCGATACCCGCAATGTTGGCAGCCATTCCGTCGAAGAAACTGGTCCCGGCGGCGCGCAGTAGCGCATCGAGGACCGCTTTGTCGATCTCGGCCGGGCCGTAAGCCGCTGCGAGCGGCGGAATGTTCTTCTTCGCGCAGGTCGCGACCTGGGCACCGATGCACGAGGCATGCAGATCGAATGCTGTCTGGTACTCAGTGCGGGCAAGATAGAGCGCGCGTGCGATCTCCAGCGACCGACGCAACTCGTCCACCGTCTGAGCCGGCGACAGCTCCGGCCGCTTGTCGAACCATTTCGGCACCAGCAGCTCGGCGCTGGCGCCGACCGCGGTGCCTCGGCCCTCGACCTCGATCTCGACCCGCACGAACAGCTGCGGCGTCGCGTTGATCGTGATCGCGCCAAAGCGGAACGGCCGGGCGAACTGCACGGGTCGTTCGAAGAAGGCGATGTCTCGCAGCTTCAGGCGCGGCGCCATGGTCTTAGTCCAGAGAACCTTGCGAGAAAAAGTGCTTGCGGATGCGCTGCACGAGCTCGGTGAAGACAGGATCGGCCATCGCGTCGAGCGAGCGCGGGCGCGGCAGCGGCACGTCGTAGATCGCGGCGATCGCGCCGGGGCGCTCGGTCATGACGAGCACGCGGTCGGCGAGGAATACGGCCTCGGGAATCGAATGCGTGATCAAGAGCACCGTCTTCTTCGTCTCGCGCTGGATCCGCATCAACTCGACATTCATGCGCTCGCGCGTCAGCGCATCGAGCGCGCCGAACGGCTCGTCCATCAGCATGATCCTGGGATCGTGCACCAGCGCACGGCAGATCGAGGCGCGCTGCTGCATGCCGCCGGAAAGCTGCCAGGGCAGCTTCTTCTCGAATCCTTCGAGTCCGACCATCCTCAACAATTCCTTGGCGCGCGGGAGATATTTGTCCCGCGGCAGCCGCTTCATGTCGATCGGCAGCATCACGTTGCTGAGGATGTTGCGCCAGGGCAGGAGCAGCGCGTTCTGGAAGACGATGCCGACATTGCCGTGCGGGGTCGTCACCTTCTCGCCTTCGACCAGGATTTCGCCCGTGGTCGGCGGCAGCAGGCCCGAGATCAGCTTGAGCAGCGTGGACTTGCCGCAGCCGCTGGGGCCTACCACGACGAAGAACTCGCCGTCGTTGATGTGAAAGTCGAGCGGCCGCAGCGACGGCACATCGCCATCGCGCGTCCGGTAGGTCTTCGACACGCCTGACAGCTTGATGCCCGACGCCTCGCCGGCAGCCCGGTCGCTCACCAGTCTCAGATGTGCGGCCGGCTGCGCGGTTTCACTCATGACTGTCGCAGATTTCACGTGCCACTCTTCGGCAGATAGTCGTTGGTGTAGAAGGCCTTCGGGTTCTCCTTGGCCTTCGCATCGAGACCGCCATATTCGACCATCAGATTGACCGAGTCCGTCATGTTCTGGTCGGTAACCTGGAACGGCCGCTTGCCCTTGGTCTCCGCCGTTCGGTAGAGCGGAATGGTCAGCTCGAAACCTTGCGTCAGCGTGTCGATCTTCCCGCCCTTGGGGTTAGCGTCGAGGATCGCCTGCGCAGCGGCCCTCGGCTCCTTCTCGGCGGCTTCGACCGCCTTGGTCGTCGCCGACATGAAGCGGCGGACGAGATCGGCGTTAGCCTTCACATAATCGGTGTTGGCGATGACGCCTGACGACACCATGTTGATGCCGTAGTCGGCGAACTTGATCGGATAGACGTCCTTGCCGGTGGCGTCCTTGATCTTCATCGACTGGTCCATGACGTAACCGAGCAGGAGATCAGCCTGGCCGTTGATCACGGCGTTGAGCTTGGTCTGGCCGTCGCCGGCAACGGTTTTGAAGTCGCTTTCCTTCAGGCCGGTCTTCTTCAGGAACAGCGGCCAGATCTGGGTCATGGAATCGGCCGGCGTGATCGCGACCGTCTTGCCCTTGATGTCCTCGGGCTTCCTGATGTTCTTGTCGGCGAAGCCCATGGCGGACATCGGCGAGGTCTGCAGCAGAACGCCGGTCGCAACCACGGGCGCCCCCTTGATCGCAGCGCGCATCATGGTGGGGACGTCGACATAGCCGAAATCGGCGGTCTTGGCAGCGACGGCCTGCGTCGTCGCGGCCGAGCCGCGGCCTTCCTGGATCTCGAGGTCGATGCCCTCGGCGGCGTAGATGCCCTTGGCCTTGCCGTAATAGAACGGCGCGTGCTCGCCATAGACGTACCAGTTGAGCATCAGCACGACCTTGTCGGCGGCCTGCGCCGGCATGGCCGCGAAGGTCATCAGCACCGCCGAAACGGCCCCTATCCACTGCTTCATCGTCACTCTCCCTTTGCCGTTTTACGTCGGCCATTGTTGGCCGATCATCGTTTCACGTCAGAACCAAAATCCTTAAGAGGCGAAAATCACGTCCTCGCGCTGGCTGACATGCCAGGGAATGACCAGCTTCTCGATGCGGTCGACGATCCAGAACAGAACCACGCCTAGCAGCGCGAGGATCACCAGTGCGGCGAACATGGTCGGCAGATCGAACGTGCCGATGGAGCGCTGCATCACGTAGCCGATGCCGGAATTGGAGCCGACGAATTCGCCGACGACGGCGCCGACCACGGCAAGCGTCACCGACACTTTGAGCCCCGAGAAGATCGCGGGCAGCGCGTGCGGCAGGTTCACCGCACGGAACACCTGGAAGCGGCTGCCCTGCATCGCACGCGCGAGATCGACCATGTCAGGGTCCACCGACTTGAAGCCCTGCACCGCGGAGACGACCACCGGGAAGAAGCCGAGCAGGAACGCCGAGATGACTTTTGGAATGATGCCGAAGCCGAACCACACCACGAACAGCGGCGCGATCGCGATCTTCGGCACGGACTGCGAGAACACCAGCAGCGGATAAACGTAGCTCTCCACCGTCTTGGAGCCCGCGATCAGCATCGCCACGGGAATACCGAACAGCGCGGACAGCGCGAAACCGCAGACGGTCGCATAGGTCGTCGGCCAGGACTGGCGCAGCAGTTCCGGCCATTCCGTTCGCAGCACCGCGACGACATCGAGTGGCGCCGGGATTTGGTACGCGGGGATCTTGAACAGGCGGATCGCGAGATCCCAGGCGACGACGATGAAGACGAGGAACAAAAACGGCCGAACCCAGGCTGCATTCAACAGCTTGGAAACAGCGTTCTGCGGCTTCGGCTCGGCCAATTTTCACTCCCGGCAGTCTTCTTCGTTGTGACGAGAAATTAACCCGTTGGATAAATACTGTCCAGAACTTTCCCTGTGACGTTTTGCGGCGGGTTCCGGGCGTGCCAAAGTCATTCCGGGTCGATGCGAAGCATCGAACCATGGGTGCTTTGCGCACCTGAGAATCGTGAGATTTCCGGGTTCGGTCCTACGGATCGCCCGGAATGACGGCGGGGAAATTAGCGGACTAGACCGTCTGCACTACGGCCGCGCGCGACTTCGGTGCCTTCGCGATCTCGAACAGCGCGACCGACTGTCCCGTCAGGGCAGCCAACACGAGGCCCACCATGTGCGCCAAGCGCTCGTCCTTGGCCTTTTTTTCCAGCAGATCGCGGCCGAAGATCACGCTGAGGGTCGCCGAGTTCGAGAGGTAGAAGAAGCACAGCCCTGCGATGGAGATGTAGAGCTGCACCGGATCGACTGCGACCTGGAAGTCGCCGCTGTCGACGCCGCGCCGCACCACGGTGCGGATCATCTCGACGAAGGGGGAGTGCATCGACTTGACCTTGGTCGACTTCTTCAGGTGCTTTGCGCGCGCGAGGTTCTCGGTCTGGAGCAGCGACAGGAATTCGGGATTGCGCAGGAAGTAATTCCAGGTGAACTCGATCAGGCGCCTGATCGCCTCGGGCGGCTCGAGATGCTCGAGATCGAGTCCCCGCTCCTCGCTGCGGATCTTGTCGTAGGCGCCTTCGAGCACCGCCAGATAGAGTTCGTCCTTGTTGCCGACGTGATAGTAGAGCATGCGCTTGTTGGCGCCGGCTTTCGCTGCGATGCGGTCGACACGCGCGCCGGCCAGGCCGTGGGCGGAAAACTCCTGCTTGGCGGCTTCGAGAATGCGCAGCCGCATCCCCTCGGGGTCGCGCTGCCATTTCAGAGTTCGCTTTGCCGTTGCCTTCGCCAAACCTGGTGCTCGCTGGGTGCCGTCGCTACGCGTGTAACACGCGGGCGGGCGTTTGAGAACGCAAGGTTGCTGGTTGGCTCCGTCATTCCGGGGCGCGCCCTCTTGGGGGCGAGCCCCGGAATCCATTGTGCGGCAGGGGCGGTGGATGAATGGATTTCCGGGCTCGTCGCTTCGCGACGCCCCGGAATGACAGAATCACTCCACAGGCTTCTGCGAGCGCTCCAGCAGCACGGTCGCGATGCCGCAGGTGCCGCTCCGCACCGTCATGATGCGCGTGCCCGGCTTGCGGCCGTTGCGGACTTCGCTGACGTCGAGGCCGGCAGCGATCAGCCGGGCGCGGGTGGCGTCGATGTCGGCGACGCGCCAGCTCAGGCCCCAGAGCCGGTCATGCGCGAGGTCACCGCCGGCGACCGGCCGGCGCACCACCTCGACGATGAGGTCACCGCAGCGGAAGAACATCAGCTGGCCCCAATCCTGGTGCGAGCGGTCGAGCGCCAGATCGAGGCCGAGCCGCGCGCCGTAGAGCGCTGCGGCACGTTCGGAATCCTCGGTCGTGACCACGACATGATCGAGCGCGTCGATCGGCGCGATGTCGGTCGCGACCGATTTGGGACGCTCGTCGGCCAGCTCGAGGAAGAACATGCGCACGCCGCGCGTGAGCTCCGTGGCCGCACGCGTGCGCTTCCAATGCAGCACGGCGTCGGTGACGGCATCGCTGCTTTCGACCTCGGCGATCGGATCCGGTCTCAACGCCACCCGCTCCAGCCGGCGATGCATCTTGCCGATTTCCGCGACACGAAAGCACAGGCTGGCGAGCACGCCGTCATGGTCGTCGAGCAGCGCGCGCATGCGGTCGGCGGTGACGCTGAAGCCGCTCGGTGCCATCAATTCGATCGTCGTGTTGTCGAGGGTGAACAGCACCCGGTCGGCGCCCTCGCCGGAGTTCTGCCAGGCCGGCGCGCGCCCCAGAAGCGTCTGATAGGCCGCCTTGGCCGCACCGATATCCCGGACCAGCGCGACGACGTGATCGAGGCCGGTGATCATCTTTCCCCCTTTGATCGGCCTATTGGTGACCGGAACCGTGAGCCGAAACACGGCATTTGCCCGGGCTTGGCATTGCCCTGTCATGGTCGTATTCCGGCAACATGCTGACCTCAAGCGCTTCGGGCGATAGATTTGCGAATAATTTCAGCGTCCCCCCGGAGCGGAACCGGTGCTAGAGTAATCTCTCCGGCCGGGACCACAAGCGCATCACGGACAAGCAATGCAGGCTCTCTTCATCGGACAGACCTATATCGACGTCGTCTTCATCACCGACCACATGCCGACCGGCGACGAGAAGCACGTGGCCTCGGACTACGCAGTGTCGTTCGGCGGCAACGCGGTGACGGCGGCGTTCTGCTGCGCCAAGCTGGGCATCGTGCCGGATCTCATCGCCACCGCGGCCAATGACTGGCTCGGGCGCATGTTCCAGGACATGTGTGCGAAATACGCGATCTCGCTGCACGGGCGGAAGGTGAACCAGTCCTCGCTCTCCTTCATCATGCCCAAGGACGGCAAGCGCGCCATCGTCCGCTGCCGCGACGACGAGCACATCCACCCCTTCCCGATGCTCAATCTCGGCGGCTGCCGCGCGCTGCATGTCGACGGACATCAGCCGGATGCCGCGCTCCATTACGCCAAGGTCTGCCGCGAGGCCGGCATCCTGACCTCGCTCGACGGCGGCGGCCTGCGCACCAACACGCATGAGCTGCTGGAATTCATCGACGTCGCGATCGTTGCCGAGCGTCTTTGCGAGCAGATGGACCTGACGCCGGAGAAGATGCTCGATTATCTCAAGGGCCGCGGCTGCAAGATCGGGGGCATCACCATGGGCGAGAAGGGCCTGCTCTGGTACGACGAAACAGGGACGGTGCAAGTGATGCCGGCGATGCCGATTCCGCGTGAGCGCGTGATCGACACCAACGGCGCCGGCGACGTCTTCCACGGCGCCTACGTCTATTCCTACCTCGCCCATCCCGGCAAGAGCTGGCGCGAGCATTTTGACTTTGCCCGCGCAGCGTCGACCTTCAAGATCCAGCGCCTCGGCAATGAGGCCGGACTGCCGACGTTGGTCGACATCGCCAAGGTCAGGCACGAATTCGAGGTCAGGGTCTAGCGTTCGCCGAGGTTATCATGGGGCGCGTCTTCGTCGCCGGCAGCATCAACATGGATGTGGTGGCGACGGCCGATCGCCACCCGCGGGTCGGCGAGACCGTCGCGGGTAAGCAGGTGCTGTACTTTCCGGGCGGTAAGGGCGCCAACCAGGCGGTGGCGGCGGCGCGGCTCGGCGCAGGAACGACGCTGATCGGGCGGCTGGGCAAGGATTCGTTCGGGGCCGAGCTGAGGGCGTTCCTCGGCGATCAAGGCGTCGATCTGGCGTCCGTCCGCGGCGCGGACACGCACACCGGCACTGCGATCATCACGGTCGCCGAGGCTGACAACACCATCGTCGTTATTCCCGGTGCCAACGCGCTGGTCAGCGCGGACGATATCGCCGATGTGCCGCTGGCGAAAGGCGACGTCGCGGTCAGCCAGTTCGAGATCCCGCTGCCGACCATCGCCGCCTTCTTCCGGCGTGCCCGCGAGGCCGGGACCACGACCTTGCTCAACCCGGCGCCGGCGCAGGAGATGTCCGGCGAACTGCTCGCGCTGATCGACATCCTCGTGCTGAACGAGACCGAGCTCGGCTTTCTCGCCGGCGTAGGGGTGTCCGACAGCGACGAGGCCGCACGGATCTTCGACGTCGCGCGGAAACTTCAGGCGCGGCAGGACCAGACCATCTGCGTCACGCTCGGCAAGCGTGGCGTGCTTGCGCTTGCGGGGCGCGAAGAGATCACCGTGCCCGGGCGCACCGTGAAGGCGATCGATACAACCGGCGCCGGCGACTGCTTCGTCGGCGCAATGGCGGCGCAACTGGCCGGCGGTGTGCCCTTGCGCGCCGCCCTCACCTTCGCCAACGCCGCAGCGTCGATCAGCGTGCAGCGGATGGGCGCCGGGCCATCGATGCCGACGGTCGGGGAAGTTGCGGCTGTTCTCGGCGCCGGTTAGTCACGCCAGCGCGCTCTTCAGGTCAAAACTTTCGTCGGCGGCCTGCTCCGCCGTGATCGAGCGGTCCATGGCCTGCAGGCGGCGGCCGAACATGTGATCGCCGGCGCGGTTGATGGATTCGATGCCGAGCAGCTTCTCGCCCTTGTAGCAGAACGCGGAAAACGCCTTGTTGGCGGGATCGCCGCGCAGAACGACGCGGTCGTATCCGGTGGTCAGCCCTGCGATCTGCAGCTTATCGTCGCCCTGGTCGCTCCAGAACCAGGGATGGCCGTCGTAGAGCTTTCGGTCGCCGGTCAGCCGCGCGGCGAGGCAGCGGGCGTGGTCAGTGGCGTTCTGCACCGATTCCAGCCGCAGCGATCCGCCGAAGCGCGGGCTGGCGAACAGCGCGCAATCGCCGATTGCGGAGATATCAGCGTCAGCCGTCGAGAGGTATTCGTCGACGATGATGCCGGCCGCAACCGGAAGTCCCGCCTCGGCTGCCAGCTCGATGTTCGGCAGCACGCCGACGCCGACCACGACGAGGTCCGCGGGCAGATGCCGTCCGTCGCTCAAGGAGACGCCGGTGACCTTGCCGTTCTCGGCTTCGATCGAGGTCGCCTGCACGCCAAGATGGATGCGTATGCCGGCCTGGCGATGGCCCTCCTGAAAATACTCCGAAACCTCCGCCGTCACCGCCCGCGCCATCACGCGCGGGGCGAGCTCGAGCACGTCGACCTCGAGGCCCTTGATCCGGGCCGTCGCGGCGAATTCCAGGCCGATGAAGCCGGCGCCGATGACCACGACCCGCGTCTTCAACGGCATGATCGCGCGCAGCGCCTGGCTCTCGTCCAGAATGCGCAGATATTTCACGTCGGGCAGATTGGCATTCGGCAGATCAAGCAGCCGGTTGCGCGCGCCGGTCGCCAGCACGAGGTGACCGTAGGCAAGCGTCTCGCCGGAGGCGAGATGCAGCTTGCGCCCCGCGCGGTCGATCGACACCGCGCGGCCCGCGACCAGCTCGATCTTCTGGTCGTGGTAGAATTTCTCCGGCCGGAACATCAGGCTCTCAGGACCGGCCGAGCCCTTGATGTAGGCTTTCGACAGCGGCGGCCGCTGATAGGGCAGATGCGCCTCGTCATTGATGAGGCAGATGCGCTCGGAAAAGCCCGCCTGGCGCAAGGATGCCGCGGCCTGATAACCGCCATGGCCGGCACCGACGATGATCACCGGACCGTCGGTCATTGGAGCAGCCCACTTTCGGAGACACGAGCGTGACCCATGTCGTCTCCTCTTCGCTGATTTTGATTTGCTGGCCTCAGGAGGAGCCGGCGCTCGTGTCCGTTCCTTGGCAAAGGCGAGTCTATTTGAGCCTATCGGTCCGCCCGGCGCAAGGGCTGCCGGGGCACTGGCGGCCCGGGGATTGTCACCCCGTGCCTTCTGCGATTTAGTTGCTGCTAATCACCTCCTGCCGGAGATTTCCAAATGAGTGCGCCCGCCTCCCAGCCCGATGATCCCGCCCTGCTGCGGATCGACGGCCCGATCGCGACCATCACGCTGAACCGTCCCGCCGCGTTCAACTCCATCAACCTCGCCATCGCGCAGAAGCTCGAGCAGCTCGCGGCCTCCATCGAGAGCGACGACAACATCCGCGTCGTCGTGCTCGAAGGCGAAGGCCGCGCGTTCTCGGCCGGTGGCGATCTGCAGACGATCGGGGCGGCCGCCGAAGCGGGTACGGTGACGCCGGTCGTCGGCGAACTCTTGAAGCACTATCACGCCTTCATCGAGATCATCCGCCGCATGCCGAAGATCTCGCTGTCGAGCGTGCACGGCTCGGCCGCCGGGGCTGGCATGGGCCTTGCCTTCGTCACCGACCTCTGCATCGCCGCGGACGACGCAAAATTCACGCCGGCCTATGCCAAGATCGGGGTGTCGCCCGACGGCGGCTCGACGGTCGGCATCGTCGGCACGGTCGGCTCCCGCCGCGCGCTGCAGCTCTTCCTCGCCGAGGACAATTTCAGCGCGCAGCAGGCCCATGAATGGGGTCTCGTCGCCAAGGTCGTTCCCGCCGCGGAATTGAAGGCGGCCACGCGAAAACTCGCCGAGCGTCTCGCGCAGAACCCGCCGGCCGCAATCGCCGGCACCAAGCAGCTGGTCTACCAGGCCGCCACCACGGCGGTGAAGCAACAGTTGGATGCCGAGGAGCACAAGATCATCATGGCGATGAACACGCAGGAATTCCGCGTTGCGGTGAAGAAGTTCACGAGCAAGTCGAAGTGACGCCCGCGCGCGGTTTCTACGGACTTCGCCACGGCGCAACCGACTGGAATCGCAAGGGGCTATTCCAGGGCCGGACGGACAACGCGCTGAACGAGGACGGCCTGCGGCAAGCGCAGGAGGCAGCCCAGATGTTACGCGGCGTCGGCATCAGCCGCATCATCGCAAGCCCGCTGGTCCGCGCGGTGCGGACCGCCGAGATCATCGCAAACGCAATCTCGGTGCCGCTCGCGATCGACGACGGCATCGTCGAGTTCGATTTCGGCAGCTTCGAGGGCCTCCCCGTCCGCGATCTCATGATCAAGCACGGCGTCACATCGGCGACGGGCCTCGTGTCGATCCTTCCGACCGACGGAGAAAACTGGGATGCCATGGCCGGACGGTCGCTGGCTTGCGTCTCCGCTTGGCTCGAGCGACATCCCGGCGACGACCTGCTGTTCGTCTGCCACGATGCGGTGATGCAGGCCATGGCGAACGCGCTGTGCGGCAGCTATTTCAAGAACAGCCATGGCGTGCCGTTCCGCTACGTCTGCGAGGCCGGGCAATGGCGGATCGAGCAAGTCGCTACGGCGGACAGATATGGCCCGTCCCCGCCGGCGACTTGAGGCAGCCGACCGATTTCGGCGCCCGCCGCTCGTGCGGTCCGAACGTTCGTTCGAAGGGTTGATCAGCCCTTCTCGGTCTTCTTCCCGTTCCTCTGCATGAAGTCGAAATCGCAGCCCTCGTCGGCCTGCATGATGGTCTCGTGGAACAGCCAGGCGTAGCCGCGCCGCGCGTCTTCCGGCGCAGCAGCCGGCTTCAGCATAGCGCGGCGCTGTTCGAGTTCGGCTGCGTCGACCAGCAGCTCGATGCTCCGCCTGGCAACGTCGAGGCGGATCATGTCGCCGTTCTGCACCAGCGCCAGAGGCCCGCCGACGGCAGATTCCGGCGTGATGTGCAGCACGATGGTGCCGAACGCGGTACCGCTCATGCGCGCGTCCGAAATGCGCACCATGTCCTTGGTACCGCCGCGCGCGAGCTTCTTCGGAATCGGCAGATAGCCGGCCTCGGGCATTCCGGGCGCACCCTTGGGGCCGGCATTGCGCAGCACCAGCACGTCGTCGGCGGTCACATCGAGATCGGGATCGTCGACCCGCAAGGTCATGTCCTCGACGGATTCGAACACGACCGCCCGCCCGGTGTGCTGCAACAGCCTGGGGCTCGCGGCCGATTGCTTGATCACCGCACCGCGCGGCGCGAGATTGCCCTGCAGGACAGCGAGGCCGCCCTCTTTCTTGATCGGATTGTCGCGCGAGCGGATCGCGTCCTGGCCGGGCACGTCCTCGGCATTCGCGACGACGTCGCGCAGCGCCTGGCCTGAGATGGTGTTGGCGTCGAGGTCGACGAGATCGCCGAGTTGCGCCAGCAATTTCGGCACGCCGCCGGCGTGGTGGAAGTGCTCCATGTAATGTTCGCCGGACGGCTTGAGGTCGACAAGCACCGGCACCTCCCGGCCAATCTGGTCGAACACTTCGAGGTCGAGCCGGTGTGGCGAGCGATGTGCCATCGCGGTCAGATGGATCAGGCCGTTGGTCGAGCCGCCGATTGCCTGAAGTACCACCTGCGCATTTTTGAAAGACGCCGGCGTCAAGAGCTCGCTCGGCTTCGGCCCTTTCGCCTTCGCCATCTCGGCCGCCACCTTGCCGCTCGCCTCGGCCAGGCGGAAACGCTCGGCATGCGGCGCCGGGATCGTCGCGCTCATCGGCAGCGACAGGCCCATGGCCTCGATCATGCAGGCCATGGTCGAGGCCGTGCCCATCACCATGCAGGTGCCGACCGATGGCGCCAGGCGCCCGTTCACCGCCTCGATCTCAGCATCGTCCATCTCGCCGGCGCGATATTTGGCCCAGAGGCGGCGGCAATCGGTGCAGGCCCCTAACACCTCGCCCTTGTGATGACCGACGACCATGGGACCGACCGGAATGACGACGGTCGGCAGGTCAGCGCTGATCGCTGCCATCACCTGCGCCGGCAACGTCTTGTCGCAGCCCCCGATCACGATCACCGAATCCATCGGCTGTGCCCGGATCATCTCCTCGGTGTCCATCGCCATCAGGTTGCGCAGATACATCGATGTCGGATGCGCAAAGCTCTCGGCGATGGAGATGGTCGGGAACACGAACGGCATCGCGCCCGACAGCATCACGCCGCGCTTGGCGGCTTCGATAATCTGAGGGACGTTGCCGTGGCAAGGATTGTAGTCGCTATAGGTGTTGGTGATGCCGACGATCGGGCGTTCCAGCGCGTCGTCGGAATAGCCCATGGCCTTGATGAACGCCTTGCGCAGGAACAGCGAGAAGCCGGCATCGCCATAGCTGGTCAGTCCCTTGCGCAAACCACTCGTCATCATGCCACTCCTTCCAGCTTACCATCGTGGTATCCCCTCAGGTTGGATTGTCAATAAGATCGACCCAAACAGTCGCACGCTACGGCACCTTCCGTCGCTTCGAGCGCCAAGCGTTGATGATGCGGGCGCGGCATCGTTCGCCACGAGAAACATGTCGCCGCAACCGTTGCGGTTCTACTCCACGGACGAAGGTGCGGCAGATCTTCGGGATCAGGAAGATGTCGACACGCAACTGCCCGGAGCAATCGCATGAAGCACCCGGCTTCCCGATCGCAGCGGCCTTCAGCCCTTGCCGCGGAGTATGTCGGGTACGACCAGCCCGCTTTCATGAATCCCGACGTCACGTTCAGCACATCCTCCTCGGAACATTTGAAAGCGCGCAGCAGTCGGACATGCGCTGGTCGATCCTGACAGGCCACATTCGAGGCATAGTGTTCAGTTGGGGCCGGCGCACCGGGTTATGTTTGCGGAGGTGTCGAGGCAAGAGACAAGTCCGGCCGGTTCAGCGCTCGCTTCGGTGGTCCCCACGCGCGCCAGGATCAATTTCCGTCTCGGCACCGGCGATCGCAGACCGGTCACAGAGTCGGTGCAGCCAGATTTCGGGTTCCTAATCAGGTCGGCCTCCGGGACCGGGCTTGCATGTCGTGCCTGGCGCGCCCCAGCCTCAGGCAAGCGATGGAAGCGGGAACCTACCCCCGGCAGCCGCGACATTTGAACGCAACTAAGAATGACTCGCAACAATTGCATCACGGCCTGTTCCGTGGAATCTTTTGCGAATGACTTGCATTTGCATAGCTCCGGCTTGGCCTGGGAGCATCCCGATGCATGCATCGCGGAGATTTGGGTGAGGGTGGATCGTTCGTGCCTAGAAAATTGAGCTTCCCACGCGCCGCTGCAGTCGCAGCGATGTTCGCTGGTCAACTGGCGAGCTGCGTTTCAGCCTTGGCCGAGGATAAGTCGAAGCCGGTGCCTGGCAGCTCGCAGAGCCATCGCACTCCGAAGCCGACGCAAAGCCTGCCATCAGCCCACGTGGACATCGACACCGAGCACATCTTCGGCTTCAGCATGGGCTCCGATATCGGCAATCCGGGAGACATCGAGGTCGAGTTCGAGAATGTCGGCGCGTTCGGAAAGCGTTCGGGCACTTACGCAGCCTGGGCCAATCTCAATCAGGTCAAATACACGGTGTCGGATAATTTCCGGATCGCACCCGGGTTTTCGCTGAGCGGACAGCACATCAAGGGCGTGCCGGGACTTGCCGATCATCGGGATATCGCTTTCAGCGGCGCAGCGCTCGAGCTGCGCTACAAGCTGGTCGACCGCACAGTCGCGCCGTTCGGATTGACCCTCCACGCGCAGCCCGGCTGGAGCCGGATCGACGACGGCAGCGGCATGCATATCGCCCAATATGGCGGTGAATTCGCCGCGCTGTTCGACAGCGAACTGATCAAGGACAGGCTGTTTGCGGCTTTCAACGTCTGGTACGCGACGGGCGGAACGCGCGAAATCGCGACGAACCTGTGGCGGCACGATTCCGAGATGCAGCTCCAGTCCGCGATATCTTATGTGTTGACGCCCGACCTCGTGCTCGGCCTCGGCGTTCGCTACGCGCGGGCCTATGACGGTGGCGCGCTGAACCGCTACGTAGGCGATGCTGTCTTCGCGGGGCCCACCTTCTCCTACACCATCTCGAAGGAGGTCGGCATCTCCGGCACCTGGCAGATGCAGGTTGCGGGCAACGCCGTCGGCGACGGCCGCAGCCTCAATCTCGAGCAGTTCGAGCGGCATCAGGCGTTGTTGCGCATCAACCTGCATTTCTGATGTCGACCGCCGCGACGCTGAAGGTTTTCTCCACTCCCGCCGACCGATCTGCGGGCCGGCTGGAGCGCTGACTATCGTCAATACCGTCTTAGCAGACCGCGCCCCACGCCGGCCTCGCCATAATCGGCGCAGGCTCTCCTTGGGTCTTTGATCAACTCTGCCCGAACGCGCCTGAACGTTTTGCTGGCCGCTTCGGACACCTCGGGGCGAAACTTGGTGAAATCGTAAGTGTCGCCGTCACGCGCCTTGATGGCAGCCGAATAGGCGTCAATCATGGCCATCGCTGCATCAGGGCTGCCGAGCATCCGGGCGCCGAGTTGAACACTGCCGGCACCATCGACCTCGTAACCGACGCAGCGCTGCTCGAGCACCACGGACGCGGTGACGAGCTGGTCGAGAAACGTCGCCTCGGCATTGCTCAGCGTTGCGGCTTGCACCGGCCCGGGCACGAGTCCCGACACGATCATCGCGAGCATCGCGACATCAGACATTTTGATTTTCATTGTCGTGGCACTCGAATTGCGCTCGCGCATATCGAGAACCCCAGCGATTCTTCGGTGTTGACCTAGATCAACGGGAACGCCGTGTATGTTTTGCCCGCGGCCAAGTCATGCACCCGAACGCGTCATTGCGAGCGCAGCTAAGCAATCCAGAGTCGTTTGCCGCGGAGGGATTGAGGAGTGCTTTGCTGCGTTCGCAATCAGGATGATGCTCCAGCGAGGACTACCGCTTATTCCAGTCGATCACGCGACTTGTATCAGCGTCGAACTCCATGCTGCAGAATGTACCGCCCTGAAAGTAATCACCGACCGGGTCCGGCTTCAGCTTGGCCTGCTCCGCCATTGCATGCTCGCGGAAATCTTCGGCCCGGCCCGTGGGGCGATAGCCGAATTCGTAGGCACGGTGATTGTCCCACCAGGCGCGTTCGTTGAAGGAAGCGCCGTAGAAGACTTCGAAATGGATGTCGGGATGCTCGAGCCCGATGCGGCAGAGCTGCACGAGGTCATCGGGCTTGAGCCAGATCGAGAGCCGGCGCTGGTCGAGCGGCATGTCGCCGAAATTGCCGATGCGCAGGCAGGTGACCTTCATGCCGTGCTTGTCGGCGTAGAGCGCGCCGAGAGCCTCGCCGAACACCTTGCTGACGCCATAGCGGCCGTCGGGACGCGGGGTGACGTCGGCGCCGATCTTGTGGTGGCGCGGATAGAAGCCGACGGCGTGGTTCGACGAGGCGAACACGACGCGCTTGACGCCCTTCCGGTAGGCGGCCTCGAACAGATTGTAGCCGCCGATGATGTTGGCCTGGAGGATTTGATCCCAGGTACCTTCGACCGAATAGCCGCCGAAATGGAGGATGCCGTCGACGCCCTCGCAGATCGCCTCGCACTGCGCGAGATCGGCGAGGTCTGCCGCCTTGAACTTTTCGTTCGCGCCGAGATCGGCGGGCGGCTTGATGTCGGAAAGCAGGAGATCCGGATAGATCGGCGGCAGCAATTTCCGCAGGCTCGTACCGATTCCGCCCGAAGCTCCCGTCATCAAAATGCGTGGCATGTCTTCCTCACCTGTAGTGGCCGATTTGCGGACACGTGTCCCTAATGATAGCAGGATTGTCCAGAGGGAACGAAACGAGAGAACCGACATGAATGAGGCATCGTCCCACTCCCAGGAACGTCCGGGCTGGCGGCCGGCGACCTATTACCCCGATCCCGCGATCAAGGCGCTCGATCCCCGCTTCGAAAAATACTGGCTGAAGCTTTCGGCGGTGGAACGGTTGGCGACCGGCCTGCGCTGGGCCGAAGGCCCGGTATGGTTCGGCGACGGGCGCTATCTCCTGTGCAGCGACATCCCGAACCAACGCATCATCAAATGGGACGAGGAGACCGGCGCGGTCTCCGTGTTTCGCAAGCCTTCGAATTTCGCCAACGGGAACACCAGAGATCGCCAGGGCCGGCTCGTCACATGCGAGCATGGCGGCCGCCGCGTAACTCGCACCGAATATGACGGTAGCATCACCGTGCTGATGGACTCGTTTGGCGGCAAGCGGCTGAACTCGCCGAACGACGTCGTGGTGAAGTCCGACGGCTCGATCTGGTTCACCGATCCGACCTTCGGCCTGCTCGGCAATTACGAGGGCTACAAGGCCGAGCCGGAGATCGAGCCGAACGTCTATCGGTTCGATCCCGCGACCGGCAAGGCGACCATCCTCGCCGAGGGCGTGCTCGGTCCGAACGGGCTGTGCTTCTCGCCGGACGAGAAGATCCTGTACGTCGTGGAATCCCGCGGCGTGCCGAACCGCAAGATCCTCGCTTATGACGTTTCGCCTGACGGCACCTCGATCTCCAACAAGCGCGTCCACATCGATGCCGGCCCGGGCACGCCTGACGGCATGCGCTGCGACGTCGACGGCAATCTCTGGTGCGGCTGGGGCATGGGCGATCCCGAGCTCGACGGCGTCGTGGTGTTCGCGCCCGACGGCGTCATGATCGGCCGCATCGCCCTACCCGAACGCTGCGCCAATGTCTGCTTCGGTGGCGTCAAGCGCAACCGCCTGTTCATGGCGGCAAGCCAGTCGATCTACGCGCTGTATGTGAACACGCAAGGCGCGGCGGGGGGATAGGCGCCTGCTCTTCCCCGTCATTCCGGGGCGCGCCAGCTTCGGCGCGAGCCCGGAATCCATCGTGCGACGGTCTCTGTGGATGAATGGATTCCAGGCTCGTCGCTTCGCGACGCCCCGGAATGACAAAGAGAGAGATGCGAAAATAAAACGCCGGAGCGGCTTCCCGCTCCGGCGCTATGTTTGTTCAGACGCTAAAGCTTACGCCGCGTTGAAGCCGGCGACCGCCTTCACTTCGAGGAAGTCCTCGAGGCCGTACTTGCCCCACTCGCGGCCATTGCCCGACTGCTTGTAGCCGCCGAACGGTGCGGTGCGGTCGTTGGGGACGCCCTGGAGATTGACGTTACCCGCACGGATCTGCCGGCCGACGCGCTTGGCGTCCTCGACCGAAGCGCCCGTGACGTAGCCGGCGAGCCCATAGGGCGTGTCGTTGGCGATGTGCACGGCTTCGGCTTCGTCCTTGGCACCGATGATGGTCAGCACCGGTCCGAAGATCTCTTCACGGGCGATCGTCATGTCGGGAGTGACGTCGGCGAAGATGGTCGGACGGACATAGAAGCCCTTGTTGACGCCCTCGGGCAGGCCCGGGCCGCCGGCGACGAGAGTTGCGCCCTCGTCGATGCCCTTCTTGATCAGGCCCTGGATCTTGTCCCACTGGCCGCGGTTGACGACCGGACCGATGGTGGTGCCTTCAGCGCGGGGATCACCGGCCTTGGTCTTGTCGGCGACGGCCTTCGCGATCGCGGCGACTTCCTTCATTTTCGACAGCGGCACAATCATGCGCGAGGGCGCGTTGCAGGACTGGCCGGAGTTGTTGAACATGTGCATCACGCCGCCGGTCACCGCCTTCGTGAGGTCAGCACCTTCGAGGATGACGTTCGGCGACTTGCCGCCGAGTTCCTGGCTCACGCGCTTCACGGTCGGCGCAGCACGCTTCGCTACATCGATGCCGGCGCGGGTCGAGCCGGTGAAGGAGATCATGTCGATGTCAGGGTGCTCGCTCATGGCGGCGCCGACCTCGGGGCCGAGGCCGTTGACGAGGTTGAACACGCCCTTCGGCACGCCGGCTTCATGCAAGATTTCCGCGAAGATCAGCGCAGAGGTCGGCGTGAACTCCGACGGCTTCAGGATCATGGTGCAGCCGGCGGCCAGCGCGGGCGCAACCTTGCAGGCGATCTGGTTCAGCGGCCAATTCCAGGGCGTGATCATGCCGACCACGCCGATCGGCTCGCGCAGCACCATGGCGGTGCCGACCGGCTCCTCGAAATGATAGTTCTTGAGCACGTCGAGCGTGGTCATGAGATGACCGAGGCCGGCACCGGCCTGGAGCTTCTCCGCCATCGGCAGCGGCGCGCCCATCTCGTCGGAGACCGCAGCACCGATCTCCTTGAGACGGCCCTTGTAGATCTCGATGACTTTCGAAAGCAGCGCGACGCGCTCCTCGCGGCTGGTCTGGGAGAACGTTACGAAGGCGCGCTTGGCGGCGGCGACGGCCTTGTCCACGTCGGCCTTGGAGCCCAGCGCAACCTCGTACATCGCCTCTTCCGTCGCGGGGTTGACCACGGCGGTGGACTTCTTGACGGCGGGATCGACCCAGGCGCCGTCGATGTAGAATTGCATGCGATTGACCATCGTTAACCTCTTCTTGGGGGCATGTGGGGGCGTTTCGGCAGGCATCCTTGCACGAAAGCGCCGGCAATTGAACCCGCCATATGCGGGGCCAGCGTTGCGGCGGACGCGCGGAATATGGGACGCGATTTGGAGCGAAGCAAGCGGCCATGGGTCCCGGCTCGGCGTCGCGTCATTTCATGCCGCAACGCGTCCGGGACACGAGATTATAACGAGTCCAGACTCTCACGTGCCCCGGACGCAGCGCAGCGCTACTTCAGCGGTGCGCTGCAGAGCCGGGGCCCATGCGGGGGTTACCCCGACTACACCGCCATCTTCCGATGCAACACGGGCGCGCCGGTGGTGAGGCTTTCGGCCGCATCGATGATCGCATTCGCATCGATGCCGTAGTGCCGGTACAGGTCAGCGATGGTGCCGGTCTGGCCGAACTGCTCGACGCCCAGCGCCTCGACGCGGTGGCCACGGACGCTGCCGAGCCAGCCGAGGGCGGAGGGATGCCCATCGATCACGGTCACGATGCCGCAATCGCGCGACAGCGGCGCCAGCAATTTCTCGATGTGGCTGAGATGCTGCACGCCGCGACGGTCGCGCCGCAATTTTCGCGCAGCGGTCCAGCCTGAATGGAGTCGATCTGCCGAGGTGATCGCGAGCAGGCCGATGTCGCGCCGGCTCTCGCCGATGAAGCCGGTCGCCTCGATCGCCTCCGGCGCGACCGCGCCGGTATAGGCGATCACGAGTTCGGCATTCGGCCCCGGCTTGCGCAGCCAATAGGCGCCCTCGGTGACGCCCTGCGCAAGCTCCGGCGTCATGATCCGCTGCGCCTGCTCGATGCTGCGCGTCGAGAGCCGCAAATAGACCGAGCCGCCCTCGCCCGGCTCGCGCTGCATATGGTTGAAGCCCCAACCCATGATCACGGCGAGCTCGTCGACGAAGGCCGGCTCGAACGCGGCGAGCCCGTCCTGTGCCATGCCGATCAGGGGCGTTGCGATCGACTGGTGCGCGCCGCCTTCAGGCGCCAGCGTGATGCCTGATGGCGTCGCGGCCACCATGAAGCGCGCATCCTGGTAGCAGGCATAGTTCAGCGCATCGAGGCCGCGCTCGATGAAGGGATCGTACAGCGTGCCGACGGGCAACAGCCGCTCGCCGTTGATCTGGTGCGACAGGCCGAGCGCCGAGAGCATGATGAACAGGTTCATCTCGGCGATGCCGAGCTCGAGATGCTGGCCCTTGGGTGAGGCGTCCCAGTTGTAGGTGGACGGAATTTTCTCACTGCGGAATAAGTCCGCCTTCTCGGCGCTGGCGAACAGGCCGCGCCGGTTCACCCAGGGGCCGAGATTGGTCGAGACCGTGACGTCCGGCGAGGTCGTCACGATGCGCTTTGCCAGTTCGCTGTCGCCGCGGGCGATCTCGTTCAACACGAGGCCAAACCCCTGCTGGGTCGACATCTGCGGCGACGGCTTGAACGCGAGCTGCGGGGGCACCTCGACAACCGGCGCGGTCAGGCGGCGGCCGTCCTGGTTGAACGGCACGCGCGCGAGGAAGGCGTCAAGCTCGCCTGCGGATTGCGGGAGGCCCTCGTATTTGTCCCACTCATGACCGGGTCGAATGTTCTGGCTGTCGCGATATTTCTCCATCTGCGCGACCGTCATCAGGCCGGCATGGTTGTCCTTGTGACCCTGGAACGGCAGACCGACGCCCTTGATGGTGTAGGCGATGAAGCAGACCGGGCGATCGTGGTCGATGGACTCGAACGCCTCCAACATGCTCGCCATGTCGTGGCCGCCCAGATTGGACATCAGCGCCAGCAATTCCTCGTCGCTGCGCTTGTCGATCAGTTGCGTGATCTGGCCCTGGTCGCCGATCTCGTCGTGCAGGTGCTTGCGGAACGCAGCGCCGCCCTGGAAGCACAGCGCGGCATAGAGTGCGTTCGGGCAATTGTCGATCCAGCGCCTGAGGGCCTCGCCGCCGGGTTCGGCAAAGGCCTCGCGCATCAGGCGACCGTATTTCACGATGACCACGTCCCAGCCGAAATTGCGGAACATGGTCTCGAACTTTTCCCAGAGACCTTCGCGCACCACCGCATCGAGCGACTGCCTGTTGTAATCGACCACCCACCAGGTATTGCGCAGGCCGTGCTTCCAGCCCTCCGCGAGCGCCTCGAAGATGTTGCCTTCGTCCATCTCGGCATCACCGACCAGGGCAATCATGCGCCCTTCGCGGCGATCCTTCATCCAGCCATGCGCCTTGACGTAGTCCTGCACCAGCGACGAGAACAGCGTCTGCGCGACGCCGAGGCCGACCGAGCCGGTGGAGAAATCGACGTCGTCGACATCCTTGGTGCGCGAGGGATAGGATTGCGCGCCCTTGAAGCCGCGAAAATTCTCAAGCTTCTCGCGGCTCTGCCGGCCGAACAGATACTGGATGGCGTGGAACACCGGGCTCGCATGCGGCTTCACCGCGACGCGATCCTCAGGTTTCAGCACGTGGAAATACAGCGCCGACATGATGGTCGCGAGCGAGGCGGACGAGGCCTGGTGGCCGCCGACTTTGAGGCCATCCGCGCTCGGGCGGATGTGGTTGGCATGGTGGATGGTCCATGACGACAGCCACAGCGCCTTGCGGGCCAGAGCGTTCAGGGTGTCGAGACGGGTGGAATCAACGGGCATGGCAATGCTCCCGGCAACAGGTACCGCCGATGATACGCCCGCGGGCGGCGGTAAACTTCTCAATTTATCGCGCAATACCCGCTGATATTGGGATACCATACCAATATCGTCCAGAATATGCAGGTTTCATCCCAATGCCAGAGCTCGACACCATCGACCGCAAAATCCTCGCGCTGCTCCAGGCCGACAGCCGCATGACCATGCAGGAGCTCGCCGACAAGGTCGGGCTATCGGTCTCGCCCTGCCACCGGCGGGTCAAGCTCCTGGAGGAGCGCGGCGTCATCTCGCGATACATTGCGACCGTCGACCAGAAGGCGCTCGGGCTGCACGTCAGCGTGTTCATCTCGATCAAGCTGGCGCGGCAGAAGGAGGAGGACCTCAACCGCTTCGCGCGCGCGATCTCGAAATGGGACGAGGTGCTGGAGTGCTATCTGATGACGGGCAACCGCGACTACCTGCTGCGCGTGGTGGCGGCCGATCTCGCCTCCTACGAGACGTTCCTGAAGACCAAGCTGACACGGCTCGACGGCATCGCCTCGATCGAGTCCAGCTTTGCGCTCAGCCAGGTGAAATATTCGATCGCGCTGCCGGTGTGACCGGCGTCAGCGGGATTGCACGTTGTCACATGGGCGCAACAAACCCCGCCGATGGTCGTTGTGACTGGTAATTCGAGCCGAGAGATGGACCCATGACCGCATCCGATCGCAAATCCCAGATGTCCAAGCGCGAGCGCATCATCCAGGAACTGGCCGACGATCTCGACGAGGAGCTGGAGATGGAGCTGGATGATACCCGTCTCGACGAGCTCCTGGACGAGACCGAAACGCTGAGCCCGACGGTCGATCGCAGGCTCTATTTCCGGGAACTGCTTCGCCTTCAGGGCGAACTGGTCAAGCTCCAGGACTGGGTGCAGAGCGAGAAGAAGAAGGTCGTCGTGCTGTTCGAGGGCCGCGATTCCGCCGGCAAGGGCGGCGTCATCAAACGCATCACCCAGCGGCTCAATCCCCGCATCTGCCGCGTCGCGGCGCTCCCTGCTCCGAACGAACGCGAGCGAACGCAATGGTACTTCCAGCGCTACGTCGCGCATCTGCCGGCCGGCGGCGAGATCGTGCTGTTCGACCGCAGCTGGTACAACCGGGCGGGCGTCGAGCGCGTGATGGGCTTCTGCACGGAGGACGAATATCAGGAGTTCTTCAAGACCGTGCCCGAGTTCGAGCGCATGCTGATCCGCTCCGGCATCATCTTGGTCAAATACTGGTTCTCGATCACCGACGACGAGCAGCAGTTCCGCTTCACCATGCGCATCAAAGATCCGCTCAAGCAGTGGAAGCTGAGCCCGATGGACGTCGAATCCCGCAGCCGCTGGGAGGCATACACCAAGGCCAAGGAGACGATGCTCGAATACACGCACCTGCCGGATTCGCCCTGGTGGATCGTCGATGCCGTCGACAAGAAGCGCGCCCGCCTCAACTGCATCGCGCATCTGCTCAGCCAGATCCCCTACCAGGAGGTGTCGCGCGCGCCCGTGGTGCTGCCGCCACGCGTCCGCAATCCCGACTATCAGCGCGGTCCGGTTCCGCCGGAAATGTACGTGCCGGCGAAGTACTGAGTAGGTCTTGTAGAGTGGGTAAAGCGCCTTTGCACCCTACAAGAGCGTCACCGCCACGGCTGCACGATGATCTTGGTGTGCGCCTCTGGGTTGGCAAGATCGGCGAACGCCTTTGCGACGCCGTCGATGCCGACCTCGGCCGTCACCATCGCCGCCGCGTCCACCTGCCCTTCCGCGATCAGCCGCAGCGAGCCTGCGAACTCCTCCGGCGTATAGCCCAGCACGTATTGGACGTTGAGCTCCTTCATGATGCCGAGCATCGGCTCGTTTCTGTCGCTCTCCATGCAGACGCCGACCACGACGATTTTGGCATCGCGCGGGGCGCCCTCGAAAACCTGCTGCAACAGCCCGGGCACGCCGACGCATTCGAAGATGATGGCAGGCTTCAGCGCCGGCAGCATGGCCTGGAACGGCGGCCGCGCCGCTTTCTCCGCGTCGGACATCTGCGCGTGCTCCGCCCAGGTCGCATAGGGTTGCGACACCTTGGGATCGACGACGATGTCCGCGCCAAGCTTGGCGGCGAGCGCGCGGCGCGCCGGCGAATAGTCGGCAGCGATGATCGGATGCAGGCCCTTGATCCTCAGCGCCGCAATCACCGCAAGCCCGACCGGCCCGCAGCCGATCACCAGCGGCACCTCGCCGCCACGGATATTGGCTTTCGCCACAGCGTGGACGCCGACCGCGAGCGGCTCGGTCAGCGCGGCGTGTTCCGGCGCGAGACCGTTGGGCACTTCGAGCAGCAGCGCTTCGCTGAGCAGCATCGCCTCGGCATAGCCGCCGATATTGTCGTTGGAGTAGCCGATGCCCTCGATGCCCTGCGGCGTCACCAGCGCCGGCAGCGAGCAGACGCGCGTACCCGGCTTGAACTTGCGCGCGGTACCGGCTCCGTAGTCGACGATCTCGCAGCAGAACTCGTGGCCGAACACGACGTCGCGCGACAGATCCATCGGCTTGCGCCCGGTCTTCCGCGCCATCTCCACCATGCGGTGAGCATGCTGACGCGCATGCAGATCGGAGCCGCAGATGCCGCAGGCGAGCGTCTTGACCAGCACCTGGCCGAGCCCCGGCGTCGGTTCGGCCATCTGTCCCACGACAATCTCACCGTTCCTGAAAATCGCAGCGCGCATTCGGCTCCTCCCTTATCGTTGGAGCCGTTGATAGCACGAAGCGGACGCGCGGACTTGCGTCAGGGGTTCGGGGAACGCTCTTCCAGCACCAGCAGTTGGGCCCGACGCACTCGCTCGCGATGGGCGATGTAGAGGCCGCTCGCAACGATGAAGGCCGCGCCGACGATGGTCCAGAGATCAGGCACTTCGCCGAAGATAAAGAAACCCAAAATGCTGACCCAGAGCAGCTGCGTGTAGGAGAACGGCGCCAGCACCGAAGCATCGCCATAGCGGTAGGCCAGCACGATGATCCACTGGCCGACGGTCGAGGCAACGCCGATCACGATGCCGAGCCCGATTGCGGTCCAGCTCGGTGTGACCCAGACGAACGGCACCATCACGCTGAGGATCACAACGCCCGTCAGCGCCGAATAGGCCATGGTGGTGAGGACGGCCTCTCGGCCGCTCATCATGCGCGTCAGGATCAGCGCGGCAGCCCAGCAGAACGCCGAGATGATCGGGAAGAATGCGGCGGCATGAAAAGCACTCGTGCCCGGCCGCAGGATGATCAGCACGCCGGTCAAGCCAATGCCCGTGGCGATCCAGCGGCGCATGCCGACCTTCTCGCTCAGGAAGATGATCGACAGCGCGGTGACGAACAACGGCGAGACGAACCCGGTGGCGGAGGCTTCCGCGATGGGGAGGAAACTCAAGCCCGTGATGAAGAACAGCGAGGAGCCCAGCAACGCGGCGCCACGCATCAGCTGCAAGCCAAGACGCTCGGTGCGCATCGCATGCAGCGGCGAGCCCGGCATCATCACCGGCGTGAACAACAGCGCGAAGGTGACGAAGCGGATCCAGGTGATCTCGATCGACGGCAGGCTGGTCGACAGGTATTTCGCGGTGACGTCGGAGCAGCCGAGAAAGATCGTCGACAACAGCACCAGCGCAATGCCTTTGAAGGGATGATCGACGCGCGCGAGCGCGCGGCGAGCCTTCTGCTTCTTCTCCGGCGCGGGCATGGGAATACTATCGAGCCTTGCGGCTACGGCGGGCGGCGGTGTCACTGTGGGAACCCGGCAAAATGCGAATCGAGAACAGTCGTAAAAAACGACAATTGCGCCGCGT